>DATBDL010000058.1:0-17309 GCA_036269975.1 Pseudonocardiaceae bacterium | reverse complement strand
TCGGGCCAGGCCGCGACGATCTCGGCGATCCTGGCCTGTCGGGCTTCGTCTTGCGATCCAGGTGCAATCTTGCTTAGGCTTGTAGCACCATCGCGCACAACAACGCTCATCTGTTTCCTTGGACGTTCAGGAGGGCGGCACGACCGCGCTAACGGCCGTGGTGTGAGGTGGCTGCGCTGGCCGGGTGCTCTAACACCTGGCCAGCGCCCCTATGCGGCTGTACCGCGCAGTACTTCGATGATCTCGTCGACCTGCTGCGACGTGAGCGCCGGCTGATGTCCAGCGGCACGGCGTGCGGCCAGTAGCAGCAGGCGTGCTTGTGTGTCGCGGGCGGCTTCGCGGGCTTCCTCGTGTCGACCGGCGCGGGCCAGGGCGGCGTTGCGGCCACGATGGCGCGAAACTTCAGGGTCGATGTTTATGGCCTTGATCTCGCTCATGGGGGGTAAGTTACCTCCCCATCAAGCACGTTAGCAACCGCGCCTCGCCGTTTGCTGTACTGCGCCGTACAAACCAACCGATGTGGATCGGTGTAGATCGGTCTACACCGGTGTGGAGCTGCGTTGAACTGCACAAAGCTGTACTGCGCTGTACAAAGCTCGATGATGTTCGGAGGTGTTCGGAGATGTTCACTAAGACGCTCTAAGACATTACTTCACATTACATCCCATGAGTTTGCTGAATGTAGCTGAATATTGCTGGCCGTCGCTGGCTACTTCGGGACGACTTCGACGCTGGCCGAGTCGAAGTACCCGCCGTCTGGTCGCCGGCCGCGCGGAGCGGGGAGCACGGTCACGACGGCCAGCGCGTTCAAGATGGCGCGCTTCCGCGAGATCGGGGCCGACTTCCACGCAGCCCTGACATCTTCGGCGTCCGCGATCCCGGACAGCGGCGACCGGGAGGCCGATGCGGTCATCCGGGCCTCGATCTTCGCGAGGTCCGTCTTCATCGGCTCGGACATCAACTGGTACTCGCGGGCGGTGATCTGGCGACGACCACGCTCCCGTGCCAGTCCGTCGATCTCCTCACGGATCGCCACGGCCTCGGCCTGCATCGCCGCGATGTCCTCCTCCGGCACGTCATGCAGCCGTAGCTTCGTGCCCGGCCGGGTGAGGATGCCGACCAGCACGTCCTGCACGTAGTCGTCGACGGTCTGCGCGACACGCGCCAAGTGCGCCGTCGTCTTGCACCGGTAGACGCCGCTACCGCCGATCTTCATGGTCGTGCCGTTCTTGCACCGGCCGCACAGATACAGGCCGCTGCCCAGCCACACGCGCTCACCACGCGCCCCGCCGCTGTTCCGGTCCGGATCGGCGTAGATGGCGCACAGTCCCCGGTACTGCGCCATGGTGAAGACGCCTGGCCACTGCGCCGGATACTCGGCGCCCTCGTGCACGATCAGGCCCGCGTTGTGCGGGTTGGTCAGTATCCGTCGCAGGGTGCTGGGGTGGATGCCCCACTCGGCGGCGATCGAGTTTGCGGAGTCGTGGGCCACGTCACCGGGGTCTTCGCCCGCAAGGATGCGGTCGGCCGCATCGCGCATCTGCTTCGCTTCGGACTTCCGGATCGTGACGCCGTCCGGCTCGTATCCGCGACGCCGTCGGCCGCCCCGGTACTTGCCTGCGGCGGCTGCCTCGGCCTTCGCGGCCCGCATCCGTTCGATGCCGTGCTCGACCTCATGGCCAGCCCACACGGCCGCCGTCCGGGCCATCGCCCGGCCGGTCGGAGTGGACAGCTCGACCTCGCCGGCTGAGACGGTGCGCACCGCGATGTGGTGGGCGTTGACCACGTCGATGAACCGTTCGAGGTCGGCGAGCTTCCGATACAACCTGTCGGGGTGCCAGGCGATCACGGCCTGTGCGCGGCCGGCGGCGAGGTCGACCAGCAGTCGCTCGTATGCCTTGCGGCGTTTGGTGCCGGCCGCCGAGATGTCGTTGTCGACGAGCACGTCGAGCACGGTCCACCCGAGCTGTTCGGCGAGCTTCCGGCAGGCTGCCTCCTGGCGTTCTACTCCAGCCTGGAGACCGTGTGGGTCGTCGCTGATGCGGCAGTACACGAGGGTCATGATTACGGGCATGGTCTCAGAATCTCATAACCTATCTATCTTGACAATTGACCATCCGCTGGCCAAGGCCCGGCTGACGACACTGCGCGACGCGCGCTCGGACAGTGCAGCGTTTCGTGCCGCGTTACAGGAGCTGACCGTGATGCTGGTCTACGAGGCGACGCGCGACGCGCCGGTCCGCGAGGACGGCATCGACACGCCGGTCGGCCCGGCCGTCGGCCACCACCTGGCCAACCCGCCGCTGCTGGTGCCCGTCCTGCGGGCCGGTCTCGGCATGGCCGACCAGGCGCACATGCTGATCCCGGACGCGCAGATGGGCTTCGTCGGCGTGGCCCGCGACGAGACGACGCTCATGCCGACGCCGTACATGGAGTCGCTGCCCGACGACCTGGCGGATCGCCCGGTGATGGTGCTGGACCCGATGCTGGCCACCGGCGGCTCGATGGAGTACACGATCCGGCTGCTCACCGGCCGTGGCGCGACCGACGTGACCGCGGTGTGCGTGCTGGCGGCGCCGGAGGGGATCGAGCACCTGCGCGCGTCCGGACTGCCGGTGCGGCTGGTCACGGCGGCCGTCGACGAGCGCCTGAACGACTCCGGCTACATCGTCCCCGGCCTCGGCGACGCCGGTGACCGGCAGTACGGGGCGGTCTAGCGGTAGCTCGACCGGTCAGCGCACCGTCCAGCCGCGGATGGCGGCGCGGACGGCGGCCTCGTACACCGTCGCCACGTCGAAACCCTCCGGCACGGCGTCGTTGAGCTCCAGCGACACCAGGCCGTGCGCGTAGCCCCACAGCGCGACCACGATCGTCTCCGGCGGCGCCGGCACCAGCACGCCGGCCGCGATGCCGGCCCGAACCGCCTCCAGCAGTGGTCGCATCGCGGACAGCGACACCTCGCGGTCCGGCGCGTCCGGTGTGAACTCGGGCACGGCACGGCCGAACATCACCGCGTACAGGTGCGGGTCGGCCAGGGCGGCCTCCCGGTACGCGATGCCGAGGCGCACCAGGTTCTCGGCCGGATCGGCGCCGAGCGCGACGGCGGCCAGCCGGGTCGCGAACCGGCCGAACGCCTCGAGGAACAGCGCGCGCACGAGTTCGGGCTTACCGCCGAACAGTGAGTAGACGGCCGTCGTCGACGTGCCGGCGTCGGTCGCGATACGGCGCAGGCTCAGGCCGGCCGCGCCCTCCGCGGACAGCAGTCGGCCGGCTTCGTCCAGTAGTCGCAGGCGCAGGGCTTCGTCGTGGACCTTGGGGCGGGCCATCGGGCCAGTGTAGGTAACGCCGTTTCGAAAAACGGGCAAGGTACCAGACTGGTACCTTGAGTCGCATGGCGATGACGCTGCGGCTCACCGACGAGGAGAACAGGCAACTCACCGAGTTGGCCACCGCCGAAGGGCGTTCCAAGCAGGAGATCGTGCGGCTGGCGCTGGCCGAACGGTGGGCGCGGTTGCGCAAGGAGGAAGAACTCGGCGAGGTGCTCACCAGGGTCCTGCCGCGTTACCGGAGCCTGCTCGACCGGCTGGGTTCGGCCTGACGACCGGGTGACCGAGTACCTGGACGCGAGCGACCTGCTGGTGCTCGCCACCGCCGTGATCGGCGGCGACCTCGTGGTGCGTGATCTCGGCCTGCTGGACTCGGCCGCCCATCGGCCGAGGGCGACCGTGCTCGGCGTCGCCGCCTACGACACGCTGTGGCTCAAGGCGGCCGCGCTGATGGACTCGATCGTGCGCGGTCGGCCACTCGTCCAGGGCAACTGGCGGCTGGGCTGGGTGGCCGCGGTGACGCTGTGCGACATCAACGGCTGGTGGATCGACGCCGACGAGGACGAGGCACTGGACCTGGTGCGCCGGATCGGTCGTGGCCAGGTCGACCTCGGTGCGGCCGGCGAGTGTCTCGAGGAGTGGGCGAGCCCAAAATCCGGAGGAAACTCCGCTTGACCTGGAGCGCACTCCAGGTCCTACGGTCGTAGACGTGACCTACTCGATCGCCCATGCGGCCGCCCACACCGGGCTGTCGATCGACACCCTCCGCTACTACGAACGCATCGGCCTGGTGGAGCCGCCGGCCAGGGATTCCGGCGGCCGGCGCAGCTACTCGGACGCCGACCTCGCGTGGCTGCACTTCCTCACGCGGCTGCGCACCACCGGCATGCCGATCCGGATGATGCGCGAGTACGCGCAGCTACGGCACCGCGGCGACGCGACGGCGGCCCGCCGCCGCCAGATCCTGATCGAGCACCGGGCCGAGGTGCGCGAGCGCGTCACCGAACTCCAGTCGTGCCTCGGAGTGCTCGACTACAAGATCACGAACTACGAGCAGATCGAGCGCAAGTTGTCGAGGGCGACCGAACTGTCGCCGGCGATGGGTGAAGCGTCGTGACCGGCCTTCCCGCGCGCCGACTCGGCGCGCTCACCGTCAGCGCCCAGGGCCTCGGCTGCATGGGCATGAGCGAGTTCTACGGTCCCGGCGACGACACCGAGTCGATCGCGACCATCCACCAGGCGTTGGACGACGGCATCACGCTGCTGGACACCGCGGACGCCTACGGCATGGGCGCCAACGAGGAACTCGTCGGCAGGGCCGTCGCCGACCGACGGGACGACGTCGTCCTCGCGACGAAGTTCGGCCTCGTCCGTTCGAGGACCGACCCGAGCCACCGGGGCATCAGCGGTGCGCCGGACTACGTGCGGCAGGCGTGCGACGCGTCGCTGCGCCGGCTCGGCGTCGACCACATCGACCTGTACTACCAGCACCGCGTCGACCCGAACGTGCCGATCGAGGACACCGTCGGCGCGATGGCCGAACTGGTCGCCGCAGGCAAGGTGCGCCATCTCGGGATGTCCGAGGCCGGTGTCGACTCGCTGCGGCGTGCCGTCGCGGTGCACCCGATCGCCGCGTTGCAGTCCGAGTGGTCGCTGTGGACGCGCGACATCGAGGCCGAGATCGTGGTCACCGCACGGGAACTCGGCATCGGCGTCGTCGCGTACTCGCCGCTCGGCCGGGGCTTCCTGACCGGCAAGATCACGTCGGCCGACGACTTCGCCAGTGCCGGCGACTTCCGCGGTGCGGGTGGGCTGCCCCGGTTCGCCGACGGCAATCTCCAGCGCAACCTCGCGCTGGCCGACCGGCTGCGCGAGCTGGCGACCGACCGTGGCGTGACGGCCGGCCAGTTGGCGCTGGCGTGGGTGCAGAGCAGGGGAGAGGACGTCGTCCCTATTCCCGGCACGAAGCGGCGTACCTACCTGGCCGAGAACATGGCCGCCGCGACACTCGAACTGTCCACATCGGACATCGCGGCGATCGAGGCGGCGGTACCGGTCGACGAGGTCGCCGGCACGCGCTACAACGCCGAGTCCATGACGATGCTGAACCGCTGAGCTGTGCTGGCTAGCTCAGCAGCGCCGTCACGTCGGCGCGCAGGGTCGCCAGTCGGTCGGTCGCGCGTGCGGTCGCGTCCGCCAGCTCGGCGGGCTGATCGACGGCCTCGATGATCTCCAGGTACGCCTTGAGTTTCGGCTCGGTGCCGGACGGGCGGACCACCACCCGCAGGCCGTCGCCACGCAGCCGGAACACGTCCGCGTCCGGCAGCAGGTCCTCGGTGCGAACGGGGCCGCCGGCCAGCGTGGTCGGCGGGCTCGCGCGTAGTTTCGCCATCAGCGCCCCGATCTCCCGCAGGTCGTCGAACCGGGGGGAGACCTGGTCGGTCAGGTGCACGCCGTGCGCCACCGCCATCGCGTCCAGCAGGTCACGCACCGACCGGCCGGCCGCCTTGGCGGTGGCGACCAGGTCGGCTGCGGCGACGGTGGCCGAGATGCCGTCCTTGTCCCGAACACCGCCGGGGTCGACGCACAGGCCCAGGGCCTCCTCGTACGCGAACACGAGTCCGTCGCCGGAGCGGACCAGCCACTTGAAGCCGGTCAGCGTCTCGGCGTAGCGGGCGCCGTGCGCCGTCGCGATCGCGTGCAGGAGCTGCGACGACACGATCGTCGTCGCCACCAACGGGTCCGGTGTCACGGTGCGGTCCAGTGTGGACAGCACGTAGGCGCCAAGGAGCGAGCCCGTCTGGTCGCCGCGCAGCATCCGCCAGCCGTCGGTGTCCGGGATGCCGATGGCGCAGCGGTCCGCGTCCGGGTCCAGCGCGACCGCGAGATCGGCGTCGCACTCGGCGGCCAGCGCCAGTAGTTGGTCGGTCGCGCCGGGTTCCTCCGGGTTCGGGAACGTGACGGTCGGAAAGTCCGCGTCCGGGACGGCCTGCGACCGCACCACCCGCACGTCGGTGAAACCGGCCCGCTGCAACGCGGCCACGGCCGTCGCGCCGCCGACACCGTGCATCGGCGTGAGCACGATCCGCAGTTCGCGCGCCGTGCCACGGGGGAGACCGGCGATCCGGTCCAGGTATGCCTCGACGAGTTCCGGTCCGACCGTGGTCCACGTCCTGGCGCGCTGCACCTGCACCGCGGCCGGCACACCGGCGATCGCCGCCTCGACCTCCCGGTCGGTCGGCGGCACGATCTGGCCGCCGGTCTGGTCGTAGAGCTTGTAACCGTTGTCCGCCGGCGGATTGTGCGACGCCGTGACCTGGATGCCCGCCACGGCACCGAGTTGCCGCACCGCGAATGCCAAAACGGGAGTCGGCAACGGTTCCGGCAGCACGCGGACGTCGAAACCGGCCGCCGCCAGCACGTCCGCCGCGTCCGCGTGGAAGTCCTCCGAGCCGTGCCGCGCGTCCCTGCCGATCACCACTGTCCGGCCGGCATTGCCATGCGCCGCAAGCCATTCCGCGACACCCGCCGTGGTGCGGACGACGACGGCGCGGTTCATCCCGTTGCGCCCGGCGCGCACCGGGCCACGCAGGCCGGCGGTGCCGAACGTCAGCGGACCGGACATCCGGTCGGTCAGGTCGGCGACCGCCGCGTCGTCGCCGGTCATCGCCATGGCCAGCACACCCTGCAACTCGGCCTGCGCGGCCGGGTCGAAGTCGTCGGCCAGCCAGCGGAAGGTCTCGTCCCGCAGCCGGGTCGGCAGCGCCGTCATGCCCGCGTCACCAGCTCCGCCAGCAGGGTGCCCATCCGCTGCGCCGCCGCCCGCCCGGCGGCCAGCACTTCCTCGTGGTTGAGCGGCTCACCGGTGATCCCGGCCGCCAGGTTCGTCACCAGCGACAGCCCGAACACCTCCGCCTTCGCGGCGCGCACCGCGATCGCCTCGTGCACTGTGGACATGCCGACCAGGTCGGCGCCCATCGTGCGCAGCATCCGGATCTCGGCCGGGGTCTCGAAATGCGGCCCAGGCAACCCCGCGTAGACGCCCTCCTCCAGCGACGGGTCGATCTCCCGCGCGATGCCGCGCAGCCGGGGCGAGTACAGGTCGGTCAGGTCGACGAAGTTCGCACCGACCAGTGGGGACACCGCGGTCAGGTTCAGGTGGTCGCTGATCAGTACCGGTTGGCCGACCGTCATCCCGGCCCGCAGGCCGCCGGCCGCGTTGGTCAACAACACGGCCCGGCAACCGGCGGCGACCGCTGTTCGCACGCCGTGCACCACCCGCGCGACGCCGTAGCCCTCGTAGCCGTGCGTGCGGCCGAGCAGGACCAGCGTGCGCCGGTCACCGACCAGCACCGACCGGACCGTGCCGCCGTGGCCGACCGCGGTCGGTGCCACGAAACCGGGCAGGTCGGCCATCGGGACCTCGGTGTCGGCGACACCGATCACGTCGGCCGCCGGTCGCCAGCCGGAACCGAGCACGACGGCGACGTCGTGCCGTTCGATCCCGGTGCGTTCGGCAAGGACCTTCGCAGCGGCCTCGGCGTCGGGTGCGCCGGTACTCGTCACGCTTGTCACGCTCGTCACGGGGAGAGCCTACGGAATCGGTCAGCTCGTGACGTGGAACGTCGGGCTGATCTTGTCGTACAGGTCGGTCAGGCCGCTGTCCTCGGCGATCGTCGGCACGGTCACCGACAGCACCCACAGGTCGCCGTCGCCCTGCACTTCCTTGAAGTACATGCTGCGACCGGACGTGCTGGTCCGGAACAGGTACTCGCCCGGCGCGTTGGACGCGCTGAGCAGCTTCCCGTCCGGATCGGCCGCCCGCACCGCGTCGGTGTAGTCGGACGGCCCCTTCGGCTGGAAACCGGCGAACCGTTCCACGGTCAACTCGGCCTCGCCGTCGCTCCGGACCCAGCGCACCGCGGTGCTGTCCGGCAACGGTCCCTGCCTGCCGCGCTGCTCGACGAACTTCGCCCAGCCGGCCGGCACGGACACGGTGAAGTTCCCGCCCGGCGTGCCGGACGTCACCGCGGCCTGCGCGGTCACCGTGACGAACGTCGTCACGGGTATCGGCGGGCTGTTCGTCGTCGGCGTCGTCGGGGCGTGCGACGGGGGCAGCAGCGGCCGGCCGGCCAGCGTCCGCGCCGCGACGAACCCGCCGCCGGCCGCCACCACGAACAGCAGCACGGCCAGCACGAACAGCAGCCCGCTGGCCAGCGGGCCACGGCGTCGCCGAGCCCGTCGCCGCGCGAACGGCAGCGGTCCCGGCGCCGGCGCGAGCGGGGCGGAAACCGGTTGGGGCAAGGCGAGCGGCAACGGCGCGAGCGGCGCCGGCACCGGGTCCGGTTGGGACAGGGCGAACGGCAGCGGTCCTGGGTCGGCGGCCAGCGGTACCGGTGCCACTGGCCCGGACGCCTCCGGTTCGGGCACCGGATTCAGGTGGGTGGTCGGCTTGTTGTCGGCGGGGCCCGCTTGTGGGTCCGGCTCGTCCGGCGGGAACACCACGCCGCCCGGTTCCGGCAGCAGCGGCCGGATCCGCCTGCGGACCTCGACCAGGCTCATCCGCCGCGCCGGGTCCTTCACCATCAGGCCGGCGATCACCTCGGCCAGCGGCGAGTCGCCGGAGGGCACGGGCACCTCGCCGTGCACGACCTCGTTCACCGTTTCCAGGGCGTCGCCGCCGGCGTCGTAGGGCGGCCGTCCCTCCACCGCCGCGAACAGCGTCGCGCCGAGACCCCAGAGATCGGCGGCGCTCGTCACCGGGTCGCCGGCCGCCACCTCCGGTGCGATGTAGGCGGGCGTGCCCAGCACCAGTCCGCTGCTGGTCATGGTGACCTCGGACACGTTCCTGGAGATGCCGAAGTCGGTCAGCTTGACCTGCCCGTCCTCGCCGACCAGCACATTGCCCGGCTTGACGTCCCGGTGTGTGATTCCCCTGCGGTGCGCCGCCGCCAGCCCGGCGGCGACAGCGTCGGCAACCGTGGCGGCCTGCTCGGTGTTCAGCGCACCCGCACGGCCGACCACCTGGGCCAGGCTGCGGCCGGGCAGCAACTCCATCACCACGAACGGCTCGATGCCCTGCTTGGCCACGTCGTGCACGGCGACCACGTTCGGATGCGTCAGCGCGGCGATCGCGCGTGCCTCGCGCAGGGTCCGCTCACGGGCGTCGTTGGCCTCGGCCGCCGGCATCCCGGCGGGTAGCTGCACCTCCTTGACCGCGACCGGCCGGTGCAGCATCTCGTCGTAGGCCAGCCACACCACGCCCATCGAGCCGCGGCCGATCACGCGGCGCAGCCGGTACCTACCCGCGATCAGGCGCTGGTTGGTCAGCGTCTCCTGATGCGGTGGCGGGCCGGTCACCCGACCATTGTGGCGGAATCACGGCCGGCACGTGTCGGAACACACGCAGCGACGCGACTCACATGCCCTCTCGGCTACCGGCCAGTATCATCGCAGAGCATGACAACGCCGTCTGAAGTGCTGGCGCTCGCAGCCGATTTCCCCGCCTCGACCAGGCAGGACTGGCAGGAGCGCGTCCGTGCTGTGCTGGTGAGGGCCGGCGACGCGTCGGCCGCCGACGCCGTCGAGCCGGCCGATCTGCTGGCCACCACGACGTACGACGGCATCACGATCGCGCCCCTCTACACCGCGACCGACACCGCACCGGCCGCCGGCCTGCCCGGCCTTTCCCCGTTCGTCCGGGGTGGTTCCCCGACCGGCACGATCGACGGCTGGGACGTGCGGGCGAGCTATGCCGATCCGGACCCCGGTGTCGTCAACGAGCAGGTGTTGGCGGACCTGGACACCGGCGTCGGCTCGCTGTGGCTGACCGTCGGGCCGACAGGGGTGCCGGTGGACGGCCTTGCCACGGCGTTGTCCGGGGTGTTGCTGGATCTGGCACCCGTCACGCTGGACGCGGGTGCCCTCGTCGCCCCGGCGGCGAAGGTGCTGCTGGACCTGCACGCGGAGCGGGGTGTGCCGGCGGCGCGGGTCGGCGGCAACCTGGGCATCGACCCGATCGGCCTCGCCGCGCGGACCGGTGCTCCCGGTACCTCCGGTGCTCCTGGTTCTCCCGGTTCTCCTGTCGACATCGCTTCCGCCGCCGCGCTGGTCGCTCGGTATGCGCGTGGGTATCCGGTGTTGCGCTGCATGGTCGTCGACGCGCTGCCCTACCACCAGGCCGGTGGGTCGGACGCCGAGGAACTCGGCTGTGCGGTGGCGACCGGCGTCGCCTACCTGCGGGCGCTCACCGACGCCGGTCTCGACGTGGACACCGCAGCCGGACAGCTCGAATTCCGCTATGCCGTGACGGCGGACCAGTTCCTCGGCATCGCCAAACTGCGTGCCGCAAGGCGACTGTGGGCACGCGTGACCGAGGTCAGCGGCGTGTCAGCCGGTCCGGCGCGGGCGCAGCGTCAGCACGCCGTGACGGCGCCTGCCATGCTGACGAAGCGTGATCCGTGGGTGAACCTGTTGCGCGGCACCGTTGCCTGCTTCGCGGCCGGTATCGGCGGCGCCGACGCGGTCACCGTCGCGCCGTTCGACGCCGCGATCGGCCGTTCCACCGCGTTCGCCCGGCGGATCGCCCGTAACACCCAGTCGATCCTGCTCGCGGAGTCGCGGCTGGCCGGCGTGATCGACCCGGCCGGCGGCTCGTGGTACGTCGAGTCGCTCACCGACGCGTTGGCGCGGGCGGCATGGCAGGTCTTCACCGACCTGGAACGGTCCGGCGGCATCGCGGCGGCGCTCGCCTCCGGTGCGCTGGCCGAGCGGCTGGCCGCGACGTGGGCCCGGCGTTCGGCCAACCTGGACACCAGGACCGACGCGATCACCGGCGTGAGCGAGTACCCGAACCTGGCCGAACCCGTGCTCGACCGGCCGCCGCTGCCGGCGGAGCCGACCGGCGGCCTGCCGCGCCACCGGTACGCCGAAGGGTACGAAGCCCTGCGCGACCAGGCCGATCGCGGTCCGCGCCCACGAGTGGTCCTGGCGACGCTCGGCCCGGTCGCGGCGCACTCCGCCCGCGCCGGTTTCGCCGCGAACCTGTTGCGGGCCGGCGGGATCGAGACCCCGGCCGTGGCCGTGGCCGACGCGCTCACCAGCGGTGCGTCGGTGGTGTGCCTGTGCGGCACGGACAAGGCGTACGCCGCCGATGCCGCCGACCTGGCCACCCGTCTGAAGCGGGCCGGCGTACGGCGAGTGCTGTTGGCGGGGCCGCCGAACGAGGCGTTCACGGACGTGGACACTTACCTGTACCGCGGCTGCGACGCGCTCGCCGTACTGCGGAGCGTGTTGGAGGCCGTGGCATGAGCATCCCGAACTTCGCCGACATCGAACTGGGCGCACCAGCATCCGCCACCGAGACCGCCTGGCAGGAGGCGGTGTACGAACGTACCGGCAAAGGCGTCGACGCGCTGGCATGGGAAACCCCGGAAGCCATCGCGATCCAGCCGATCTACACGGCGGACGACCTGGCCGACGTGGATTTCCTGGCCACCTATCCCGGCCTGCCGCCGTTCCTGCGCGGCCCGTATCCGACGATGTACGTGAACCAGCCGTGGACCATCAGGCAGTATGCCGGTTTTTCCACCGCGGAGGAATCCAACGCGTTCTATCGGCGCAATCTGGCCGCCGGCCAGAAAGGTCTCTCGGTCGCGTTCGACCTGGCCACCCACCGCGGTTACGACTCCGATCATCCCAGGGTCGCCGGTGACGTCGGAATGGCCGGCGTGGCGATCGACTCGATCTACGACATGCGCCAGTTGTTCGACGGTATCCCGCTGGACGAGATGAGCGTGTCGATGACCATGAACGGCGCCGTCCTGCCGGTGATGGCGCTGTACGTCGTCGCGGCGGAGGAACAGGGCGTGTCGCCGGCACAGCTCGCGGGGACCATCCAGAACGACATCCTCAAGGAGTTCATGGTCCGCAACACCTACATCTATCCGCCCCAGCCGTCGATGCGCATAATCTCGGACATCTTCGCGTACACGTCGACGCACATGCCGAAATTCAACTCGATCTCCATTTCCGGCTACCACATGCAGGAAGCCGGCGCGACGGCCGATCTGGAACTGGCGTACACCCTGGCCGATGGCGTCGAATACCTGCGAGCCGGCGTCGGTACCGGACTGTCGATCGACACGTTCGCGCCCCGGCTGTCGTTCTTCTGGGCGATCGGCATGAATTTCTTCATGGAGGTGGCCAAACTCCGCGCCGCCCGCCTGTTGTGGGCGAAACTGGTGCGCCGCTTCAACCCGACGAGCGAAAAATCGCTGTCGCTGCGGACACATTGCCAGACGTCCGGTTGGTCGTTGACAGCGCAGGACGTCTACAACAACGTGATCCGCACGTGCGTCGAGGCGATGGCGGCGACGCAGGGCCACACCCAGTCGCTGCACACGAACGCGCTGGACGAGGCGCTCGCGCTGCCGACGGACTTCTCGGCCCGGATCGCCCGTAACACGCAGTTGTTGCTACAACTGGAATCCGGCACGACCCGCGTGATCGACCCGTGGGGCGGGAGCGCCTTCGTGGAACGCCTCACCTACGACCTGGCGCGGCGCGCGTGGCGCCACATCGCCGAGGTGGAAGCGGCCGGCGGCATGGCGAAGGCCATCGACGCCGGCATTCCCAAGCTGCGCATCGAGGAGGCCGCCGCCCGCACCCAGGCCCGTATCGATTCCGGCCGGCAGGTGGTGATCGGCGTGAACAAGTATTGCGTCACGGAGGACGAGCCGATCGACGTACTGAAGGTCGACAACGCGGGCGTGCGCACGGCGCAACTGGCGAAGCTGGAACGGCTGCGCGCCGAACGAGACCAGCCCGCCGTCGACACGGCACTGGCCGCTCTGACGGCGGCCGCCGGCTCGTCGGACAACCTGCTGGCCCTGGCGATCGACGCGGCACGAGCCAAGGCGACGGTGGGCGAGATCTCGTCGGCGCTGGAACAGGCGTGGGGACGCCATGCCGGCCGGATACGTACCATTTCCGGTGTGTACCGACGCGAGGTCGGCTTTTCGTCCAACGTGGAGACAGCAAGGGAGTTGGTGGCCGAGTTCGCGAGCGCGGAGGGCCGCCAGCCGAGAATCCTGGTCGCGAAGATGGGCCAGGACGGACACGACCGCGGCCAGAAGGTGATCGCGACGGCGTTCGCGGACCTGGGCTTCGACGTCGACGTGGGCCCGCTGTTCCAGACCCCCGCCGAGGTGGCGAGGCAGGCGGTGGAGGCGGACGTGCACGTGGTCGGCGTGAACTCGCTGGCGGCGGGGCACCTGACGCTGGTACCCGCGCTGCGTGCCGAACTGGCGGAACTGGGCCGCTCAGACATCATGATCGTGGTAGGAGGAGTGATTCCACCAGGCGATTTCGAGGAGCTGAGGGCGGCGGGGGCGGCGGCGATCTTCCCACCGGGCACGGTCATAGCGGACGCGGCGGTAGACCTGTTGCGCGACCTGTCCGCCCGCCACGGCCACGAGTGACCCGTTCATGGCCAGAACGATCGACGTAGCCGAATACGCGGACGGCGTACGAGCGTGTGACAGAGCTGTGTTGGCCAGAGCGATCACCTTGGTGGAGTCCAGCCGCCCCGACCACCAGGCCCTGGCGCAGGAGTTGCTGGTCAAGCTGCTGCCATCGGCCGGCGGCGCGCACAGGATCGGTATCACCGGCGTACCAGGAGTCGGCAAATCGACGTTCATCAACGCATTCGGCACGATGTTGACGGGGGAAGGATCGCGAGTAGCGGTACTGGCGGTGGACCCGTCGTCCCACCGAACCGGCGGCAGCATCCTTGGCGACAAGACGAGGATGCCGAAGCTGGCCGTGGACCCGGCGGCGTTCATCAGGCCATCACCCACTTCAGGGACACTCGGCGGAGTGGCAAGAGCCACCCGAGAAACAATCGTCCTGATGGAAGCGGCCGGTTACGACGTGGTTCTGGTGGAGACGGTGGGCGTAGGCCAGTCCGAAACAGCGGTGGCGAACATGGTCGACTGTTTCCTGTACCTGGGCATTGCCCGCACCGGCGACGCACTGCAAGGAATCAAGAAAGGAGTCCTGGAGCTGGCCGACGTGATAGCGATAAACAAGGCCGACGGCGACCGGGAACGCGAGGCGAAATGGGCGGCCCGCGAACTGGCGGGCGCACTGCGGCTGCTGAGCACCCCGGAAGCCGTGTGGACCACCCCGGTACTGACGTGTAGTGCACGGACCGGCGCCGGCCTCGCGGAGATACGAGAACAAATCAACAAACACCGTGAATCCCTCCGGTCCAATGGCGAATTCGACCGAAACCGAAGCCGGCAACAGGTGGAGTGGACGTGGTCCATGGTGCGGGAGGCACTGCTGGCGCGGTTGCACAACGACCCGGCGGTGCGGGCGCTGGTGCCCGAGGTGGAGGAGCAGGTCAGAACGGGCAAGCTGACAGCGACACTGGCGGCGGAGCGAATCCTGACCACATTGAGTCACCCGCGAATCCCACCCAGCGAAACCCGCCCGCCAAGCAGCAGTCGGTGACGCCGACTAACCGGCTCAACACCGCCCGGCGTGATCGTTTCTTGGGTTTGTCACCCGAACGGGCTCACTACCTTCAGGGATGGGGCGCACAGTCGGTAACGTGGACAGGCGGCCCGCGTGGAGGCCGCGCGGGGCCGAGGAGGCTGTGATGCGGGTGACCGTTCGAGTGGTACTCGGCGTCCTGACGGCCATGTTGGGCACCATGCTGCTGCTCGGAATCGCAGCCGAGCCGGCTGTCGCCGTCGGGCCGGCTGTCGCCGTCGGGCCGGCTGTCGCCGTCGGACCGGCTGTTGCCGCTGAGCCGGCTGTCGCGGCCGGGCCGGCGGTCGCCGCTGAGTCGGCTGTTGCCGCCGGGCCGGCTGTTGCCGTAGAGCCGGCCGCTGGCGTGTCGTCATCGCACGTTGTGGTTGTGCACCACGCTGTCGCCGCCGCTGCGGCGCCTACTACCACCGCGCCTGCCGCTGGCACCGGCATCAACCTCAACCAGGGACAACAGGCCGCTGATGCCGCGCTGGCCAAGCGGAAGCTGATCATGGCCGGGATCTGTGTCGTCCTGCTGGTGATCGTTTACTTCGGTCACCGGGCCAAGTACAAGCATGTGCTCCGGGTGAAGAATCTTCAGAACGCCAAGGGCTGAACGTCCCGTTCGTCCGCTTTCGGGTGCATCTGAGCCGCTGGCATCTTCAGTCAGGCTGAATCTTCCTCGCCGCTCACCGCAGCAAGCGTACCGGCGGTCGGCTGGGCTCCCTTCTGGTCAAATCACGTATGTGGCATAGGGGAGGATGGCCGTACAGGGAGATCGGCATGTGTGGGCGTATCCATGCCGGGGAAGACAGCTCTTGTGACCATCGTGTACTGCCGGTTGCTGGGCTGATGTTTTCGAGTGAGGAGGACAGGCGTGACTGTGGTGGACGCGCGCCCTGAACTGCCCGAAGGGGGCGGTGTGGTCGGTGCGGGTCACGATGTCACAACCCGCGTCCGCGAAGGGCGGCACGCTGTGCTGCTGTCCGACGACGGGGTCAGGATGTCCGGTGTGGACGACCTCGGCGCGGGACGTGGACCGTCCTGGTTGGACGCGTGGCTCGCGGGGAACATCGGTGACCTCGTGGCGTGGCGCCGTCATGTGCACGCCAACCCCGAACTGTCCCGACAGGAGTTCGTCACCACGGATCTCGTCGCCGGCCTGTTGAAGTCGGTCGGGCTGCGGCCGTTGGTGTTGCCAGGTGGCACCGGCCTGATCTGCGACGTCGGCGAGGGTGACACCTGCGTCGCGCTACGGGCCGATCTGGACGCGTTGCCGTTGCCCGAGATGACAGACCTGCCATTCCGGTCCACTGTGGACGGCGTCTGCCACGCGTGTGGTCACGACATGCACACCGCCGCATTGCTGGGCGCCGCGCTGGCCATGGCCGCCGCGCCCGCGCTGCCCGGCCGGGTGCGGTTCATCTTCCAGCCGGCCGAGGAGACCATGCCCGGCGGTGCACTGGACGTCATCTCGGCCGGTGGACTTGAGGGCGTCGAGCGGATCTTCGGCCTGCACTGCGACCCTCGGCTCGAGGTGGGTCGTGTCGGCACCAGGGTCGGTCCCATCACGGCCGCCGCCGACCTGCTGGAACTACGTCTGACCTCGCCCGGCGGCCACACGTCACGCCCGCACCTGACGGCGGACCTGGTGCACGCGCTCGGCACGGTAATCACCGGCCTGCCGACGCTGCTGTCCCGGCGGGTCGACCCGCGTTCGGGCACGGTCCTGGTGTGGGGTGCTGTGCACGCCGGCGAGGCAGCCAACGCGGTGCCGCAGGACGGCGTCCTACGCGGCACGTTGCGGACCGGCGACCGGGACACCTGGGCCGAACTGGCGCCGCTGGTCGCGGGATTGGTCGAGTCCTTGTTGGTGCCGACCGGTGTCGGGTTCGATCTACAGCACCGACGTGGCGTGCCGGTGGTCGTGAACGAGGAGGAGAGCACCGAGATCCTGCGGGCCGGTGTCTCCGCGGCGCTCGGTGCGAATGCCCTGACCAGCACGAAGCAGTCGTCGGGCGGCGAGGACTTCGGCTGGTATCTGGAGCGGGTGCCTGGTTCGTTCGCACGCCTTGGCGTGTGGTCGGGTGAGGGCGCGCTGGGTGACATCCATCGGCCGACGTTCGTCGCGGACGAGCGGGCGCTGCCGGTGGCGGTGCGGGTGTTGGTGCACGCGGCGTTGGCCGCGAGCGCCGCTGGTTGAGGTTGGCGGACCGGGCGTGGTGATCTGGCGGCGGGTTGTGGATGGCCGGCGGTGTTGGTGCACGCGGCGTTGGCTGTCGGCGGGGCTGCGTTCGTTCGTTGGTGGGTGACATTCGCCGGCGGCGGTTTGTGTGCGGGCAGCTTTGTGCTTGCGGCGCTGGTTGACGTGGCTGGTTCATGCTGCGATCCGGGTGCGACCGCGGAGGGCCACGCGTAGGCGGCCGCACAGCATCGTCGGGTCGG
>DATBDL010000057.1:0-10586 GCA_036269975.1 Pseudonocardiaceae bacterium | reverse complement strand
GTCGGCCGCGATGATGCCGAGGACTTTCCCGCCGCAGTTCACGATCTCGCGGACCAGCGCGCCGACGGCGTCGTCGAGCCGCTCGCACAGTACGACGTAGTCCCCGGTCCAGCATTGCCCGACGATCTCGCCGATGTGCCGGAGTTGCCCCCGTGTATGCGACCGCACCCATGCCCCCGGCACCGCAGAATAATGGTGCGCCCAGGATAACGACCGGGGATCGTTGATCGAAGTGCGGAGATCACCAGTGTCGATATGTGTTCCCGCCGGCCGGTGGCATGAATCGCTCACCGCCAGGTGATGCGGGTGTCCACCTCGGTGACCAGCTTACGGAGCGACCCGGCCGATTCTCCAGGACACCGAGGGCGTCGATCAGGGTGTTCTCGGTTTCCGGCGCCAGCAAGGGAAGCGCGGTCAGGTCGATGCGGGTCGAATCGCGACAGTGCGGCGGCCGGCCGTCGATGTCGCGTTGCCACAGCTCTTCGTGGTCGAGCGCGGCGGGGAGTCCGTTCGCGACCGCGTCGAGCAGGTCCTGTTCGTCGCGGAACAGCCACACCGTGCTGGGTTTCACCGAGGAATCGGGCGCCGGTGGGGATCACGCCACAGACGACGTCCTCGTCCGCCAGGCTCACGCCGCTGCCAGAGGGCAGGATCACGGTGAACGGCGTGATCTGCCGCCGCACCCAGTAGTCGGCCTCGGCGTAACCCGGCCGTTCGAAGTCGGTGCGCAGCCGGGTTTTCGCGGCGACCACCACAGCTCGTCGTAGAAGTCCGGCGCGAACTCCGACTTCTTCTCACCGAGGACGGAAAAGTCGGCCCCGACCGCGAACTCCGCCGTGCGCGGGTCGAATCCGTCGATTCGGCCGGCCAGCGTGTGCTCGGCATCGGACGCCAGGAAGTCGGCGAGGCCGGACCGGGTCGGAAACAGGTAGACGTTGCCGTGGCCGCCCAGCGGGGGTGGCCGTGCCGTCCGCGTCGACTGCGAACACCGCGATCCCCGTCAACTGGCCGAGAATTACCCGCGCGGTGTCGAAGCGCCGCCGCACGTTGGCCCCGAGTTCGCCCGGTAGTCACCGGGGATGTGCGAGGAGCGGGCATGAAGCGAACGTGCATCGTGCTGGCAGCGATCGTGGGTGGGTCGATAGTGGTCGCGCCGCCCGCGTGGGCGGCGACGACCGGCGCCAACCTGATCGTCGGCGGCGACGCCGAGGCGGGTGTGTGCACGACCGACTGGCACGCGGCCACCACGATGCCCGATTGGACGGTCACCGCGAACAGCCCGGACGTGATGTGCTACTCGCCGGCCAGTGCGCTGACCGGCGGGTGGTCCGGCCATCGGGTGGCGTAGCCGGGGTCGCGGCCGTCCACGACACGGGCGTAGCGCAGCAGTTCGCGGATGATGCCGGCGCTGCCCATGGCCCATCCGGTGCGCGGTGGCAGGACGCTGGGATCTTCCTTGTGTTCGTGGTTGGACCAGCGCGCGCCGGCACTGTCCACTGTGGCCCGTGCGGCGATGTCGTCGACGAGCACGTCGGCGAATGCCATGCCGTCACCGAGTTGGACGTGCCGGTCGCAGGCCAGCGCCAGCACACCGGCCGTGCCGCAGCAGGGGCCGTTGTTGTCCCAGAACCCCGGCCGTAGTCGTTTCGGCAGGCCGGAGTGGGTGACGGTGTGCCAGCAGCGGTCGGTGAGCGCGGCCCAGGCCGGATCGCCGGTGACGGTGCCGAGCAGCCGGAACGCCTGTGCGTCGCCGGTCGGGCCGTGGCACCAGCCGTAGCTGTAGCGCGGATTGCGTTCCGGATTGTGCGGCGGATCGGAATGCGCGACGAGGAAGCCATCGGAGCCGCCCTCGTTACGCGAGACGACGTCGGCGGCGCCGGCCAAGGCCAACTCGACCAGTTCCCGGTCACCGGTAGCCTCACCGACTGCGGCCAGGGCCATGACGATGCCGAGCGTGCCATGCGAGACGTGATGCATGCGGCTGGTCCACCCGTCAGCCAGCTCCCACCGCACACCGCCCTCGGTCGTCTCGATGTGGTTGCGATACCGGGCCACAGCGCTGGTCGCGAGCTCGGTGTCGCCCACCTGCAAGGCACCCAGCGCGATGCCGGCGTTGCCCATGATCACTTCGTAGTAGTCGTTCCACCGATCACCGTCCAGCCCGGCCCGCACGCGGTCCAACGCCTGGTCAGCAGCGGTGACGGCCCAGGTCTCGGCAAGCACGTCGGCAACGGTCCGCAGGGCGACGGCCAGCCCGGTGAGGCCCCCGTGCAGGCCGTACTCCTCGCAGGAGGTGACGGCGGCCGCAACCTCACGGGCACCACGGACGGCGGCATCGGCGAAGCGATCGTCGTCGAAATGCCGGTACGCCTCGATCAGCGTCATGACGATGCCGGCACCGCCGCTGTAGAGCGTGGGACTGGTCTTGTCCTCGGGCGTCACGGGCCAGGCAAGCCCGTCGTCCGTCTTCTGGGCCAGGTCCAGCAGCCAGTCGAGGCCGTCCAGCGCCAGCGCGGTCACGTCGGCCGACCGTGTCTCCATGCCTCCAGCTTGTCATGGTTGATCGGGTCTGCGGGCCAGAATGCAGGTGTGCGGTCGTTTCGTGCGCTCGCCGCCCCGGTGGGCGACAGACCGGGGAGCATCAGCCTTGGCAGAGCCAGATCCAGTTGCCGCTCGGGTCCTTGACCGCCGAAGCCGGCTACGTCGGCACGCGTACGTGCACTGTGCGCCGCCGTGCGGATGCGTGCGGCACCGCCGCGTGGTTGGCTCCCGGCATGAGTGGCATGAGTGGCATGAGTGAGGTCAACACACCCGTTCCGGCGTCCGGTGCCCGGCAGATCGCCAGCACGATCGTGCGTTATGGCGCGATGTTGTTCGGCACCGGCGTGATCGTCCAGTTCTACCTTGCCGGTTCCGGGATTTTCGCCGCTACCGGGCCGGTCAAGGACGCTACCAGCCTCGACGCGCACCGCCTGCTCGGCAATATCCTTGCCGTACTGGCGTTGTTGCTGCTGATCGCCGCCATCGTGGCGCGGCCGGCACGGCGTGTCACGATTGTCGTGATCGTGTTGTTCGTGCTCACGGCGGTCGAAGGCATCATCGCGGGGGCCGGTACCAAGGCGCCGTACGTCGGTGCGCTGCATCCTGTCCTCGCGGCCGTCATTCTCGGGCTGGCCGCGTTGATCCCGATCTGGATTCCCCGTCCTGGCAAGGGGAAAACCGATTAATCTGGCAATCGTGGAACATACGTATGCGCTTCCGTAAGGTGCCGGATGCCGCAACGTGGTCGGGGGCGGAGACTGACCGGGCCGCACACACGGCGGGGGGCCGTGCCCGTGCGGTGTGACTCGGCGATTTCGGGTGACCACAGTGTGGCGGGGGTTGTCCGTGCGACGGGTTGAACCTGGCTGGTCGGTCGCGGCACGCTGTCCTCGTGGCGTGTGCACGGCCCCGTCAGGGGATGGAGGCACAGCGCCGCGCCTGACGGACTCCGAGCCGGGTGACGTTCCAATCGGCCAGTTCGGGTCACGTCTACCGGCGCTGTGTCACCCATTCACCACCCGACGGGCAGCGCGCGCACACCTCGCACCAACCGGTCAGCGCGCCACGGGATCTCCGCCGCCGGCACCGCGAGCCGCAGGCCGGGCAGCCGCCGCACCAGCACCGCCAGCGTGACCTGTAGTTCCATCCTGGCCAGTGGCGCGCCCAGGCAGTGGTGCACGCCGTGGCCGAACGCGAGATGCGGGTTGTACGTACGTGCGAGATCCAGTTCGTCCGGGTGGTTGAACACGGTGACGTCGCGGTTGGCGGCGTGCAACTGGACCAGGACCGCGTCGCCCGCCCTGATCCGGCCGCCGCCGGGCAATTCCACGTCCGCCACCGCGACGCGGGCGAAGTCGACCGACGCGGCCATCGGCGTGTAGCGCAGCAGTTCCTCGACGGCACGGGGGATCAGCGCCGGATCGGCGACCAGCCGCTCCCACTGCCGCCGGTCGGACAGCAGCAGGTACACGAAATTGCCGAGCTGGTTCGCGGTGGTCTCGTGGCCGGAGATCAGCAGTGTCACGGCGAGCCGGACCAACTCCTCCTCGGACAGCTTGTCGTCGTGGTCACGTGCGGTGATCAGGTCCGAGAGCAGATCGCCGGTGGGGTGGCCGCGGCGGTGCGCGATCAGGTTGGCCAGGTACGTGTTGAGCTGCGCGCGGGCGGCCGCGATCTCGGCGTGCCGGGTGTCGGCGCCCAGCGCGAGCGTCAGCTCCGTCCACCCGCGGAAACTGGCGTGATCGTCGGGGGGGACACCGAGCAGCTCACAGATCACGGTGACCGGCAGCGGCCAAGCCAGACCGGCGGCCAGATCGGCCCCCCGCTCAGGCAGGGCGTCCAGCAGGCCGTCCACCAGCTCACGGACCCGAGGCCGCAGCGCTTCGACCCGCCGGGCCGTGAACTCCTTTGCCACCAACGTTCGCAGGCGCGTGTGGTCGGGCGGGTCCATGCTGATGATCTGGTCCGGCGAGTCCATCGGCGGCCGGGCGCGCGGCACGTCACGGCCGGCAGCGGCAGCCCGGCTGAACCGGTGGTCGGCCAGTACCACGCGCACGTCGGCATACCGGGTCACCAGCCACGCCTCGCCGCCGTACGGCATTCGGATGCGGACCGGCGCGCCCTCCTCGCGTAACTGGGCGTACCTCGGATGCGG
Organism: Pseudonocardiaceae bacterium; assembly: GCA_036269975.1. Taxonomy (GTDB): domain Bacteria; phylum Actinomycetota; class Actinomycetes; order Mycobacteriales; family Pseudonocardiaceae; genus DATEPR01. Next base: position 5,890 of record DATBDL010000057.1, on the reverse strand, counting down.
GACGAGGCCCTCGATCGGGCGGAACGGGTACTGGAGCACGGCCATGTCGACAATCCCTTGCTCGGTAATCGGTGTTCACCAACGCTATGAGCACCCGAGGACACCGGCAATCCAGGTCGCCCGGCTGGTCGTACCGCCCGTGATCTGGCCGGCTGTGCGGAATCGGTTACTGTCGGTACGCTTCCGTTCCTGTGGCCGCCAGTGCGCGAGACCGGGACCGTGCCCCCGTCGCCGGCAACCTGCCGTCGACCCGGTCGTCGACGTTCGTCGGCCGCAAACTGCTGCTCGGTCGGGCCAGGAAGGACCTCGCGGCGACCCGCCTGATCACGCTCACCGGCGTCGGCGGCGTCGGGAAGACCCGACTGGCCCTGCAACTTGCCCGCGGTGTGGCGCGCTCGTTCGCCGACGGCGTGTGGCTGGTCGACCTGACACCCCACCCGGACGCCGACCTCGTCACGGCCGCCGTCGCGGCAACACTCGGCCTGCACGACTCGTCCGAGTCCGCCATCCGGGAAACCCTGGTGGCACACCTGAGAACCAGGACGGCGCTGCTCGTGCTGGACAACTGCGAGCACGTCATCGACGGCGTCGCCAGCACGGTCGCCGCGGTGCTGGACGCGGCGCCGGACGTGCGCATCCTGCTCACCAGCCGGGAACCGTTGGGCCTCGAGGACGAACGTGTGATCGAGGTGCCGCCGCTGGCGATCCCACCCGCCAATCCTTCTGACCCGCTCGCCGCCCTCGACGCGATGGACTACGACGCGGCAAGGCTGTTGGTCGCGCGGGCCGAGGACGCCGGCCGCCCGGACTTCGCCGCGACCGCGGATCCGGCGCTCGTCGCCCGCCTGTGCCAACGACTCGACGGCATTCCCCTGGCGATAGTGCTTGCCGCCGCCCGGTTGTACAGCATGTCGCTCGCCGATGTCGTTGCCCGCGTTGACGATCAGTTCGCGCTGCTCAACCGTGGCGGGCGCGGCATGCAGGACCACCACCAGACGCTGTGGGACTGCATCGCGTGGAGCTACGAGCTCTGCACCCCGACCTGCCGCGTGCTGTGGACCCGGCTGTCCGTGTTCACCGGGCCGTTCCGGCTCGACGACGCGGTCGCGGTGTGCGCGGACGACGCCGCCGGCACGATCGGCGTGCACGCCGTGGTGGACCTGCTCGACGACCTGGTGCGGCAGTCGGTCGTGACGCGGGTACTCCAGCCGGACGGCGATACCCGCTACCGGCTGCTCGATCCGTTGCGTGGCTACGGCTCCGTGCAACTGACCGAGGCCGGCGACGTGCGCTGGCGCCGCCGGCACGCCGGCCACTACCGGCATCTCGCGGTACGGGCGGCGGCCGAACGGTTCTCGCCCCGGCACGTCCAGGTGGTCGCGACGATCCGGCGGGAACTGCCGAACCTGCGTGCCGCGCTGGAATGGTGCGTCGAGCGGCCGGCGGAGTCGGAGACCGCGCTGGCACTGGTGGTCGCGCTGAGCCAGGCCGCGGCGTGGTTCACGTCGGCAACGGTCGCCGAGGGCAGGCGGTACCTGGACCGGGCGCTGGACCTGCCCGACCGGACGCCCAGCCTGGTACGGGTGCAGGCGGCGATGTACGGGGCGTGGTTCGCCGTGCTGCAGAGCGATCCGGCCGCCACGGCCAAGGTGCGGCGCTGCCGCGACGAGGCCGCCCGACTCGGCGGCGACGACCCGCTGAGCCTGCCGATGGCGTACGCGTCCTACGCGGCCGGGCTGGACCTGCTGTTCGGCAGCTCCGACCCGTGCTCGATCACGGAACTCGACCGGGCGACGGCCGGTTTCCGCCGTGCCGACGTGCCCGGTATGACGCATCTGGCCAGCCTGTATCTCGCGCTGGCCGGCCTGCGGTTCCACGAGCGGGACGTCGCGGACGCCGCCAGCGGGGAATGCCTCGTCAACGCCGAACGCCATGGTGACGCGACCGCGATCTCATGGGCGCGCTGGACAAGAGGGCTGGCCGAACTGGACATGGGGGACGTGGCGCCGGCGCGGGAGCGGTTCCGGTTGAGCCTGCGCGCCCAGCGCGATCTCGGCACCTACTGGGGCACCGAATGGATCGTGGAGAGCCTGGCCTGGTGCGCGGCGGTCGACGGCCAGCCGGAGTTCGCGGCGCGACTGCTGGGTGCGGCGGCCTCCCTGCGCACGGTCGCCGGCCGCGACGGCGTCGGCCTGGCCAGTTTCCGGGATTCGCACGTCGAGGCGAGCAGACTGGTGGAAGCGGCGAAGCTGGAGCAGGGGATTTTCGAGGCCGCGTACCGCAGTGGCGCGGACTGCGGCTACCAGGACGCCATCGCGTTGGCACTGGGCGAACCACCGGCGGCGTCCCGACCGGCCCGCCGAGCGCAACTGTCACTGACCAGGCGCCAGCGCGACGTCGCGGCACTGGTAGCGCAGGGCATGACGAGCCGGGACATCGCGGCGCGGCTCTACATCTCCCGCCGTACGGTCGAAACGCACCTCGCCAAGATCATGACGGTGCTGAACGTGCGCACGCGGGTCGAGGTGGCGACGTGGTGGAGCAGCCAGGACACGGCTAGATAGTGGCGGCCGGCCATGCGTCGTGGCCGTGAATCCAGTCGATCCGAGCCGGAACGTCGGTGAAGACCGCGTCGCGGGCGATGGTGGACTCGCCGTCCGGAATGTGCAGCAACGGTGACGTGGCAAGGGAAGCGTGCTGGATCTTGCGGGTGCGGGATCGGCGTAGTCGTTGGTACCGCTCGAAGGCGGCCGTGTGCTCGTTGGTCGGCGCGTCGACGATGCACCGCGCCAGCACGACCGCGTCCTCGACGGCCTGGTTGGCGCCCTGGCCGTGGTGCGGCAGCATGGCGTGCGCGGCGTCGCCGATCAGGACGGCGCGGCCCCGGCTCCAGTGGCGCAGCGCCGGTTGGTGCAACAGCGCCCACCGCGCGCTCTGCGGCACCGACGTGACCATCTCCACTGCGGCGGGATGCCAGCCCTTGAGCATCGTGGCCAGTTCGTCCGGCGCCGCCGTAAGTGTGCTTTCCTTGGTGGGCCAGACATCGGGTCCTTCGCTGACCGCAAGGAAGTTCACCAGCCCGCCCGCGATCGGGTAGTGCAGGAGGTGCAGGTCGGGCCCGACCCAGAACTGGAGCACGGACGGGTCCGGCAGCGAGGGCAGCGCGTCGATCGGTGCCAGGCCGCGAAAGCCGCTCGTCCGCGTGTACACGGGCGGCTGTTCGACGGTGACCCAGGACCGCACCGTGGAATGCACGCCGTCCGCACCGACCACGATGTCCGCGTCGAACGAATCGCCGTCGTCGAATTCGATGGTGATACCCGCCGACGTTTCCCGCAGTCCGATGACATTTCGGTCGAGGCAAAGGTCTTCGGTACCGAACGCGGCGCTGAGAATGCGCTGCAACTGGGCGCGATGCATGCCGTAGAACGGCGCGCCGAAGCGCTCCTGATAGGCATTGTCGCGGCCGATGGGATGGGCGGCCAGAATCCGGCCTTCCCGCCAGTGCCGGTAGACGAGCGCGCTCGGCTCGACGGAAATGCCCGCGATGTCCGGACCGAGGCCGATGCGCCGCAGCAGCCGGTTCGAGTTCGCGGCGAGTGCGACAGCCGCGCCGACCTCGCGCAACTCCGGTGCCCGTTCGAACACCGTGGCCGTGATGCCGTGCCGCCGCAGCGCGATGGCCAGGGTCAGCCCACCGATACCGCCACCGACGACCGCGACCCGTGGTCCGCTTGCCACCGTGCCCCCTTCGGCCGACATCTCCTGGTCCCATCATGGCAGGGCGTGTGGTTGAAGAACCGGGCTTTTCCGTTGTCCGGAACGCGGGGTCAGGAAGAGTGTCCCGCTGTCAGGGGCCGGCGCGAACAACTGTGCCGCGCCCCAAGAAACAGGACGCGGCACAGTCGGTTCGGTGGTAAAGGCTACTTCTTCTTACCAGCCGTCATCGGCGTCAGGCTGGTCAGCCAACCGGTGTTCGGCGAACCGATACCGGTCACCGGGTCCCAACCGGTCGCGATCGACAGGGTGGAGTCCTGGTTGAACGTCCGCACGCTGTACAGGTAGCCGGCCGACGGGTCGACACCGTTGGTGTAGTCGATCCGGACGTCACCCAGTTCCGGCGACGCGCCAGCCACGTCGGTGAACGTGCCTGCCTTGGCCTGACCGTAGATCGTCGGGTTGAGCAGGCCGACCGGGCCACCCGACTGCTCGAAGGCCAACGCGGTCATACCGGCGAACAGCGGCGATGCGAGGCTGGTGCCGCCGATGCGGAACTGGCCGTAGTGCGTGCCGTCCGGGAAGGTCTGCGTGAGACCGATCAGCATGCCGGTGGTCGGGTCGGCGTCCATCGCCACGTCGGGCTCTGCCCGGCCCGGCGGTGCACTGGCCGGCACCACACCGTTCTGATACGTCGGCCGGTTGAACAGTGTCGAGAAGCCGCCGCCCGCGCCGTACAGGAAGCCGTTCGGCGTCCAGGTGTTGGTGCTCGACAGCGCGAACTTGTTGACGCCCCAACCGGTCTGGAACTGCAGGTTGCCGTTGCCGTCGATCGCGGTCGACGTGCCGCCGACCGACGTGACGAACGGGTCGGACGTCGGGTAGTCGGCCTGCTTGATGCCGGTGTTCGCCAACTCGTCGCCGTTGTCACCCGAGGAGAACATGAAGCTGATGCCCTGCAGGCCGCCCTGCATGAAGACCTGCTCGTAGACCGGGATGATGCCGGCGGACTCGCCTTCTGCCGGCGCGCCCCACGAGTCGGTCACCAACTGGACCTTGTTCTCCTTGACGATCTTGCCCAGCATGTCGGCGAGGCTCGTGTCGAAGCAGTCCTTGCCGGCGTAGTAGCGGATGTTCGCTGCGGGCGCCATCGCGTGCACCGCTTCGATGTCGAGCGCTTCCTCGCTGGCGACACCGGACGGGTCACACGCGGGGTCGAGGTTGAACGCCGGGTGCGGCGCCTGGGTGAACTGGCCCTTGGCGTAGCTGCCGTCACCGTTGTTCTCGGCGTACGTCTCGGTGTCCGACGCGATGGTCGGCGACGCGAACCACAGCGTGGTCGCCACCGTGATGCCGGCGCCGTCGAGGTTGGTGTTGCCCTCGTACGCGGCACGCAGTTGCGGGCCGGTGTAGCCACACGGCGCGTAGTCCAGGGTCTTGCCGTCGAACTTGGGCAGCTTCGTGGTGAAGTCGGCCTCGAACTTCGCCTGGATCTGGCCGTAGAAGATCGAGCACGGCCGGGCGTTGTTGAATCCGGTCGGTGCCGGCGGCGTCGGTGCCGGCGTTGGCGCCGAGAACGTGTTGGCGAGCTTGGTGGTGTCCAGGCCGGTCACCGTCAGAACCTGGCTGGCCACGGCCGCCGGCACGCTCAGCGCGCCGGACGGCGCCTGCACGTTCTGGCCGTCGTGGCTGTACTTCTGCACGGACACGCCGAACGCCTGCTGGGCGGCGGCGACCGAGCCACGCACCGACACGTACTGGCGGTCGGAGTCGACGCCGGTGACCTTGAGGCCCTGCGCCGTCAGCCACGACGACACCGAGCTGACCTCGGCCTTGGTCGGGGCGTAGGTCGCGTTGTACTGCGCGGGCGTGATGAAGTGCCGGTAGGAGGGGTTGCCGGGCGTCGCCACCGCGGTCACCGCGGCCTGTTCGGCGGCCAGACCACCCTTGGGCGCGAGGTAGACCCGGAGATTGACGGTGCCGGCGTTGTCTGCCTTACCCGTGTTCTTGGCGTGAGCCATCCATGCCGGCGCTGTGTCGGCGAGCATGGCACGGGCCTGCGGCTGGGCGGCGCCGGCGGCGCCCGCTGTCATGCCGAGAACGAGGCCGGAAACCGCGACGACGCAGGTGACGCCGCGGAGAATCGCACGTCTGGACATATATTCACCACAAT
>DATBDL010000056.1:0-16992 GCA_036269975.1 Pseudonocardiaceae bacterium | reverse complement strand
CCTTGATTATCGTCATCGACATGACGTTCTGCGCCAGGACGGTGTAGATCCCGACGGTTATGAGAACGACGTAGACGACCGCGCCGGCAGGGTGGTGCCACGAGGCCCACCAGTCGTCGTATGCCCTGTTCTCCCATGCGGTGTCACCTTCGACGGGCGCGAACGGGGCGAAGACGTGGACGTACTTCTCATACAACGAGACACCGATCGCGACAACTCCCGCCGACACGGCCATGAGCACGTCCCGTCCTGGCCGGGACAGGCTGTGATAGGCCAACAGCATTCGGAAAGCCTTTTTCGGTCCGACCTTCTTGTCGCCCCTCCGTACCCCGGCGAGGGCCCATGTCACGAGCCTGCTCGTGGACCGGTCCGGATCTTTCCACCGCCATGTTTCGCTTCCATTCCTGATACTGACGAAATGGAGTTCGAGAATCCGTAACTGATAGTGTAGGCACACGACAGTCAGCCCGATCAGCAAGAACAGCACGACGCTACTCAGATCGCGCATGAGCGGAAACTCGATGTCACTGCCGGGAACGATGTTCTCGCCGAGTACGGTCCGTAGATCCTGCCACAGGGAGAACCGGCCACTGCCCAGGAACGTGCCCTGTACAGCCGCGACCACGACCACCAGGATCAACATCAGGGGAACGGCGAGCCAGGTCGCCGCAGTCGGCAGTCGCCTGATCAACCGGAACAGAATCGAACCGCTGTACGGGCTGAAGACTATCGGCTTTTCCACTGCTACTCACATAGTTTCCGGATGACGGCGGTCAGTACGGTGGGATGTTCGAGCATCGGCCAGTGTCCACATTCGGGTATCTCCTCGGCCGCCTTGCACCGTAGTGTGCGGGTGGCGCGCGCCGAATCCTCCTTGGTGATCAGATTGTCGTTCCGGCCCCAGACAATCGATACGTCGAACGGGTGATCCACGTCCATCAGATCGATGTCCCGCACCCGCCGCAACGCGGCGATGGCGCGCAGCGTTCCCCGACTACCGCTGGCCGAGAAGGCTTCCCGCAACAATCTGCCGTCGAGTCTCTCCGGCGCGTACGCGACCGGCCAGAAGAGGAGTCTGCGCATAACCGACGACATCGCGGTGGCGCGGGTCAGTTCGGCCCGTCCCGGCAGCATGGTGCCCGAAATGAGCGCCGCCACCGAAAACGCGGCTCGCGGATGGCCGAACGCCTTCTTTGGCGACCGGATCACGTCCAGGATCGTGAACAGATGCGCATCGACCAGCACGACCCCGAGGATCGAGGATCCGAGTTCACGTGCGGCGAACAGCGCGACGATACCGCCGAGCGAGTGACCGACGAGGTAACAAGGCCCAGGCCCGAGATCGGTCACAAGATTGGCGACCTGCGCACTGGCCCGTTCGAGCGAAAACACCTCCGAGCGAGGACTGCTCCCGAAGCCCGGCAGGTCAACGGCAACCACACGGCGATCCGCTGCCAAAAGCGGAGCGACCGCAGCCCAGTAGTGGTGACTGGCGCCGAGGCCGTGTAGCAATAGCACCGGGTGATGAGCGGGTTCGTTGCCGGGCCGGTAGTCGAGAAACCTGTCGACGAGTGACACGGTTCGTATTGTCGCGGTGAATCGTAGATCGACGGGACCTTGTCCATGAACTGTCCCGAGACAGGGCAATCACCGGCGCGGATACGCCCTATTCAGGACATCGGTCTCGATCGCGGCGGCACGCAGGGCGGGCGGCGACGTGGGCGACCGGCTCCGGCAGCGGCCGTGGCACTCGCGCGAGGAGAATGCGTCGCTGTTCGGCCGGTCCACCGCGAACGGGCAGCACCCGCACTCCGGGTGGCACGGCGGACACGAGCGCGGCGGGCACGGTGGTGATGCCGCAACCGGCCGCGACCAGGTGCAGCTTGGCCAGCCAGTCACGGGCGGTGTGGCCGATCTCGGGTCGCTCGTCCAGGCCAGGCCACACGCCCATCACCAGCTCGTCGCCCTGGCCGGCGATCCAGCGCTGGCGGCGCAGGTCGGCCACGTAGAGGTACTCCCCACCGGCCAGCGCGTGCGACGCGATCTGCCGGGAGATCGCGGACTGGGTGTAGCCGAGGGCCAACCCGGCCGCCGCCGCGTTCTTCGACACGCTGGCCCAGTTCTACCGCAAGGCGTACCTGCGCTGGATCGACGCGACCACCCGCAAACCGGACCTCCGCGCGGCCCGCATCACCGAGGTGGTCGACCTGCTGGCGGCCGGGATCAAGCAACGGCCACGGTGATCAGGACAGCAACGGGAACCGTTCGGCATCTCGCCCGAGAGTCTCCCGCTCCTGATCGGTGAGCGGACGACGGCCGGTGCCGACGATCAGGAGATCACGCTCACCCCAGCCCAGGCGTTCCGGCGGCGGGCCACCCAGCAGATCGACGAGAACCGGATGTACGACCCGTAGCGCCGACGGCGTGGTCCAGGGGGCACGACCGAGGGTGATCGCCACGTCGAGGCCGTGGGCGGCAACGGCGATCAGCCGGGTGATGACCCAGTCGGGTGATCCACATCGTGCCCCGGCCGGGAATCAGCACCACCTGATCGGGCTCGTACCGCCCCAGAGCGACCAAGGTGTGCCGAAACACGTCGTCGAACCACCGCACGACGGGCACGGTCACCGTTCGTGCCAGGGATTGCGTCCGATCGACGTTGCTCTGCCGGTAGGCGGGAGTGGCACGCCGCGGTGCGCGGTAGTAGTCGGCCGCGCTGACGGGCGGGTCACCCGGTTCGGCGGGCGTGAACGGGGTGTCGGTGACCCTGATGCTGTCACCGATATGGACGACCAGCTCACGCAGATCCCATGGCGGGCAGTTCGTCGGTTTGGCGAACTCGTCCGGCTCCAGCTCGGGCAACACAGCGGACAGGGCGTGACACTCGTCGGCCAGCGCCACGATGGCCTCGGGCACTGCTCAGCTCCCTCCGGTTTGCGACCGGGCCAGTTCGACTCCTGGTCGTCCACTACGAAGCCTACGCTCGTTGTGGACAATTTCTGGCCATCGCGATAATGGCCACTTTACGCCTGGCGTTTCAGGCATTCGATGCCTACCATCATCCGCGTGTCCGGCTACGAGTTCGATGTGTTCATCAGCTACAGCCGTCGCGGAAGCGCGCAGAAATGGCTGTTGAACCATTTCTATCCCCGGCTTCAGGAGCGCCTTGCCGACGAGATCGCACCCGCGCCCAGGGTGTTCGTCGACAAGGGGATGGAGCGTGGCGTGGACTGGCCGTACCAGTTGGAGAAGGCACTGCATCGCAGCAAGATCCTGGTCGCGGTGCTCTCTCCGCCATACTTCACATCGGCTTGGTGCATGGCGGAACTGAGCAACATGCTGGCGCGGGAGAAGTTCCTCGGACTGGCCAGCCCGGACCGCCCACAAGGTCTGATCTATCCGATTCTTTACGCGGACTCGATCAACTTTCCGGACATCGCGGAACTGAAGCGATCTTGGTGGGATTTCAAGGGACTCGCCATACCGGACATGATATTTCAGGAGAGCCGGGACTGGATTCCATTTTATCGTAAACTCACCGAGTTCGCGCAGGACCTCGTTGAACTGCTGAAACAGGTACCCGAATGGCAACCGGACTGGCCGGCCGTCGTGCGGCCTACACCCGTCCTGTTGCCAACACCGCCGATTCCGAGGTTCGGCCCATGACCGGGACCGTCGTCACGTTCTACTCCTACAAGGGCGGGGTCGGGCGCAGTTTCACCCTGGCCAACATCGCGGTACTGCTGGCTCGGTGGGGCCACCGGGTGCTCGCCATCGACTGGGACCTGGAAGCACCGGGGCTGGATCACTACTTCGCGCCGATGCTGCCGGCACTGCCCGAAGGCGGTGTGATCGACCTCGCCTACGACTTCCTCGCCGGCGCCAGGAATCCCAACCGGGCCCACGAGGTCCAACTCAACCTCTCGGATGGCGAGGTGACACTGCTGGCCGCCGGCCGGCGGAACGCGCACTACAGCAGCCGAGTACATGGTATCGACTGGGCGAACCTGTACGAACGTGGATTCGGCGAGTTCCTGGAGCGCTGCCGGGAGGTGTGGACCGAGGACTACGACTTCGTCCTGATCGACAGCCGGACCGGCATCGCCGACATCGCCAGTATCTGCACCGCACAGTTGCCCGACCGGCTGGTCGTCGTGTTCACCGCCAACGACCAGAGCATCGACGGTGCAATGGACGTCGTGCGGTACGCCGACCTGGCGAGGGATCGGTTGCCCTACGACCGGCCGCCGCACCTCGTGCTGCCGATCCTGTCCAGGTTCGACAACCGGGTGGAGTACGAACGGGCCGAGTCCTGGCAGCGGCGGTGTGCCGAGACAACCGCGCCGCTGTTCCGGAACTGGCTGGCGACGAGCGTGCCGGAGAAAATCATGCTCCAGCATCTCACCCTGCCGTACGTCTCCTACTGGAGTTTCGGCGAGCAGTTGCCGGTGCTCGGCGAGCGCACGCCGTCGGCGGACCAGATGTCGTTCGCTCTGGAAACCGTTGCCGCGGTGATCGCGCAGCAGTTCGACCGTACCGATCTGCTCGCGGACAATCGGGACGCCTATGTGGCCGCAGCCCGCACACATCGGCGGGAGTACGGCCTGGACCTGGTCGTGTCGAGCCCGCGGACCGTGCTGAACACCACGATGGCGCTGATCGACGAACTGCGTGCGCTGGGCGTACAGGTGGACCGATCGGTGTCCGGCGATCCCGAGTTTCTGGACCATGCCAGCGAGTCGGCCAGGAACCTGTGCCTCGTCGTGGACGGCGAGGTGAGCCGTTGGCAGCTCACCGAAGCCGAACAGTTCCTGCGGCGCACGCTCGACACGGACGATGATCGCCAGTTGTTCTGTGTCCTGACCCGCAACACCGACCACGAGCGGTTGCCCGCGTTCCTGCGCAACCTGCGGAACCTGAAGTTCGACGTAGGCACGCGGCCGCAGCACATGGCACGGCAACTGTACGAACTGATCACCAAGGCACCGCCAAGTAGCGTCGATCTGAACACGTTGCGGGACGCGGCGCTCGCGCTGCGCAGAGTGCCGAAGGATGTGGCCCACCGCGGGCGCTGGGCACTCATTGAGCAGACCGTGCAGGACATGAACTCCGCGTTGAACAACGGCGACCTGGCGTTGCTCAAGGACCTCACGGTGGATCTCGAACTGCTGAACGAGGTCCACGCGGACAGCGTTCGGTTCACCGTCCCAGACGGCCTGCGCACCCGCATCGACGTGCTGCTCGGCCGGATCGATCGTCGAATCGACATGTTCACCGACTGAAGGGTCGCGAGAATGCCGGACAAGTACGGAACCGCCGAACAAGCGGCGTTGATCGTGTTGGCGTTGGCGAACAAAGAGATACCCAACACGGAAATCACCAAAGGCTACGGGATCGATCTTCGCGAACCCGGCCGCAGGAGGCTGAACAAGGACGGGCTGATCAAGACCAGGCAGGAGAAACGGCGCTACTTCCACAAGATCACCGACGACGGCATCGCCTGGTGCGAGCGGGAATTGCTCACGGTCGAGGCACCGGAGCGGTCCGGGCCGTTGCCCCGTGCGGTGTTCGAGGCGTTGCGGCTGATCCTGCGCCACGGTGACGTCTTTCTGGAGGACGTGCTGCGAGCGGCCGCCCTCGAATCGCTGATCCGAACGGAATACCGTGAGTTGCAGCGGAAACCACGGGACTGGGTGCGGCTGACCGACCTGCGTGCCCGGCTCAACGGAGCCGACAAGGCTTTCGTGGACCGAGTGCTGCTGGCGATGACCAAGACCCGACGTGTCCATCTCGCCCCCGACTCCGATCAGCGGGCGGTGACCGATGCCGACCGCGCCGCCGCCATCCGGATCGGCTCCGAAGACAAGCACCTCGTGGCGATCGAGGAATCATGACGTCCGAGCAACGCCAGGCACTGGCACTGGTCCGGTTCAATTCGGCGGAGACACCGGACGACATCTGGCAGACATCGCCGTCCCACGTGGACGGTCTGCACACGGAGGCAGAGCACCGGATCCAGACGGGCATCCAGGAGGCGAGGAAGAGCACCGGTCCCAGCCCGATCGGTCTGGCCCTCCAGGGCCAGAAGGGGGTCGGCAAGACACACCTGCTCGGCACGGTCCGGCAGGCCGTACAACGTGAAGGTGGCTACTTCTTCCTGGTCGACCTGACCACCGGTGCAGCGTTCTGGGAACGTATCGCGGAGGCCATGCGCAGTGAACTGCTGCGCCACAACGAAGACGGCACGCTCCAACTGACCGAGTTGTTGCGGCGGTTGTGCGACGCGGCCGACGTGCGCGGCCCGCTGGCCGACGCGATCCTCGGCCGGGTCCCGGTCAACGTCGACAAACTGGACCGTTTCGTCGCGGCCCTCCGTCAGGTCGACGCCCAGACGGCGGTCGAGTGCGCGGACACCATCCGAGCACTGGTGCTCTACGCCGCTGCGGACAGCACCCGGTTCGACATCGGCAAGGACTATCTCGGGGGTCGGGCGGAAGACACGGCGGGTCACCGTCGAGGCTGGGGTATCCACCGGGAGTCCAAACCTCCTCGGGAGATCGTCACCCACCTCTCGCGGGTGCTCGCGCTCACCGGCCCGAGCGTCATCGCGTTCGACCAGTTGGACTCCTTGATCGACAAGGCGGACAACGCCGACGACGAGCGGGTGACGGACACGGCGCTGCGGAGCGAACTGTGGACCATTGCCGACGGCCTGATGACCCTCCGCGAAGTGACGCGGCGCACGCTGTCCATCGTGGCCTGCCTGACGAACACCTGGACGATGCTCTACTCCGTCGCGACCGACACCTTCCGGGACCGGTTCACCGAGACGCCGATCCTCGGCACCATCGTCGACCGCCGGCTCGGTCGGGCGCTGGTCGAGAAGTGGCTCGGAATGATCTACGTGGGCGACGGATTCGTTCCCCCGCATTCCACCTGGCCGGTCGCGCCAGAGGCGTTCGGCAAGTCCTGGCTCGGCTACACGCCGCGACAGTTGTTGCGCAGCATCGAGAAGCACGCGGAGAGCTGCCTGCGCGGGGAGATCCGCGAACTGGCCTCGTTCGAGGAGAAGGACGAGAAGCCAGTCGAGGTAGCACAGTCGACCGGGCCGGAGCCGGTCTACTTCGGGGAGTTGGACCGGCAGTTCGAGCGGCTACGCCAGAGTGCCGATGTCGGCCCCGCGTTGGACCGGTACACCGAGGACAAGGTGATGCCGGATCTGCTGCACGCCGGCTTGCAGTCGTGGGTCACCGAGGTCGGCAACGACGACAGGTGCTGGGAAATCGAGCCTGCCGACGGCGGTTGCCAGGTGCACGCCGGCCTGCGCCGGACGCTGGACGAGGAGCGTGACCTCACGGAGCGCTGGACGTTCCGCGCGATCGCGCCACAGCACGGTAACGCCGTGATCCGGCGGGTGCGGGAAGCCAAGGCGGCAGCGGGAATTCGGCCCGATGTGCGCAATCGGCACCTGGTCCTGATCCATCATGGTGAAAAGGGCTGGGACGGCGGTAAGACCAAGGCCGAGGTCAAGGACCTGGCCAGCGTGGGCAGCCCACGGCTGGAGATCACCGAGGACGAGGTCCGGACTTTCCACGCACTCAAGCAGATGCTCACCAAACAGAGCTACGAGCTGTTGAACTGGCTCGTGGCGCGCAAGCCCGCGAGCCGGCAGACCTTCCTGCGCAAGATCCTGCCCGACCCGACGCCGACCAGTTCCAACCACCAGGAGACGCGCCCACCACCGGCCGGGGGCGAGATCGCGCTCGGGATGACCGGCGAGATCCGCATCGAACTGGAGTCGCTGCGCAAGCACGCGGTGATCTTCGCCGGCTCCGGCACCGGTAAGACGGTGCTGTTGCGCCGCATCGTCGAGGAGTGCGCGCTGCGCGGAGTCTCGGCGATCGTGCTCGACCCGAACAACGACCTGGCGCGGCTGGGCGACGCGTGGCCGCAACCACCGGCCGACTGGCCGCGGGGTGACGCCGACAAGGCGGCGGAGTACCTCGCCAGCACCGAGGTCGTGGTGTGGACACCGGGTCGCGTCGGCGGTCGGCCGCTCACTTTCCGCCCGCTGCCGGACTTCGCCGGCGTACGCGACGACGTGGACGAGTTCACCGCGGCGGTCGAGGCGGCGGTGGCCGCACTGGTGCCGCATGCCAGGGTCGGTGGCGGCGCCAAGGCGGCCGTCCGCGGCCAGGCCGTGTTGCGTGAGGCGTTGACGCACTACGCCCGCACGGGCGAACGCAGCCTGTCCGCGTTCGTCGACATGCTCGCCGACCTGCCGACCGGCGTCAGCAAGCTCAACACCGCCACCAGGACGGCCGCCGATCTTGCCGAGACGCTGCGGGCGGCGATGGTCAACGATCCGCTGCTCGGCGGGACCGGTGAGCCGGCCGATCCGGCCGTGCTGCTCACGCCGGCGCCGGGCAAGCGGGCGCGGATCTCCGTGATCAGCTTCATCGGACTGCCGTCCGACGGGCAGAAGCAGGGATTCGTCAGCCAACTCCAGTTGGAGGTGTTCGCCTGGATCAAGCGCAATCCGGCGGTGGACCGGCCGCTGCGCGGACTGTTCGTGATGGACGAGGCGCAGACGATCGCGCCGTCCGGATCGTGGACGGCGAGCACGCAGAGCACGATCCTGCTCGCATCGCAGGCCCGCAAGTACGGGCTCGGCCTGCTGCTCGCGACACAGGCGCCGAAGGGTGTGCACAACCAGGTCATCGGCAACGCGACGACGCAGTTCTTCGGGCGACTCAACAGTCCGGCGCAGATCGCGGCGGCGAACGAGATGGCAAGGGCCAAGGGCAGCACGGTCGAGGACATCTCGCGGCTGGAGCGTGGGCAGTTCTACGTCACCGGCGAGACGTTCGGATTCCGGCGGATGCACGCGCCGTTGTGCCTGAGCTACCACCCGCCTGGCCCGCTGCGGCTGGAGGAAGTGCTCGATCGCGCCCGCAACGGCCGGCACTGAGACCGACCTGGACGCGCTCCACGCCCCCCAAGGCACGCGGAGCGCGTCCCCGGCGGGTCTAGCCGACGGTCGCGGTGAGCACGTTGTCGATCCGCGCCCAGAGCGCGACGAACAGCTCCTCCCGGCTGTAGGTGCGTGGCTCGCTGTCGCCGTGGCCGAGGACCGACCTGTCGTGCAGTTCCAGCTTGGCGACGCCCGCGTCGGTGTCGTACACCGGGCGCGCCCAGCCGTTGGTGCAGGCGCTCCCGACGTCGTGCTGCCCGACCACGAAGTTGACCGTCTCGTCACCACCGATGCCACCACGCTGGATGTCCAGCGCGTACACGGTGTCGCCGGACCGCTCGATCCGCAGTGCGATCCGTCCGTCGCCGCGGTACGCGGTGCCGGCGAACCCGCGCCGCCGCAACGCCGGCACGGCCGCCGCCAACTGCTCGCCCAGGTAACGCATGGCGGCGTCCTGCTCCGCGTAGCGGCTGAAGTCGGACGGTAGGCGGTCTGTCGCCAGTTCGGTCTCCCGCGCACTGGTCACCACGTCGGCCAGTCGGGCCCTGTCCCAGCCGGCGGCTTCGGCCCGCTCGACCCGTTCGGCGAGTCCGTCGGCGAGTTGCTGGGGCTGGTACTCGTTGGCACGCAGATAGGTCACGTGCGGGTGCAACAGATCCACGGGCACCTTCACGCCACCGACCAGCACCGGCAGCACGTGCCGGTCGCCCGCCCTGACCGCCAGCATCATGGCGGCGATGAATTCGTCCACATCGGACACGAACGGCAGGAAGAACCGAACCTGGACGTCGGGCAGGTCGCCCGCACCCTTGCTGGCCCACCAGTCGTGGGTCTGCTCCGGCTCGTGCAGCACGGTCAGCCCGCGCTGCCGGCACGCCGCCACCATCTCGTCGACCGCGTCCCGTTGCGCATCGGCGAATGACACCGCGACGTCGTAGCTCTCCACTTCGCCCACAGTCGCACCTCTCTGCTCATGCCGGACCATGGCCGGCCCTCGTATGTGGCGGGCAGCGTTTCGGTGGCATGTGGACCAGAGGTGGACCACGCGTTGACGAACCGCGCACCGGTGACGGTGCCGCTGGACAACGGTCAACTCCTTGTTGGCGAAACAGCGATCACGGATTCTCGTTGTGGGGCGCGAAAACACTTCGAGCGCCCGGCCACAGAAACCAACTGTTTCCAGGAGGATTTGTCATGTCTTTGTCCAGCCTGCTGTCGAGAATCGGAATATCGTTGGCCGCGCTGTGTGTCTCCGTCGTACTGTCCGGAGTCACCAGCGGCACCACCACCGCGCCGTCCGACGACGGCGGCACCGGGTCACCGCCGCCCAGCGCCACGACCACCGTGTCCCCGGACGACGGCAACCCCTGGCACGGTTGACAAGGAGTCGGGATGGTCGATTCGTCGTTCGGCGCGCTGCTACGGGAATGTCGTACCACCGCCGGTATCTCGATGGGCGAATTGGCCAAACGGGTCAACTACAGCAAGAGTTACCTCAGCAAGCTCGAGAACGACGTCAAGCCGCCGAACCCGACTCTGGCCCGGCTCTGCGACGCGGTACTGGACGCGGGCGGTGCGCTGATCGACGAAGCACGCTCGGCCCGCGAACGGATCGATGCCGGGAACGGACCGGTCGGCGTGGCTCGCGGTCCGATACTCGCCGACGCGGACGCGGCGCTCGGCATGGCGCTCGCCGGCCATCGGCCGGTGGGCGCCATGCCGAGCGAACTGGCAATGGCGGGCCTGCGGATGTCGTTCGAGCACCTGCGTGTCGTCGGTACGCAGACCAGCCCGTTGGTGGTGCGGGAGCCGCTGATCGCCCAGGTGCGCGCGGTGCGCGCACTGGCCGTGGCGAACCGGGAACCGGCGCGGTCGCGACTGTTGTCGCTGGCCGCCAGGATCGCCGAGTACGTCGGGTGGCTGAGCCAGGAGTCCGGTGCCGAGTCCGCCGCGCTGTGGTGGACCCGGCACGCCGCCGAACTGGCCGGTGCCAGTGGCGACGACGACATCGTGAGTTACGCGCTGGTCAGGGAAGCCGGCCTCGCGCTGTACCGCCAGGACTCGATCACCACGGTCGAACTGGCCCGGCGCGCCCAGCGGGTCAGGCGGGCCGGCCGGCGCACGATCGGCCTCGCCGCGCGGAGGGAGGCGCAGGGGCACGCACTGGCGGGCGACCGCGGCGCCTGTGAACGCGCGTTCGACCGTGCCGCCGAACTGTTCGAATCGGCCACTGCGGAGAGCCTCGCGTACCCGGTGCTCGGCTCGACCGCGCCGGGTCCGCTGGAGCTGGCGCGAGGGTGGGCGTTTGCCGATCTCGGCCACGCGGCAGCGGCGGCGGCCGTGCTGGACCGCGCGTTGGACCGGGTGCCGGTGACCCACCGGCGGACCAGGGCGCGGTTCGGCACCCGACGGTCGCTGGCCTACGCGTTGGCCGGCGAGCTCGAACAGAGCTGCCGGTCACTGACAGAGACGATCGACGACGTGACCCATGTCGACTCGGCGACCGTGCACATGGACCTGCGGGAACTCGCCAGGAGCCTCGGTCGGTGGCGTGGCCACCACGCGGTCAGGGAGATCTATCCCGAGCTGAACCGGCTCCTGCGCCGGGCGTGACCTGGGCGAGTGCCGCGGGATGGCAGGCGCACTCCAGCGCGGCGCGTTCCGCGCGGACCTCGTCTCCCTCCGGCAGGCCGAGCTGACCGAAACCCGTTTCGGCCGCCGTCCAGTGCGCGACGGCGCCGTCGTGGTCGTCCATCGCGTGCAGGGTCGCGGCGATACCGCGGTGGGCGCGGGCCTGGTAGGAGCGGTTTCCGCTGCTGGTCGCCAGATCCAGTGCTGTCCTGGCGGCGCGCAGTGCCTCCGCGTGGTCGCCGGCGGCCCGTGCGGTCGCGCCACGATCGAGATGGAGCTGGGTGCTCAGGTCCGAGTCGGACATGTCGGCGGCGATCGCCTTGGCGCGGTCGTGGTAGCGCATCGCCTCGACGAATCGGCCACGCGCCCGGTACACGTTGCCGACGTGGTTGAGCGAGTATGCCTGCGCACAGTGGTCACCGATCGCGACGGCGTGCCCGTGCGCCTCGGTGTGGTTGGACAGCGCATCGTCCAGCAGTCCCAGCCGCTGTTGGACGGAGCCCAGGTTGTTCAGGACGTGCGCCGCCCCGTACCGGTGGCCGATCTCGCGCAGCATCCGTGCCGCGTCGTGCTGTTGGCGCAGTGCGTCGTCGAGGTTGCGGTGCAGTTCGTTGAGATAGCCGAGCATGCTCAGCACGTGAGCCTGGCCGCGTACGTCACCGCTCTGCTCGTACTTCGGCAGTGCCTCGGCGAAATACTCGATCGCACGGTCGTGGTCGCCCAGTTCCATGGTGGGCACTGCGATCGCGCACAACGCGGCCGCCTCGCCGTAGACGTCACCGAGCCCACTCCACTTGGACCGCGCGGCGGCAGCCAGCTCCAGTGCCTGGGCGAGCTCCCCGCAGCGGTCGTGCCCGATGGCCAGCCGCAGTAGCACGTGCGCCTGGCCGTAGTCGTTCGACGGGTCCGCCGCGACGATCCGGCGGGCCAGCTCCATCGTCCTGATCCACTCCGCCAACCGGTTCTTCGTGTTGAAGTAGCGCCACATCAGCACCGCGAGCCGCCACACGTGCTCGGGTAGGTCGTGGGTTGCGGCGTAGTGGATCGCGGCCACCAGGTTGGCCCGCTCGACGGCGATCCAGGCAAGGGCGGTGTTCTCGGCGGTGAACGCGAGCGCCACCGGGCTGGCACGGTGCACCACCGGCTGTAGGGGGCGGTCGAACGGATACGCGACGCCCACCGCGGTGGCGAGGGTGACGAGGTAGTAGTCCAGCAGCCGGCGGACCGCGTCCGCGTGCTCGGTGGCGCTCTCGTTCGCCGCCGCGAATTCCTTGAGCGGATCCAACATCTCGTACCGCTCCGGCGCGACCTCCTCCAGCAGGCTCACCTCGTGCAGGTCGTCCAGCAGCACGCGGGCGGTGGCCACGTCGCGGTCCGCGAGCGCCGCCGCCGCCGTCACGTCGACGTCGGGTCCTGGCAGGCCGCCGAGCAGCCGGAACATGGCCTGCTGCGGCTCGCCCAAGAGCTGGTAGGACACCCGCACGGCGGCGGTGCCGGCGGTACCGTCCGCGTCACCGGTGTCGGCACCCCACAGCGCGCTGTCCTCCAGCAACCGGAGCAGGTGATCCAGTGGCCACCGTTCGTGCCGCCGGAACAGGGCGGCCACCACCTGGATCGGCATCGGCAGGAAACCACACCGCCGGACGACGGCGGCGACGTACCCGCCTCCACCACGCACCCGGATCGGATCGTTCAGCGCGCGGAACAGCTCGGCGGCCTGCTCCGCCGCCAGCGGTGCCAGCCGGATGTGCTTGCCGATATCCGGATCACCGGTCCGCCTGCTGGTCACGATGGCAAGGCAGTCCGGCTCTTCGGGCAGCAGCGGCCGGATCTGCTCCGGTGCCGCCGCGTTGTCCAGCACCACCAGCGTTCTGGTGCCGTACAACGTGGTTTGGTACAACGTGGCCTTCCGGCCGACCGTGGCCGGAATCTGCTCGACCGGCACGCCCAGTTCGACCAGCAGTTGGGTGAGCGCGTCGGCGACGGTCGTCGGCGACGCGTTCGGGGTGAACCCGTTCAGCCGGACCAGCAACTGCCCGTCCGGGAACCGGCCGCGCAGCCGGTGCGCCGCCTCGATCGCGAGGCCGGTCTTTCCGACACCGGGTGCGCCGCTCACCCACACCGCGCGGCACTCGCCATCGGTCAGCTCGGTCAGGGTGGCAGCGGCGATCTCGGCCAGCTCCGCGTCCCGGCCGACGAACGCGCCCGGCCGGGACGGCAGCGAACAGGGCGGTTCGCCGTGCTCCGCCCGCGCGGCGAGGTTGCGCAGCACGAGTCCCGGCTCGAAGTCGATGTCGACGAGTGCGTCCCGGACGTCGTGGAAGACGCGGATCGCCGCCACCCGGTCGCCGCCCGCGAGCAGGGCCCGCATCAGCAGTTCGGCGGGCCGCTGCGCGACCGGGTCGGACCGCATCACGCGACGCAGCCGGTCCCGCGCCGATCGGTGATCACCGATCTCGAGCTCCAGTTCGGCCAGGTCACCGATCGCGTCGATGCGGCCGTTGTCCGGCGGGATCACGTCGGCGCCGCCGACCCGGTCGATGTCGATGTCCTCGAGGAACTTCCCATGCCACAGGCCGACCGCGGTGCGCAGCAGTTCGACCGCCCGACGCGGGTCCTCGACCCGGACCGCTTCCGCCGCCATCCGCAGCCGATCGAACCGGACGGTGTCCAACTGGTTCTCGTCGATCCGCAGGACGTAGCCGGTCGGCGTCGTCTCGATGTGGACGTCGTCGGCGTCGGCTTCCTGGAACACTTCCCGCAGACGCTTGATGTAGCTGCGCACCAGGCTGCGCCGCTCCGGGTTGTCCGGCCAGACGATCTCGGTCAGCCGCGCCGCGGACACCGGCCGGTTCGCGTGCAGGAGCAGCACGATCAGGACGAACCGCTGTTGCTGGTCGCCCAACTGCACCGGGACGTCCTCGTGCGACGCCTCGAACGGGCCCAGCATCCGAAAGTCCACTCAGCCTCCCAGGTGGTCCAGATTGGTGTCTGCACAACCCATCGCGCAAGGGGCTGCCGGGATAACGGCGAATCTGCCTGCCGCGGTGCACGCCGACCCGTCGGCCGCCGGCCGATCCGGTCGGCATCGACCGACCGTGTCCAGGCCGAACACGAGCTGTCCACTTCTGGTCCACCGGTCCACCGCACCCTTCCGGGAAGGGGACGACATGGAGATCCACCACCAGGAGACCGGACGATGCGTGAGCACACGGAGTTGATCCGCGAGCTGAAGTCGCTCCGCAAGGGGCGCGGCCTGTTCGCCAGCCAGGCCGACGAGCGGATCGGTCCGGCACTCCGCGCCGAGTGCGGCGTGACGGACGGCGATCGGCTGGTCGTCGTTCGCGAGAAGGTGGCCGCTCGGCTCACCGAGCTCGCCGACCAGTTGCCGGTGGACCTGCGCCTGGCCGTACTCGCCGCGCTCGGCATCACCGTCGAGGCCAGGCTGCCGCTGTACCAGGACCGGGTGTACTGGGCGGCGACCCGAATCGATCGCAACCCACGCACGGTGCGACGCCGGGTGGACGAGGCGATCTGCCGGCTCGCCGACCTGGCAACCGTCACGTCGCGCGGTACGGACGACGAACCGGCCGACGGTTGGCACACCGACAAGCTGCGCGTCGTCGCGGTGCTGGATCGGGAGCGTCCCGAGATACTGCAGCAGCGACGTATCATCGCCAACCAGGATGACCTGCGCGAACTGGACCTCGCTGGGTCACTAGAGGCCGAACGGGAAGACCTGGAAACCGGGGTGCTCTACGGCGGCACGCTGCTCGACTGCGGGATGGCGGCGACCGGCCGGTTCGGCTGCACACTGGCACTGCCACGACCGCTCGCTCGGGGCGAGTCGTACGACTTCGCGGTGTGGTTCCGGTTGCCGACCACCAAGGCGATGCGCCCACACCTGGTATGCGTGCCGCGGCAGCCGTGTGAGCTGTTCGACCTGCGGGTCCGGTTCGGGCGGGATCGGATGCCGCCGTACGTGTCGCTGCTGCACCGCGCGTTCCAGAGCGACGTGACCGATCCGGGCTACCAGGGCCGCCGGCATCCGGTGGACCGGGCCGGCGAGGTCCACCTGCGGTTTCGCCAACTCACGCCGGGCCTGGCCTTCGGCGCGAAGTGGACGACGGACGGTATGGGTACTCCTACGTGATCCGAACCGGCCTGTTGGTGTGCTGGAAGAACGCACGCGAGCTCTTCGGCGCCCACAGCACTCCCAGCGCGACGAGTTTCACCACCATCGCCGCCGCCATCACCAGTTGTTGCGTGATTCCGGCTACCGGCGTCGTCATGACGAAGGCGTCGACGCATGTCGTGATGATCAGCATCGCTGTTGCGCGGAGCCGTTGCCGGCCATGGCCGATGGCCACCGCGATCGTCGCGTAATCGACCGTGGCTGCTACTCCGTCGTTGCGGATTTCGGCCGCGAAGATCTGCGACGTGGTGACCCGGTGGACTGTCGTTGCCCGACTTGTCAGGCGGACCACCAGAAACGCGATTCCGGCTGCGAAATCCAGTACCGCCGCGACGACGAACAGGCGGCGGATCGACACCCGACCGCGCACCCCGACCGATACCGGATTGTCTGGTCAGCGCGGTGCGTCGAAGGCCCAGACCGTGGTGGGACGGCCCGTTGCCTTCACCCGGACGTGTTCGTCGGTGCGGTGCAGGCCGGGTACGCGGGCCATCGCTCGGTTGAGGTTGCCGGGGTCGGGCGACCCGCCGCGCAGCGCCGCGCTCAGCGCGACCGCTCTGGACGCGGGGAACCGTTGGCCGGTCAGGGCTCTGGTGAACATGAGGTCCGTCCACAGCTTCGCCCTGAGGATGCCTCTCGACTCGTCGATGATGCGGTTGTGGTCGAACGCCAGTGCCGGCGGCGCGTTCAGCGGCACCCACGACACGGCCGTCCGGTCGTCGTGTTCGCCGATCACGGCCCACATCGCGATGGACAGCGTCGGCCCGCGTGGGTCGCGGTTCGGTTCGTCGAACGTCACCAACTGGCCGACGGCGAGGATCGCGGCCTCGGGCACACCGAGCTTGGCGGTGACGGCCCGACGCGCGTCGTCGGCCAACCGGACCCCGCGCCGCAGCAGCACACCGGGCAGTGCCAGCCGACCTCGGTAGGGCGAGTTCTCCCGGTGGGCGACACCCAACAGCACCGCGTCGTCGCGTGCCCAGAACCGCATCGCCAGCACGTCGATCGAGACCGCGGACTGCTGCGCCACCGCGGCGGGATCGGCACCACTCGCATCATCGGGTTCGTCTGGCCACACGCGGCGCTATCTTGCCGCAACCATCTCGGCCGGTGTGCGATCGGCGCGATCGGGGCCGTCGGCGGTCAGCACCACCGGCACTCGCAGTTGCCCAGCGATCCAGTCAGCCAGGTC
>DATBDL010000055.1:0-5351 GCA_036269975.1 Pseudonocardiaceae bacterium | reverse complement strand
TCGGCCGCATCCGCATCGGCGCCGGTGCCACCGTCGGCGCGCGCAGCACGCTGCTGCCGGGCACCCGGATCGGCAAACGGGCCGAGATCGCGCCTGGTTCCGGGGTCTCCGGATCGGTGCCGGCCGGCCAGTACTGGGCCGGCGTGCCGGCGGAGCGCACCGGCAAGGCAGCGCACCGCTGGCCGGCGGAACGTCCGGCCCGCAACCGGCGCTGGACCTTCGGTTACGGCCTGACAACGCTCGGCCTCGGCCTGCTGCCGGTGGCGGCGGCGCTGCCCGGTCTGCTGGTGCTCGCCGCGTTCCTGCACGGCCGTAGTCTGGAACACGTCCTGCTGGGCGTGCCGCTGGCCGCCGTCTGCGTGCTGGCCGCGTACGCGTTGCTCATCCTCGTGGGCGTGCGACTGCTCGGCGCTGGCCTGCGGGCCGGTTACCACCCGGTACACGGCGCGATGGCATGGCGGGCGTGGACGACGGCACGGTTGATGGGAATGGCCCGGAGCACACTGTTTCCCTTGTACGCCAGCCTGTTCACGCCGGTCTGGCTGCGCGCGCTCGGCATGCGGGTCGGCCGCCGGGTCGAGGCGTCGACGGTGTTGGCGCTGCCGAGCATGACGACGGTCGGCGACGGCGCGTTCCTGGCCGACGACACGATGGTGGGTTCGTACGAACTGGGCGGCGGCTGGCTGCGGATCGCGGCGGCGCGGATCGGCAAGCGGGCGTTCCTCGGCAATTCCGGGATGACGGCCCCTGGTCGGGCGGTGCCCAAGCGTGGCCTGGTCGGCGTGCTGTCTTCGACGCCGAAGGGGGCGAAGGCGGGCAGTTCCTGGCTGGGCATGCCGCCGATCAAGCTGCCGCGCGCCGCGGACGACGCGGACACCAGCCGCACGTTCGACCCGCCGCGTTCGCTCGTGGTGGCGAGGGCGTTGGTGGAGTTGTGCCGGATCGTGCCGGTGATGTGCGCGGTGGCGTTGGCGGTCGCCACGCTGGCCGGTTTCGCGGCGCTGGCCAACCGGTTCGGCTACGCGGTGGCCGTGCTCGGTGGCGGACCGCTGCTGCTGGCGGCCGGGATCGTCGCCGGCGTGGTGGCGATCGTGGCGAAGTGGTTGCTGGTCGGGCGATTCCGGGTGACCGAGCACCCGCTGTGGTGCTCGTTCGTGTGGCGCGACGAACTGGCGGACACGTTCATCGAGGTGCTGGCGGTGCCGTGGCTGGTCGGTTGGATCGGTGGCACGCCGCTGATGAACGTGTGGCTGCGCGGCCTCGGCGCCCGGATCGGCCGTGGCGCGTGGTGCGAGAGCTACTGGCTGCCCGAGTCCGACCTGATCGACATCGGTGCCGGGGCGACGGTGAACCGGGGGTGCGTGGTCCAGACCCATCTGTTCCATGATCGGATCATGCGGATGGACACGGTGGAACTGGGCGCCGGCGCGACGCTCGGCCCGCACTGCATCGCGCTGCCCGGCGTGCGAATCGGCGAACGCACCACGATCGGCCCCGCGTCGCTCGTGATGCGCGGTGAGGACGTGCCGGCGGACACCAGGTGGCTGGGCAACCCGATCACCGCATGGCAGGCGGGATGAGGGATTCGTACCTGCCGACGCACGGCAACTCCGGCTACCGGGTCACGCACTACCACCTGACCCTGGACTACCGGACGGTTTCGGGCCGGCTGGGCGGTCGAGCGCAGATCTACGCGATCGCCGACGAGGATCTGGCGGGTTTCAGCCTGGACTTCAGCGGCCTGCGCACCAACCGGGTACTGGTGGGCGGTCAACCACCCGCCCGCTACACCCACAACGGTGACAAGCTACGCATCCGGCCGGCGGCCCCGATCCCGGCCGGCCGATCGTTCGACGTCGACGTGCGCTACACGGGCGTACCAAAACCCATCCGTACCAAGGAATGGGGCGAGCTGGGCTGGGACACGCTCGATGACGGGGCGCTGGTGGCCAGCCAGCCGATCGGCGCGCCGTCGTGGTTCCCGTGCAACGATCACCCGTCCGACAAGGCCAGCTACCTGATCTCGGTGACGACGGCGTCGCCGTACACGGTGGTGGCCAGCGGCGAACTGGTGTCGAGGCGAGTGGGAGCCGGCAGTACGACGTGGGTGTACCACCAACCGGCGCACACGCCGACGTATCTGGTCAGCGTGCAGATCGGACAGTACGAGCTGGTGGATCTGGATGGCGGTCCGGTACCCCAACGAGCGGCGGTGCCGGCCCGGCTGCGCACGGCGGTCGGCCACGACTTCGGCCGGCAACCGGACATGGTCGCGGAGTTCGGCCGGTTGTTCGGCCCGTACCCGTTCGGCGAGTACACGGTCGTGGTGACGGCCGACGAACTCGACGTACCCGTCGAGGCACAAGGAATGTCGATCTTCGGCGCGAACCACGTCGACGGCAGGAGATCGGCGGAACGACTGGTGGCGCACGAACTGGCCCACCAATGGTTCGGCAACAGCGTGACGGTGGCCGACTGGCGACACATCTGGCTGAACGAAGGCTTCGCAACCTATGCGGAATGGCTGTGGTCGGAACGATCCGGCGGCGAATCGGCCAGAGTGCGGGCGAAGCAGGCGAGGACCAGACTGGCGGCGCTGCCACAGGATCTGGTACTGGCGGACCCAGGCGTGAAACGAATGTTCGACGATCGGGTGTACCAACGCGGAGCACTGACGCTGCAAGCATTGCGCGACACAATGGGCGACGCGAAGTTCTTCGAGTTGTTGCGAACGTGGACGACACTGCACCGCCACGGGACGGTGACCACGCGGGCTTTCACCGAGTTGGCGCAACGGCACACGCACACGCCGCTGGCGCCGCTGTTCGACGCGTGGCTACAGCAAGCAGCCCTGCCGAACTGACCGACGCAACCGGACTCACCAGCCGGTCGAAGCCAGGCGCCCCGGTAGGGCGTCGCGTGACGCCGGTGGTGGGTGGCTCGCCCGATCGGTCATGGCGAATTGCCCCTTCGGTCTTCCTTTGTGCGGTGTTGGGGTCGATCGGGTATCCAGCCGGCTCCGACCGCACTCCTGCAACGTAGAACAGAGGGACAGTTCTCTCTTCTGGGGGCGATGACAGTGTCGATCGGGACGACGGAGAGCCAACCAACCACCGACGACAGGCCGCGGGCAGTGCGGTTCCGGTCCGGCACCGAGGTGATGTCCCGTACCGAAGTGCGCGGTCAGGGCGGTGATCCGGCCGCGCCGGTCTACCCAGGTGTGCTGCCGATCGTCGCGGCACGGCGGGCTGTTGCCGAGTTGGTCGATCACACTCGTGGGCCTGGCTGGCACGTCGAGCTCCGTGAGGTGGCCGCACTGCGGCTGTTCGCACCGCTGGCCGCCGGCGATCTGCTGACCACCCGCGTGACGTGCGACGAGACGGCCGGCGAACTTGTCGCCACCGCGCGGTGCACCCGCGCCGGCACGCCGATCGCGAACCTGACGATGCGCCTCGCGGTTCTGCGCGACGTCGCGCCGACCGAATGGGGGCAGCCGTGACCAACCTGGCGAAGGTGGCGTCGTCCCTCGACTACGCCGACATCCGCGCGCTGCTGCCGCACCGCTGTCCGCGGTTACTCGTGGACCGGGTGGCCCGGTGCGAGCCGGGCATGATGATCGAGACGGTGAAAGCGGTCAGCTCGGCTGAGCCCTGCTACGCGAACCTGCCCGACATCGTGCCGGCCGACGCCTATCACTATCCCGAGGCGTTGCTGCTCGACTCGTTCACCCAGAGCGCGGCGCTGCTGTGGGCGCGCACCATCGGCCGCCCGTTCGCCGGGATGCCGGTGCTGGCCGGCACGCGCGGCGTGACGTTCCATCATCCGGTCGGGCCGGGCAGCGTCGTGCGAACGGTGGTCAAGTTGATTCCGGGCACCGAGTCGACCATGTTCTTCTGTGGCCGCAGCCTGGTGGACGACCAACCCGTTCTGACGGTCGGCAATCTGGTGCTGGCGATCCGCCGGCCCGGCGCCGTGTTGCGGGCGGCCGGCGAATAGCCGTCCGCACGGGTGACCGTTTTCGGCCGAAACTGTTGGTCCGTTCTAGCCGTAATGCCTGCTCATGGGCTGCCACGCTCCGCGATTCACAACATTGTGGGCCAATGGTCCATACCTCTTCCTGCGGTCGAACCGGGCCCGCCCGTGCACCCATGCAGGTGAGAGGCTCACACCGATCGGGTGAACTGCGTTCACCCGAGACATTCGTGTCCAAACAATGTCAGCCGACCTGATTGAGTGCTCAAGGAACGTTGGCATGTGGGCGGTTTCGCGTGTGTGTCGGTCACCGATCGTGTCGGCTTACGAAGCTACTCGCCAGTCGGGTAAACCCGACTGGAGTAATGCCGTCACCAAATCGGCGGCTTGGCTTTGTTGGTGTTTCCCGACAATGCTGATAACCACATTGAAACGAACGGTTTCGATCAGCCGGAATATCACTCTTAGTGAGGATCAGCGCCGGAAATGTTGGACATACCGGAAGAATTTCGCCAGAATTATCTGCTTTTCTTCCCATCGCCCGCCCGTGTCGGCACCGCCGACCCGTCACGCGGACACCGTCCACCATCCACTCCGGACTGCTCGTCGCCCTTGGGATCACTGAATTTTCACAACAATCTGAACACGTTGGACGTTGATCACTGGAGATCCACGTGACCGAGCAGTATGAGACCTACTGCATGGCCGACCGGCTGTTCTACGACACGCCGAGCCAGCGTCCTACCCGGAATCCGGACTTTCCCATCGCCGCACGGGAAACGCCAGCCGAGTGGGCGCACGAGCCGAGCGACACCTGGATGTACTACGCACCACATGAGCACAACCTGCCGTCCCAGGGCTGGAAGATCCACGTGTCGTCCTGTCTCGACGACGCCGAGCGTGTCCTGGCCGCCGTGTGGGACTACTGCGCCCCACGGAATCTGGCGTTCAAATTCCTGCGCAATCAGGCGACCATGATCATGATGAATTCCAAGTCCGCGTTCCGCGGCTCAAGTGGAAAACTCGTGACCATCTATCCGCCCGACGAGACCGTGTTCGAAAAGACGCTCGCGGAACTGGACGTGCTGCTGGCCGGCGTCCGTGGCCCGTACATCCTGTCCGACCTGCGCTACGCCGACGGCCCGCTCCACGTCCGCTACGGCGGCTTCGCCGAGCGCCACTGCGTCGGTGACGACGGGGTCCGCACGCTCGCCCTGGAGAACGGCGACGGCAAGCTCGTGCCGGACGTCCGAGGCCCGATCTTCGCGTTACCGCCGTGGATCACGCTGCCCGAGTTCCTGGCGCCACACCTGGCCGCCCGCACCGCCGTGACCACGTCCGACCTGCCGTACGAGATCGAGAGCGCCTTCCAGTTCTCC
>DATBDL010000054.1:0-15486 GCA_036269975.1 Pseudonocardiaceae bacterium | reverse complement strand
CACCGACAGCCGAGGGGAATACCTGCGCTTCGGCCCCGCTCCCTACCTGTCGGACCGCCAGTTGATCGATGCCATGGCCGCGCTCGGGGAGATCATCACCACTGGTCTGGACCACCGGCGGCGCTGAAAGTCGCTGCTGCCAATCAAACAGAGAATGGCCGGCACGAAGTTGTGGTACTTAGCCGTCCGTCTCTCATGAGTACACTCAAACAAAGTAGATGCGCTCGCCAGATAAATCACCCGATCGTGTAAAACTCACGTGGGCGGTGTTATTCGAGGATCCAGCATCGATGACACCGCTGTCGGTCCCGGCGGCTAAGGAGTACACGTGGCAATGGCCAGCGAGCCCATCTCCAGTACGGTCAAAGCGGTCGAACTAGGACTGCGACTACGGGCGCGCAGGGACCAACTCGGACTGACAGCGGCCGCGGTCGGCCGGATCACGGGGATCGGGGGCAACAACCTGTCCTCGATCGAGATCGCCAAGCGACGACTGACCTCGACCAAACTCTCCGAACTCGCCGGTATCTACGAGGTGTCCGGGGACGAGCTCGCCGAGCTGGACGCGCTGCGGGTGCAGGCGGACCGGCGCGAGTGGTGGGACGACTACGCCCGCCTGTACTCGGACGACTTCTTACGGTTCATCGGGTTGGAGGCCGGTGCGACCAACCAACGGGAGTACGCCGCGGAGACCATTCCTGGCCTGTTGCAGACAGCCGACTATGCCAGGGCGATGATCCGAGGTGGCTCCCCCTACATCAAGCCGGTCGACGTCGGTCCACGGGTGGAGTCCCGGCTGGCCCGCCAGAATCGGCTCAACAGTGCGAATCCGCCGGAATTCACGGTCTTGATCGGGCAGACGGCACTGCGCCAGGAGGTGGGCAGTCGGGAGGTGCTGGCCCACCAACTGGAACGCCTCTGCACGATCATCGAAGACAAGGCGGACCACGTGCGCATCCACGTGATGCCGTATCACGCGGGCGCGCACCCGGTGATCGGCGGCAGCCTCAAGATTCTCTCCTTTTCGTCGCCCTGGCTGCCGGACATGGTGTGGCAAGAAGCTGTGACCACCGGGAACCTCATCGAGAAGCCACAGGTGGTCGGCGAACTGATCGCCAGCTTCACCGAGGCAGTTGACCGTGCGCTGGACCGGGTGGCGTCGTTGGAGGCGATCCGCCAGGTCCGCAAGGAAATGGAGACTTGATGGTTACGTACAGCCAAGCCGACCGCGCGGAGTACAGAGTTTATCCCCAGCATCACCCGGTTGGCGGATGGTGCAAGAGTTCGCGCAGCAACCCGTCCCAGAACTGCGTCGAGATCTGGGTGGACGGTACGGTCGCGAGGATCAGGGACAGCAAGAACTCGGTCGGGCCAGCGCTGGCCTGCGCAGCGGGCAGCCTGTCCCAATTGGTCGACTCCATTCGCCGCGGCGAACTGGACAACTGATCCCGCCGGCGGGTCAGCCGATGTCCCGCCGGCGGAATCCGATCAGCCCGGCAACGGCCAACACCACGCTCACCACCAGCAGCCAGCCGATCGGGGTGCCGGTGAACTGGCCGCCGGGCAACTTCGGCACGTGCGTGAACGGCGAGACGTCCATCGCCCACTGCGGCACGTGCAGTGTCGGTCCGAGCTCGCCCAGCAGCAGGCACACCACCAGCGCGGCCCACCCGGCCACCGCGATGCGGGGCAGCAGCCCGAACAGCGCGAGCGCGACCCCCGCCAGCACCCAGGCGGCGGGCACCTGCGCGAGTGCCGAGGCGAGCAGGCTGGGCAGCTCGGTCCGCAGGTTCCCGGTCCGCAGGCCGTCCGCCAGTCCCATCGTCGCGCCGCCGACCGCGAGCAGTGCGGCGCCGCCGACCACGGCGATCGTGAGGTGGCTGGCCGCGTAGGCCACCCGGCTGGTCCGGGTGGCCAGCACCGGTTCGGCCCGCTGCGCGGTCTCCTCGGTCCGTAGCCGCAGCACTGCCTGCACGGTGAAGACGGCCGCCACCAGCCCGAGCAGGCCCAGCATCGCGGCCAGGAACTCGTCGACGATGCCGTTGACCCCGCCCAGTTCGGCGATGATCGAGTGCAACTGCGAACTGGTGTTCACCAGCCCTGCCATGTCCTGCGCGATACCACCCAGCGCTACGCCCAGGACGGCGAAGGCGATCAGCCAGGCCAATAGCGCACCGCGTTGCAGCCGCCAGGCCAACGCGAGTGGCGTCGCCAGTCCACGCGCGTCGGCGCGCCCCGGCCGGGCCGGCAGCAGCCCGGCCCCGAGATCCCGCCGCGCCACGAGTGCCCCCGCCAGCCAGACGGTCAGCGCCGCCGCGCCGATCGGCAGCGCGAGCACCCACCACCGCTCGCCGGCGAACGGCCGGACGCGCTGGCCCCAGCCGATCGGCGAGAGCCACGAGAGCCAGGACAGGCCACTGGTGGTCGCGGAGTCGCCGATCGCGCGGAACAGATAGGCGGCGCCGAGCACGGCGGAAGCGATGCCGTTGGCCGCGCGGGAACTCTCGGTGACCTGGGCCGCGACCGCGGCGATGCCGGCGAACGCGGCGCCCACCGCCGCCAGTTCGGCGCCCAGCGCGATCGACCCGGCGGCCGGCTGCCCGATCGCGACCAGGCCGATCGCGATCACGGCACCGATCAGCAGATCGGTGATCACGGCCAGCCCGACGGCGGCGGCCAACGGCGCGTGCCGGCCGACCACACCGGCGCCGATCAGTTCCAGCCGGCCATCCTGTTCCTCGGCCCTGGTGTGCCGGACGACGGTGAAGACGTTCATCAGGCCGACGAGCACCGCGGCACTGGCACCGACGCGCCACGCGGTGAGGCCGCCGATCGACGTGAGGTCGAAGGTGGGGCCGGTGAGCGCCTTGAGTCCGCCGTTGCCGCCGACCTCGACGGCGAACGCGATCCGGGACGCGACGGTGGGGTAGAGGCCCTTGAACGAGAACGCGGTACCGACCGCGAGTGCGACGAGGACGTAGAGCCAGATCGGCAGCATGATGCGGTCGCGGCGCGCGCCGAGCCGCAGCAGGGTGCCAGTCCCGACGAGCGCGGTCGTGCGACGGCGGGCTGTGATATCCGTTGTCATGCCGGGACTTCCTCGGGCAGTTCGTCCCGGTAGTGGCGCAGGAACAGTTCTTCCAGCGTCGGCGGCCGGCTGACCAGGCCGCGCACGCCGATCGCCGTCAACCGCCGTAGCACCTCGTCCAGGTGCACCGTGTCCACCTCGCAGCGGATTCGGTTGCCGGTGACGTGGGCGTCGTGCACGCCGGGCAGGTCCGCGACGCCCGTTGGCGGGCCGGCCAGGTCGGCCTCGATCGACGTGCGGGTGAGGTGACGCAGCTCGGCCAGGGTGCCACTGTCCGCGACCCGTCCATTTCGGACGATGCTCACCCGGTCGCACAGCGCCTCGACCTCGGCCAGGATGTGGCTGGACAGCAGCACTGTCCTGCCGTTGCCGCGTTCCTCGGCGATGCACTCCCGGAACACCGCCTCCATCAACGGGTCCAGCCCGGATGTCGGCTCGTCCAGCAACAGCAGTTCCACGTCGGACGCGAGCGCGGCCACCAGCGCCACCTTCTGCCGGTTGCCCTTCGAGTAGCCCCGGCCCTTCTTGGTCGGGTCGAGGTCGAAGCGTTCCAGCAGCTCGGCTTTCCGCTTGGCGTTCAGGCCGCCGCGCAGCGTGCCGAGCAGGTCGATCACCTCGCCACCGGTCAGGTTCGGCCACAGCGTCACGTCGCCTGGGACGTACGCCAGTCGGCTGTGTAGGGCTGTCGCGTCGCGCCACGGGTCGCCGTCGAGCAGGCTGACCGTGCCGGCGTCGGATCGCAGCAGGCCGAGCAGGACGCGGATCGTGGTGGACTTGCCAGCACCGTTCGGGCCGAGGAAGCCGTGCACCTCGCCGACGTCCACGATCAGGTCGAGTCCGTCGAGCGCCTTGGTGCGACCGAAGGACTTGTGCAGGCCGGAGATGGCGATCGCGCTGCTCATGGCGGTACCATACACACTAACTTTCACGAAGTCGTGAAGTTAGTGAAGTTAGTGAAGTTAGTCAAATTTGTGAGGGAGTTGCTGAACCGTGACCCAGGACAACCGGGATGAGGCCGCCGTATCCGCCTTCGTCGAGCGCTTCTCGTCCCTCCTGGTGGACTCCGGCTGGCAGCGGATGCCGGCCCGTGTCTTCGTGACCCTACTGGCCAGCGAGTCGGCCGCGCTCACCGCCGCCGACCTGGCCGAACGGCTGATGGTCAGCCCGGCCGCGATCTCCGGCGCCGTCCGCTTCCTGCTGCAACTCGACCTGGCCAGCCGGGATCGGGAACCCGGCTCCCGGCGTGACCTGTTCCGCGTCGACACCGACGTCTGGTACCGGGTGATCGAGCGGCAGATGCGCGCGATCACCAAGTGGGGAGATCACCTCGACGCCGGTTTGGGTGCGGTCGGCGAAGGCACGCCAGCCCACGACCGGTTGAGCGAGATGATCAGCTTCTTCCGGTTCATCGAGGAGGAGATGCCCGCGATGATGGCGCGCTGGCGCGAGCGGAGCGGCTAGGCCATCAACCCGCGACGTACAGGCTGCACCGCAGCGATTCCGGCAGGTAGGGCCGGCCGTCCAGGTCGGTCAGCGTGAAGTACGCGACACACGCTCCCGGTCGGTGCGGTGTGGTCACGTCCAACTCGATCAACGCCTCGCCGCCCGGACCGATGTCCGGCACCGGCACCCTGGTCGGGCAGCGCAGCCAGCTAGCTCGTTCGGGCATGCCGAGCCGGCTCAGCCAGCGGCCGCGCCAGTTGACCGGGCCGGTGTTGCGCAACGTCCATGTCTTGCGCACCAACGCTCCCGGCCGCACGAGCGTGCCGTCCGGCACGGTTTCCGCGACCAGCGCACAGGCATCCCTCGGGTCGTGATCGTTCGGCGTGCCCGTGACCTGGTCGATCGGACCGCTGTCGGCCAGCTCCCGAAACCGCACGATCAACGTGTTGCCGGCGCCGAATTGACCGTCGTACCACTCGATCAACGGCAGGCTCGGCTTTGTCGATCCGCATTCCACCCTGGACAGATGGCTTTTGTTCCAGCCGGACAGTTCAGCGGTCCGTCGCAGGGAAATGCCGGTGGATTGCCGGAGCTCCCGCATTTGGGAACCGATATCTGCGCGCACCTGAGCGGGTCGCATGGCCGGAGGCTAACACGGTCCGTAATCACCGGACCAGGCTACGAATCCGCGCCGAAAAGGGATTCCTACTGTGAAGGTGTCAATTGGCCGGTAGTGACCAGCCCTGCGCTCCGGCCCAGCCACAGGCCGCCGTGCCGGCCGCGACAGCCAGTGACAACGCCGTGGCCCGGTCAGCGCCGCCGGACAGCGCGGCGGCCAGCGCGCCCGCGAAGCTGTCACCGGCGCCGGTCGTGTCCACCACCGGCCCGGCCGGCGCCGGCACGGCCAGCTCACCCCACCGCGCGCCGCGCTCGCCCAGCGTCACGCACGCGTTAGGCGCGGAGAGCTGTGCCGCCTCGTGTTCGTTGACCACCAACGGATCGGCCACCGCCAGCAGTTCGGCCGGCGGCACCAGCCACGGCGACGGATTCAGCAGCACCCGCACGCCACCTTCCTGCGCCAGTTCGGCCGCCCGCAACACCGCCGGCAACGGAATCTCCAGTTGCAGCAACAGCACAGCCGCACCGGTGATGGCGTCCGCGTGCCGTTCGACCTCGGCCACCGTCATCGCGTCGTTCGCGCCGGGGATGACCACGATCGTGTTCTCGCCGCGCCGGTCCACCGCGATCAACGCGTGTCCGGTCGCCGTGTCCGGCACGGTGAGCACACCGGCACAGTCCACCCCCCGCTTCGTCAGCCCGGCCCGATACGCGGCGCCGTCAGCGCCGATCCGCCCGCACAGCAACGTCGTCGCGCCCGCCCGCGCGGCCGCGAGCGCCTGGTTGGCGCCCTTCCCGCCAGGCAGCCTGCCCAGCCCTTCGCCGCGCACGGTCTCCCCGGCGCCGGGGAGCCTGGCCACCGTCGTGACCAGGTCGATGTTGAGCGAGCCGACGACGCAGACGGTGCCCATGCCCGTCAGTCCCTCGCCACGGCCGACAGGAACAGGTCCCGGTAGCGCGGCCCGTCCACCCCCAGCGCCACGGCCACTGCCGGCCGCTCGTCGACCATGCCGTGCGCCGCGTCCTCACCGGCGACGTTGCGGTGGTCCACCACGGTCTGGCCCCTGGTCAGCCGATCGTGCAGGGCCACGGTCACCGGCAGCGTCCGCGTGGTCAGGCCAGTCGGTTCGACCACGGCACACACCGCGCCGGCATCGCCGACGCCGGCGCCGTTCGGCTCCGGAATCCGGTGGTCGTGGCCGTAGCGGTCGGAGACGAACACGAGCAGTCGGCCGGCCAGCGCGGTACCCGGCTCGTCGCTCGCGGCCAGTTTCTCGGCCGTCGCCCTCGGTACGGCCACGGAGTAGAACACGTCCAGCCCGTACATGGTCACCGGCAGGCCGGCGCCGAACACGATCGCGGCCGCCTCCGGGTCGTGCCAGATGTTGAACTCCGCCACCGCGCTGGCATTGCCGACCGACGCCGACCCGCCCATCGTCAGCACCCGAGCGAGCTTCCCCGTTACCTCCGGATACGTCCGCAGCAGCAGCGCGATGTTCGTCAACGGCGCCAACGTGATCAGCGTCACCGGTGTCGGCGATGCCAGGATCTCCCGTCGCAGCAGTTCCACCGCGTGCACGTCGGCGGCCCGCCGGTCGGACGCCGGCAGGCCGAGATCGGCCATGCCGTCCGTGCCGTGCACGTGCCTCGCGTCCCTGCGTGGTTCCAGCAGCGGACTGTCCGCGCCCCTTGCCACCGGGATGTCGGCCGCGCCGGCCG
The DNA here is from genome assembly GCA_036269975.1 of Pseudonocardiaceae bacterium. GTDB lineage: Bacteria > Actinomycetota > Actinomycetes > Mycobacteriales > Pseudonocardiaceae > DATEPR01. The sequence goes on along the minus strand of DATBDL010000054.1, from coordinate 8,618 downwards.
CGTCCAGCACCCGCAGCGTGTTGGCCACCACCTGGTCCACGTCGGCGTTGCCGGCGACGCAGGTGATCGCGCGCAGCCGCAGGTCCGGATGCCGGACGGCGAACAGGATCGCGAGCGCGTCGTCGACACCGGTGTCCACGTCCAGGATGATCTCCGTCATGCCACGAGTGTCACACGGAATGGCGCGCCACCGGATTCGGTTGGTGGAAGGCATGGGCAATCCGACGCGGGACCGTACGTGGCTGGTCGCGGTCTCCGCCGCGCTGTGGGGGACCGACGCGCTGCTGCGCAAGCCGCTCGCGGACGCGCTCCCAGCGGCGACCGTGGTCTTCTGGGAGCACGCGATCACGCTGGTCGTGCTGCTGCCGTGGCTGCCCTCGGCGGTGCGCGCGTTCGGTCGGCTCGGCGCGCGGGAGCGGGTGGCCGTCATCGTGATCGGGGTCGGCGCGTCCGCGTTGGCGACCGCGTTGTTCACCAGGGCGTTCGCGATCGGCGATCCGGTGACCCCGTTGGTGCTGCAGAAGTTCCAGCCGCTGTTCGCGATCGTGGCGGCGCGTTTCCTGCTGGGCGAGCACATCCGGCGCGGCTACCTGTGGTTCGCGGTGCCCGCGCTGGCCGGGGCGTGGCTGCTGACGTTCCCGAATCCGTTCCACGTCAGCGTGACAGCCGCGACGCCGGCGCTGCTCGCGCTGGGCGCCGCCGCGCTGTGGGCGGCGGGCACCGTGCTCGGCCGACTGGCCGGCGGGCGGCTCACCCCGCACCAGCTCACGGTCCTGCGCTACGTCTTCGGCTTCGTCGGCGCGACCGCGATCGTCCTGGTGACGGGGGCGCCGCTGACCGTGCACGCCGGTGACGCGGTCGGCCTCGTGCTGCTGGCGCTGATTCCCGGCCTGCTGGCGCTGAGCATGTACTACGTCGGCCTGCGGACCACACCGGCGGCAAGGGCCACGCTCGCCGAGTTGGCGTTCCCGGCGACCGCGGCCCTGATCGGCGTCACCTGGCTGGGTGCGTCGCTGTCCGCCGGCCAGTGGCTCGGCCTGGTGATCGTCGTCGCGGCCGTAACCGGACTCGGCTGGCACGAACGCCGTACGGCGAGCCCGGTGGTCGCCGAGCCCGCCGTGCCGGTCGAGGTCTAGCCGAGCCCGATCACCGCCGGTCGAGGTCTAGCTGATGTCGGTCCGCTCTGCCTCGGCGTCCGAGGTCTCCTTGGTTTCGGCCGCGTGCTTGGGTTCCCGCACGATCGGCATCCTGGTCGTCTCGGCCGACATCGCCGGCTCGTCCGCCCGGTCCGCCGGCCGCTCGGTTACCGCCGGCTCCGTTTCGGCCGCCGTGGCGTCGCGGGCCGCCGTCGCGACCATGTGCTCCTTGACGCCGATCACGCTGAACCGGCCCAGCGCCGTCGCCGCGAGGAACACGATCACCACGCCCAGCCCGGTGAAGAAGCCGATCTCCTCGACCACGGCGGTCACCGTGCTGCCACCGACCGGGCTGCCCGGCTGCGGCTGTCCCGTCCACAGACGGCTGATCACCGGCCCGACCGCGAACCAGGCGCCGGCCACCGCGGTCAGCCAGCCGGCCCACAGGCCGATGGCGCGGCTCGCGCTGCCGATCAGGATCAACCCGCCGGCCACGGCGACCGCACCCGGCACGACCTCGAGCCACAACCGGCCCGCGGTCATCGTCCAGGTCGTGTTCGGGGTGTACGCGTAGCCGAAGTGCGGCCCGATGAACGGCACCAGCGCGCCCCACGCCCCGAGCAGCACCAACAAGGCGCCGCTCGCCGCACCGCGTGTCCTGGGCACCCGCCACATCGCTACCCGACCGCTGTCCAGCCGACTACCGCTGACCGTGACCATGTCCGACACCTCGCCCTGTCCACGTGCCGACGCCCACCGCCGGCACGTACATCGGGTAGCCGGACGGTGACAAGGTCAAACCTGCGGCTACAGACTGACGCCCCCGTGGATGTCGCGGGCCTGGATCACCGTGCCGCTGACGGTGCCGGTGATCGAGTTCGTGACACCGCCGTGGTCCGCGGTCTGCATCGTGGTCGTGACTTTCGCCCATTCGTCACGCAACTGCTTACCGAATTCCGGCTCGGCCGCCTCGACCTGCGCCAGCCGTTCCGCCAGTGCGAGCGCCGGCGTCGAGTCCGGCGGCTCGTCGACGGCCCGCGCCAGTGCCGCCGCGGCCTTCGGATGCCGGCTGAAGGTGGATTTGACGAGGTCGAACAGTGCGCCAGTGGCCTTGGTCGCCAGCACCCCGGCGATCGAGATCAGGATCGGGCCATCCGCCCGGTCTCCTGGCCGCCGTGACACCATCGCAACCGCATACGGCGGTTTCGAATCCAGGTAAACCGATCGCCTGATACCCGACAAGTTACTAAGCTGATGCTTGTGATCGAGGAAGAGGCGACCGCGCTGCGCAAGGCCACCACCCGGCTGTCCCGCCGGTTGCAGCAGGAACGGCCGCGCAACACGGTGAGCCTCAACAAGTTCAGCCTGCTCGGCCACCTCAGCCGCTACGGCCCGACCACCGTGAGCGACCTGGCCGCGCTGGAACGTGCCCAGCCGCAGTCGCTGACCAGGCCCCTGGCCGGCCTGGAAGCCGACGGCCTCATCCAGCGCGGGCCCGATCCGGCCGACGGCCGGCGTGTGCTGGTCAGCGTCACCGCCGCCGGCCGCTCGGTGCTGGCGACCGACATGCGCCAGCGGGACGCGTGGCTGGCGCTCGTGCTGGCTCGCCTCTCGCCGACCGAGCGTGGCGTGCTCGCGCTGGCCGCCGACCTGATGGAGCGGATCAGCCAGGACGCCGACAGCGTCGCCCTCCGTGCCACCCACCACCAGAGCAACCGGAGCGCCTCATGACAACAGCGGTCGCGCCGAAGCCGGCCCGTCTCGACTCGGACACCGACGAGCACGTCCCGTTACGCCGGATCGCCGGCCTGTTCGTCCCCTACAAGTGGCAGATGCTGTTGCTGGCCCTCGTGGTGATCACCCAGGCGGCGCTCGGGGTCAGCTCGCCGTTCTTCCTGCGCGGCATCCTCGACGACGCCATTCCCGAGCGGAACACCGTTCTGTTGACGTGGCTGGCGCTGGGCATGATCAGTACGTCGGCGGGCAGCGGCGCGCTCGGCGTCGGGTCGACGTGGCTGTCCAACGTGATCGGGCAGCGGATCATGCACGACGTCCGGGTCGGCGTCTACGGTCACCTGCAACGGATGTCGCTGGCGTTCTTCACCCGAACGCGGACCGGCGAACTGCAGTCCAGGATCGCCAACGACATCGGCGGCATCAACAACATCATCACCGACACGGCCGCGTCGATCGTGCAGAGCGCGACGACGGTGATCGCGGTTGCCGTGGCGCTCCTGTTGCTCGACTGGCAGCTCGCGATCCTCGGCCTGATCGTGGTCCCGCTGTTCCTGCTGTTCACCATGCGTATCGGCCGCAAGCGCAGGACGCTGGCCCGCGGCCGGCAGCGCCGGCTGGCCACGATGACGTCGCTGGTCGAGGAGTCGCTGTCGGTAGCGGGTGTGCTGCTGGCCAAGACGATGGGCCAGCAGCGCCAGTTGCGCGACCGGTTCGCCGACGACTCGAAAGCGATCTCGGATCTAGAGGTCAGCGCCACCCTGGCCGGCCGCTGGACGCTGGCGGTAAGGCGGACCAGCCTGACGATCATCCCGGCGATCGTGTACTGGCTGGCGGGTATGGCGTTCTCGCACGGCGCCGCCCCGACCACGATCGGTACCGTCGTGGCGTTCACGTCGATGCTCAACCGCCTGGTGGCGCCGGCAGGTGCGTTGCAGTCGATCGGGCTGAACGTGTCGACGTCGCTGGCGTTGTTCGGCCGCGTGTTCGACGTGCTGGACCTGCCGGTGGAGATCGACGAACGGCCGACGGCGCACGACGTGGCCGTGACAGGAGGCGACGTCGAACTGTCCACAGTGTCCTTCAGGTATGAACCGGACGCCGCATGGACGTTGCGCGACATCGACCTACGCATCCCGGCCGGTACGACCACGGCGATCGTCGGCGAGACCGGGTCCGGCAAGACGACGCTCGCGTATCTGGTGGCCAGGCTGTACGAGCCGGCGGAGGGCGCGGTGCGCATCGACGGCACGGACGTCCGTGACTTCACGTTCGCGTCGCTCACCGACGCCGTCGGCCTGGTCGCCCAGGAGACTTACCTTTTTCACGCCACCATCAAGGAGAACCTGCTCTTCGCCCACCCGGACGCGACCGACGACGACATCGAGCGAGCGGCCCGCGCCGCCCGCATCCACGACCTGATCGCCGGCCTACCAGACGGCTACCAGACAATGGTCGGCGAACGCGGCTACCGATTCTCCGGCGGCGAACGACAGCGGATGGCGATCGCGCGCATCCTGCTGCGCAACCCGCCGGTGCTGATCCTGGACGAGGCGACCAGCGCGCTGGACAACCGAACCGAAAGGGCGGTGCAGGAGGCGTTGGACGAGTTGGCCAAGGGCCGCACCACGATCGCCATCGCGCACCGGTTGTCCACCATCAGGACTGCGGAGCAGATCGTGGTGCTGGACAAGGGCCGCATCGTGGAACGCGGCACACACGAGGAACTGGTCGCCCTCGGCGGCCGCTACGCCCACCTGGCCAGCGAACCCGCTCACACCACCGACGCTCGGGTTGTCCACAGGCCAGGCTCAATTCGGTCGCGCCCGGCCTCGTGATCAACTAGACTGGATATTGGGGGGATCCCCGAGGGCCGCGCCCGTTTCTGTTAGGGCCGACCCGTGCGGCCGACCCGTGCGGCCGACCCGTGCGGGCCGCCACTGCCTGGCGTTCACGGCGCGACCGGCGTGCCCTGCTGTCGCGCGGCGCGGCCGAGACCCGACCGCAGCCGGGCGCACTGCTCGGTGTCCAGATCCCCCAACAGGCTCGCGTCCAACTGTCGTGCCGCCATCGCTGCCCGTCGTGCCAGCAGTCGGCCCTTGGCGGTCAGGCCGATGAACTGCCGGCGCCGGTCGGTCGTGCCGCGCACTCGGTCCACCGCACCGATGTCCTGCAACTCGTCGATCATGTCGACGATCACGCTCGGCGCGACCCCCAGCCCGTTCGCCAGGTCCAACTGCGCCTTCGGGCCGTCACGTAACAGTTCCAGCAGGCCGCAGTGCCGAGGCCGTAAACCCAACGGCGCCAACTCCTCCGCCAGCCGGTTGTTGGCGAGCTGACCCAACTTCACCAACTGGAACGTGACGCTGCTGGCCACCGAGTCGTCGTTGTCCATCATGTCAACCGACCGGTACCGCTGCGATGGCGACCGGACCCGCAGTCGGATCGAGTTCGGTGGCCTGGCTGACACCGGCCGGCGTCAGCACGTCCACCGCCTTGGGCACGGTGCCCGGATCGACCGAGCAGATCGGCGCGTTGCCGCCGGCCGCGCACACACCGAACGTGAAGGGCTGCGCCGTCGTCGCGAACGCCCGTGCCTGGTCGGAGCTGAATCCGTCCTGACCGGTCAGCACCTCCGCGAACGACCAGCCGGCGGCCGGCGTGCCCACAGTCGCCGCCGGCAGCGCGATCGTGATCGTCTTGGCCACCTGCGACGCCACCACCGCGGGCGTGCCCGGCGAGTTGCCGTTCGCGTCCTGCCAGACCGGTGCCGCGAAGCCCTGCACCTCGATCCGCTGTGTCCAGCCCGTCGACAGCGTGTAGTCGCGGGACGGGAACGCGGCCGCCGTCGACGTCGCGCCGGTCGGCGTGTGCAGGTAGATGTCCAGTAGCTGCGCGCCCATCACGTTGCCGAACGTCGGCACCAGCGTGCGCAGCGTCGTCCGCAGGTACACTGTCGAGCCCAGCGTGATCACCTGGAATCGCGTGATGTCGAACGAGCCTGCGACGAAGTCGGCCGCCGTCGGGTACTGGTACGTGCCGGGGCCGTTGTCGTCGCCGGACGGGTCGGTCACGTCCAGAACCGTTGTGCCACCGACGATATCGCCGATGACGCTGACCTGCGCGTAGCCGGTGGCGTCGGTCGACGTCGTCGCTGCCACCGTCAGCACGTCGGTGCCGAAGCCGATCGGGACCGGCACGCTGAACGAGCCGTCCGCGCCCGCGGTGGCCGATGCCGTCGTCGCGGCCGCACCGGTGTCGATGTCGGTCGACTCCACGACCACGTGCGCGCCGGGTGCCGTGGTGCCGGTGACGTCGGTGGAGTTGCTCTCCACCGTGCTGGATGCGGCCGGCCCGGTCAGGGTGACGGCCACCGTGCCGGGGACGGGATTGCGTACGTAGCGGTCCGCGGTGACCTGCGGTTGTTCGGTGATCCGGCCGGTGCCGGTGTCGGTGACCAGCCGCAGTTCCTGTGCCTGCGCCCACGACAGCGGCGATGCCGAGCCGGCAGCGCCGCCGTCGGTGAAGCCGATCGACGCCGTCGTCGGATCGCTGCCGAACGGCGACGCCGCAAGATCCGGGTTTTCCCACGCCTGTTCCGGGACGAGGCCGACACCGGACGAGAACTTCGTCATCGCGCTCAGCAGGTCGCGGGCGCCGGGCTGCTGTCGCGCGATGTCCGACTCGGCGCGCTCGCCGGACAACACCGGCCACAGGTGCCCGGTCCCGGTGTCGGTCGTCGGCCACGGCTGGCCCTGGCCGGTGCAGGACGTCTGGCTGGGCTGGTAACAGTCGCCGTAGCCGTCCGCGCTGCCGTTCGCCGCCGTTGTGCCGTAACGGTAGAAGCCGGTCCCGCTCGGCGTGCTGACCGAGATCTGCTTGTCCAGCACGGCAAGCGAGGCAGTCACGTCCGGGTCGGTCGGCGAGAGTTCGCCCAGCCGCACGAGTTCCTGGAAGCCGCCGTCGATCACCTGGCGCTGGTCGACGGTCGGGCCGCCGTTGCCGAGGCCGTACGTGATCGCGGCGTTCGGGTCGCCGGTCTTGCTCAGTCGGATGAAGTAGCGCGGCCCGTCCGGACCGGTCGTCGTCACGGTCCAGTTCTTGATGTTGCGCTGGAAGTCGTCCGCGGTGGCCTGGTAGAGCTGCGCGCGGTCCTTGTCACCGTGCACGGCGGCGATGCTGGCGGCCGCGGTGAGTCCCGCGATCTCGGCGGCGATCGTGGACGGTGAGAAGCCGGACTGCTCCTCCCACCGCTCGACGCCGAAGCTCGGGCCGTGCGCGACCAGGAAGTCCGCCGCCGGCCGGATGTGCTGCTGCCACAGCGTGGTGTCGGACGCCAGACCCGACTGCCACGCCATCAGGATCGGATAGGCCGTCTCGTCGAGCTGGTCGCCACCGGTGTCCGGTGCCGACTTGCCGTTGACCAGCGAGTTCCGTGGAATCCGGCCGTCGGAGAGCTGCTGGCGTTGCAGCAGGAAGCGGGCGGTGTCGCGGGCGGTGGCCAGGTCGCCGTCGGTGAGCAGTCCGGTGAACACCTCGTACAGATCCCGCGAGAACACCTCGCGATACGACCCGAAGTACACCGGCTTGCCGCCGACGACCGTGCCCGCGTTGACAGCCTGCCCCCACGGGCTGGCCAGCGACGCCACGATCGCACCGGGGTAGGTCTTGTCCTCGCTGGCCTTCAGCACGTTCGCCGACAGGTAGTAGCGGCCGGCGAGGCCACTGGTCGCCTTGGGCGGCGGCCGCAGGTGCGCGTCGTAGGACCGCCAACCGTGCTCGTACTGGGCGGCGACCGCGTTAAATGACCTGCGCTGGTCGGTGCCGGCGATCGCGGCCGCCTGCGTGCGGCCGAAACCCAGCGCCAGCGTGACGTCGTGACCATCACGCGGCGTCACGTCCGACACGGCGACGATATGTCCGTTCGGTGCGCTCGTGTAGGTGGTGTCGAGCTTGTGTGTCGCGTCCAGCGATGTCAGACCGTCAGACGGGGTACCCGCATAGCCGACAGTCGCGCCACCGTGCCCGCCGCCGTCCGAGCCGAGTGCCATGTACGTCGGCACGGCGTAGTCCCGGTTCGCCGCCTGACTGACCGTCGACGTGTCGAACACGACCGGTTCGCCGGATGCGACGACGCCGGTGTCGGCACCACCGTTGGCCGTGCCGCCACCACCGTTGCCGTTCACGTGCGCGTCCAGTCGGGCGTAGAGCCGCAGCGAGCGCGGATCGGTGTGGCTGCCCTTCGTCGCCGACAACCGCGTGTGCATCAGGACCGTGTCCTGGTTCGGGTCGGTGACGTACGTCGTACTGAGCTGATAACCGTGCTTGGCGCTCGTAGCGGTGACCGTGCACGCCATCCCGGTGGCGTCTGAGCTCACCGTGTAGGTGAGATCGCGGGTCTGCAGATCGGTGAACGTCGCACCGTCCGTGACGACGTATTGCAACGTTCCCACGTTCGTGTTGTCGATGGTCGGCTCGTAGACGTCCGACAGCACGCCGCCGGCGACCGTGTACCAGACCTTGCTGGTCGTGCCGGTTGCCGTGCCGACGCAGTCCTTGCGGGCGAGATCGAAAAAGGACGATGCGCCCGGACCGCCGGGCGCGCTCGGCGGCGCGGCCGCCGCGACAGCCGGAATGCCGGCCATGACCAGCGCGAGCACGGTCCCGACAACGGTCTTCGTCGACCTCATGAGCGGCGTCCTTCCCACCTCGACCGCACACGCATGGCGGTCGGCTCGCGAAGGGCAA
>DATBDL010000053.1:0-8096 GCA_036269975.1 Pseudonocardiaceae bacterium | reverse complement strand
CACACACGCTCGCCGCCCCCTGACCGGCGGTGTGGATTGCCGGTCTGAGTGTCCACCAGAGGCGGCTGGGGCCCGCAGCGTCCACGCTGGTCACGTATGACCAGCGTGGACACTGCCAGCGGCGCGGAGGATGCGGGATTTGAACCCGCGAGGGTTTTACCCCAACACGATTTCCAATCGTGCGCACTAGGCCACTATGCGAATCCTCCGCCGGAGAGTCTAGCAACGGTGGCCTGACCAGCCAAAACGGCTGGTAGACGCGGCCTGGCGGGGGGTGCGGCCCCGGTAGTGCCGGGCTACGGCGGGGATTCGCGTTCGATGTCGGGACCGCTCGGACCTATTCTGCGGCGTGCCCCCACGCCGCGTGCTCAGCGCCGAGACCATCGTCACTGGGCGGCTTGTGTTGGTGCCGTTGGAGGTTGGGCACGCTGACGAGATGGCTGGCGTGCTTGGCGATCCGGCTCTGTATGCCTTTACCGGTGGTGAGCCTCCTACGGCCGACCTGTTGCGGGCTCGCTACGCGCGGATGCTTGCCGGGTCGTCCGAACCCGCTGTTTCCTGGTGTAACTGGGTGATCCGGATGGGTTCCGCACTTGTCGGCACTGTTCAGGCGACCGTCGTGCCTGGTGATCTTGGGCTGGTTGCCGAGATCGCCTGGGTGGTTGGCGTGCCCTGGCAGCGGCTCGGGATCGCCCGCGAGGCCGCCAACGGACTCGTTGACTGGCTGGACGGCCACGTCACCGCGATCGTCGCTCACGTGCATCCTGATCATTCCGCTTCCATCGGGGTGGCTCGGAGTGTCGGGATGGTGCCTACCGGCGACACGCACGACGGTGAGGTGTTGTGGCGCCACGAAGGATCAGGAAACTCGACCCGTTGATTCCCGTTCGCGTAGGTTGGGGGGTTTTACTATTCGCCTACTACGCTTCGGGTGGCCGTCTATTGCTGAGATGACCAACTGCACCGCCGCTTTGATGATGCTGTCCAGGTCCCAGTCAAAAGTGGTCAGGGTGGGGGACAGCAGCCTCGACACGGGGTGGTCGTCGTAGCCCACTATCGATACGTCCGCCGGGATCGTCAGGCCCAGTGCTCTTGCCGCCGCGTAGCCGCCGTATGCGATCGAGTCCGAGAAGCAGAACAGGGCTGTTGGGCGGTTTGCCCGCGCCAACGCCTTGTGCGCCACCGCTTCGGCTTCCGTTACCGACTGGGGGGTGGCCAGGACCAGGACCTCCAGTTTCAGCCTGTCCGCCTCCTCCAGCACGTACGTGTCCGCCGGGCGGTCTGGGGTGCTCGGCCTCGTCGTCGTCAGCACCGCGATTCTGCGGTGGCCCAGCCGGCTCAGGTGTTCCAGGGCCAGCGTTACTCCGGATCGGTTGTCGAACAGGACCTCGCCTGCCGCGCTCGCGTTACTCAGTGCGTCGCCGATCGACACCACCGGTAGCGACTCCGCCAGCTCCGCCCACTCATGAGCCGACGGGTCAAGTGGCGACACCACCAGTCCGTCCACTCGCTGGTCGCGCAACTGCCTTGCCAGGGTCAGTTCGCGGGCCGGGTCTCCTCCTGCGTCCAGGATCAGGGCGTATCTGTCCTTTCTCAGCAGTTCGCGGCCGGCGCCGAAGAAAAGCTGTTGCTGCCACAGGTCTTCCAGTGAACCCGACAGCAGGCCGACCATGCTGGTGCGGCCGCTGGCCAGTGCCCTCGCGATCGGGTCGGCCTCGTAGCCCAGCTCCGCCGCTGCCTGCCTGACCCGCTTCTCCGTCTCCTTCGACACCTGGAGACCACGCAACGCGTACGACACCGCCGCCGTCGACAGGCCGGTTGCCTCGGCGACTTCGCGCAGCGTCGCGCGCTTCCGGGGGCCGGCCATTGGGTCAGCGTAGCTAGACCATCGCCGCATCGCCGCGTTTCGGCAGGACCGGGAGCGGTCCGGGGGTTGACGGCGGTGTGATTAAGCGCTTCACTGAAGCGCTTAAGTGAAGCGCATAAGTAGTGGCTGACGAGAGCAAAGGACACCTCTACCGAAACGGAGCTGACGATGAACTGGGCGGCGCTACCCGAGCGGAACCTGGACCGACGCGAGCTGGCCGAGCTCGTCGACCGGCTGGCAGACGAACCCGCGCTCTGGCAGCCGCACGTCGCCTTCTCCGACGACCACCGCCACTACGTGTCCCTGCACCGCGACCAACACATCGACGTCTGGCTGCTGTGCTGGACCGAGAGCAACGACACCGGCTGGCACGACCACGACGTCTCCTCCGGCGCCGTCCGCGTCGTCCGTGGCGCGCTCCAGGAGAGCAACCCCCGGATCGGCGGCGATCACCTCACCGTGCGCGTCGGCACCGGCGAGTCGTTCGGCTTCGGGCCGGAGCACATCCACCGCCTCAAAGGTGCTGTCGGCGGTGCCGTGTCCATCCACGCCTACTCGCCGCCGCTGTGCCGGATGGGGCAGTACGAGTTCACCGAGGACGGCCTGATGCGCCGCGTCTCCATCGGTTACGCCGACGAGCTCAGAGCCTCGGTATGACCACCGTCCTGCGCAGAACTGATGTATCGCTCGACGGCAGGGGCCTGACCTGCGCACTGCTGCACACCATCGTGCGGGACGGCGCTCATGTGACCGTGAGCCCGACCGGCCGGGCGAGGGCCGAGGCCGCGCATCGGGTCGCCGTCGAGTTGGCGCGACAACGACCTGTGTACGGCAGGACTACCGGTGTCGGCGCGAACCGGGGGATCGACGTGGAGTCCGACCCCGAGCACGGCCTGCGGCTGTTGCGCAGCCATGCCGGTGGCGCCGGTCCGGCCGCCGACCAGCAGGCCGGCCGGGCCATGCTCGCGGTGCGGCTCAACCAACTCGCGGCCGGCGGCTCCGGTGTCGATCCCGCGCTGCTGGACGTGCTGGCAGAGGCGCTCAACCTGGGGCTCACCCCGCCGATGCGGCGCTACGGGGCGCTGGGCACCGCCGATCTCACCTCGCTGGCATCGGCGGCGTTGTGCGTGCGCGGCGAACTGGGCTGGAACGGCGACGGGCAACTGCCGGCGTATCCGCTGGCTTCCTCTGACGCGCTCGCGTTCATCAGCAGCAACGCCGCGACGCTCGGCGAGGCCGCGCTGGCCTGTCACGACCTGACCCGCCTGCTGTCGGCGAGCGTGGTGATCACAGCGTTGTCGTTCCTGGCCGTCGACGGCTCGACCGAGGCGTACGCGGCGGCGGTCCACGAATCCCGGCCGCATCCCGGCCAGCGAACCGTCGCCGCCGAGTTGCGGGCGCTGCTCGCCGAGGCGGACACCTCGCTGCCGGCCCGGATTCAGGACCCGTTCGCGTTCCGGGCGGTACCGCAGGTACACGGCCCCGCGATGGACGCGGCCGCCTACACCGACCGCGTGCTGACCGTGGAGATGAACGCGGCCGGCGAGAACCCGCTCGTGTCGGCGGCGGAACGGGACGTGTTCCACAACGGCAACTTCCACACCGCCTACGTCACGCAGGCGCTGGACTCGTTGCGCGCGGCGCTGTTCACGACGGCGTCGTTGTCGGTCGCGCGGCTGGCGACGCTCGTCGAGCCCGGCTACACCGGGTTGCGGCCGTTCCTCGCGGACGGGCCGCCGACCAGTTCCGGCGTGATGATCCTCGAGTACATCGCGCATTCGGCGCTGGCGACCGTGCGGCACGCGGGGGCGCCCGCCGCGCTGGGTAGTGCCGTGTTGTCGCGCGGGATGGAGGAGCACGCCAGTTTCGCGGCACTCGCCGCCCAGCGCACCACCGAGGTCGTGCCCGCCTACCAGGTGATCTTGGCCGGCGAACTGGTCGCGGCCGTGCGCGCGCTTCGTCAACGCGGAATTACGGGTGGACCTGGGCGGCTCGGGGACGCGTTCCGGCTGGCCAGCGCGGTGCTGGACGAGCGGATGGCGGACCGTCCGCTGGCCGACGACGTGGCGGCGGCCACCGAAGTGCTGGACCGTCTGCCGCTGAACTGATCGCCCGGTACACTGGCACACGGACCTCGTGCGGCGTGCACCTCGTGAACCTCCCCAGGGCCGGAAGGCAGCAAGGATAAGCGGGCTCTGGCGGGTGCGCGGGGTCCGCCTACGACCGAAGACCGACCCTGCTTGACGCTTTGCGTCTTCGCCGGGTCGGTCTTCGCGTGTTTTCTGGGGGGCGACCCCCAGACCCCCGGACCTGCTGTCGTGTCTGGGGTGGCAGGTAGTCTCGCTGCGTGGCGCTCGCCCTCTATCGCAAGTATCGTCCGGCTACCTTCGCCGAAGTGGTTGGTCAGGAGCACGTCACCGAACCGCTGTGTACGGCGCTGGCCGCGAAGCGGATCAACCACGCGTACCTGTTCTCGGGGCCGCGCGGGTGCGGGAAGACGTCGAGCGCGCGCATCCTGGCGCGGTCGCTGAACTGCGTGCAGGGCCCTACGCCGACGCCGTGCGGGGTGTGCAACTCGTGCGTCGCGCTGGCGCCGGAGGGTTCCGGCAGTGTCGACGTCGTCGAACTCGACGCGGCGAGCCACGGTGGTGTCGACGACGCGCGTGAGTTGCGGGACAAGGCGTTCTACGCGCCGGCCGAGTCGACCTACCGCGTGTTCATCATCGACGAGGCGCACATGGTCACGACGCAGGGTTTCAACGCCCTGCTCAAGATCGTCGAGGAACCGCCGGACCATCTCGTCTTCATCTTCGCCACCACCGAGCCGGACAAGGTGCTGCCCACCATCCGCTCGCGCACCCACCACTACCCGTTCCGCCTGATCCCGCCCGGCGCGATGCGCGGCCTGCTGGAGCGCAACTGCGCCGAGGAGGGCGTCACCGTCGAGCCGGCGGTCTTTCCGCTGGTGATCCGGGCCGGGGGTGGTTCGGCGCGGGACACGCAGTCGGTGCTCGACCAGTTGCTCGCGGGAGCGGGACCTGGCGGGGTCACGTACGAGCGGGCGGTCGCGCTGCTCGGCGTGACCGATGTCGGCCTGATCGACGACATCGTGGACGGGTTGGTCGCCGCCGACGGGCCCGCTGTTTTCGGGACCGTGGATCGGTTGGTGGAGGCCGGCCACGATCCCCGGCGGTTCACCGGGGACCTGCTGGAACGCCTGCGGGATCTGGTGTTGCTGAAGGCGGTGCCCGACGCGGCCGACAGGGGCCTGATCGGGGTGCCGGCGGACGAGTTGGACCGGATGCGGGCGCAGGCGGACAAGCTGGGGCCCGCCACGCTGACCCGGTACGCGGAGATCCTGCATGCCGGCCTGATCGAGATGCGGGGGGCGACCGCGCCTCGGCTGCTGGTCGAGTTGCTGTGTGCCCGGATGTTGCTGCCGGCGGCGTCGGCCACCGATGCCGCTGTGCTGCAACGGATCGAGGGGCTGGAGCGACGGATCACCGTGGCACCGGCCGTTTCCACGGCCGCACCGGCGCTTCCCGCTGCTGCCGCACCAGCTCTACCCCCTGCGGAGGAGCCCGCGCGGCCGGTTTACCAACGGCCCGCCCAGCGGGTCGAGCCGGCCGAATCCGCGCCGGTTGCCGCCGAGCCCGCCGCACCGGTTGTGGACGGTGCCGTCGGGGCGCTGGACAGCACCGCTGTTCGGCAACTCTGGCCGGAGTTGCTACGGAAGGTGGGGGAGCGCAGCAAGCCGACGTTGGTGTTGCTGCAGAACGCCACCGTGCGGACGGTCGAGGGCAACACGCTGGTACTGGCGATGCCGACGGCCGGGTTGGCCCGTCAGCTCGGGCAGGAGTCGCGGGCCGACGTCATCCGGGCCACGCTGCGGGACCTGGTGGCGGGAGACTGGCAGGTCCGTTGCGTGCACGGGGAAACCGACGCGCCCGCCGACTCGCCGGGGGCCGCTCGCCGGCCGGCCGCACCCACCCGACCGCAGCGACCGGCGGCCCAGCCAGCCGCCGCTCGGGCACCGGAGCCGACTCCCACGCCGGTTGTCGAACCGCCGCCGGCGCCTCGGGTCGTCGAGGCGGACGTGCCACCGCTGCCTCCCGAGCCGCCGGACGATGTGGACGACTTGCCGCCGGATCTGGCCGGCGAATCCGTTTCCGTGTCGTCTTCCGTTGTGTCGCAACGGGACCCGGACACGGTCGCGGTCGACATGCTGACCGAGCAGCTACGCGCCCGCCGGATCACCTGAGAGCTCACGCGTGGCTGAGGTACGCCACGATGCCGGCCGCGACGAAGTCCGCGATCTGCTGACGGCCGCTCGCGCTGCTCATGGCCGCCGCGTCGCCGGAGTTGCGCATGTTGCCGCACTCGATCAGCGCCGTCGGACGGTCGGAGAGGTTGAGTCCGCCGAGGTCGGCCCGGCCGAAGAGGCCGTTGGACCCGATGTAGTTCGCCGTGGTGAAGCCCACTGCCCGGCCGCTGTCGCGCAGTGCGGTCGCCAAGCCGATGGACGGGCCGCCCTGCTCGGCGTTCAGCGGCGGGTTGGAGTACTCCACGTGGAAGCCGTGCGCGCCGGCCGCGTCCGAGCCGTCGCCGTGGATGGAGACCACCGCCGCCGCGTCGGCCTGGTTCCCGATGGCCGCTCGTTCGTTCACGCACGGGCCGACGCCGGTGTCGTTCGATCGGGTCATCACCACCTGGTAGCCGTGCGCGACCAGGTCGGCTCGTACCCGGTTGGCCACGTCCCAGGTGAAGGCGTGTTCCGAGTAGCCGGCATTGGTGGCGGTGCCCGTCGTGTTGCATGCCTTCGTCTGGCCGCGCCCCGCTGGGACCAGCGCGTTGATCTCGGCCGGGTGACTGGCGTTGCCACCGTTGTGGCCGGGGTCCAGCACGACGACCTGGCCGTGGCCGGCCGCGATCGGGACCGTGGTGGTCGGTGCCTTCGTCGTCGTGCGCGGGGCCGTCGTGGTCGGCGCTGCCGTGGTCGTCGGGGGCGGCGCCGACGACGTCGTCGCTGGTGAGGTCGTCACCGTCGTCGATGGTGCCACCGCGGCGCTACCGGCGGTGCTGGTCTCGCAGCCGGCCAGCGACAGCACAGCGGCTGACAACACGACTGCGGCTAGCACGACAGGTCGGAACACGGCACGCACGGTAGCAGCGCGGACGAGGCTAGGCTGGTGGGTAGCGCGTTTTCCGACGAGAGGAGCTGCGGTGCAGCCCGGTGGCATGCCCGACATGCAGGCGATCCTGCAACAGGCGCAAGCGATGCAGCAGCAGCTCATGTCCGCGCAGCAGGAACTGGCCGAGGCCGAGGTGACCGGCACGGCGGGCGGCGGCCTTGTGACGGCCGTGGTGTCCGGCAGCGGCGAGCTGAAGCGGCTGGACATCGACCCGAAGGTGGTCGACCCGGACGACGTCGAGACGCTGGCCGACCTGATCGTGGCCGCGGTGCGCGACGCGAACGCGGAGGCACAGGGCCTCGCGGCGAGCAAGATGGGTCCGCTGGCCGGCGGGCTCGGCGGGGATCTCGGCGGCCTCGGGCTGCCGGGCTTCGAGTGACCAGCGGGCATCCGTGTACGAGGGGCCGGTCCAGGACCTGATCGACGAGCTCGGCCGGCTGCCCGGCGTCGGGCCGAAGAGCGCTCAGCGCATCGCTTTTCACCTGCTCGCCGCCGATCCCGCCGATCTGACCCGGTTGCAGGACGCGCTACAGCGGGTCAAGGAGGGTGTCGTCTTCTGCGAGATCTGCGGCAACGTGTCGGCGGAGGTCCGGTGCCGGATCTGCTCCGACCTGCGCCGTGATCCGACCATGGTGTGCGTGGTCGAGGAGCCCAAGGACGTGCTCGCCGTCGAGCGCACCCGTGAGTTCAAGGGCCGCTACCACGTGCTCGGCGGCGCACTCGACCCGTTGTCCGGGATCGGGCCGGACCAGTTGCGGATCCGGGAGTTGCTGGCCCGCATGGGCGCGACCGACGGGCCGGCGATCACCGAGCTGATCATCGCGACCGATCCGAACACCGAGGGCGAGGCGACGGCGACCTATCTGGTCCGCATGCTGCGCGACTTCCCCGGCCTGACCGTGACCAGGTTGGCGTCCGGCCTGCCGATGGGCGGTGACCTGGAGTTCGCCGACGAGCTGACGCTGGGCCGCGCCCTGTCCGGCCGCCGCGCCCTCTGAACCGGGGGCCGTACGGCGGCGCCGGTGCTGCACTGTCCG
>DATBDL010000052.1:0-20116 GCA_036269975.1 Pseudonocardiaceae bacterium | reverse complement strand
CTCCTTCGACTACGACTTCGAGGACTACAGCATGATGATGGTGTGGCGGGGAACCGGCGGTGACAACCACCTCTGGTGGTCGGAGTACGACCCGGACAACGCGCACTGGGACGGCCAGGCGGAACTCGCCGATCGCCGCAGCGATTACGCACCAGCGGTGGCCTGACCGCTCTGTCGCGCGTTGCGGCCCTTCGTGCCGGAAGACCGCTCGGCCCTTGGGCCGACCACATCAGTCGGTCTGGGGTTGAGCGGCTCGATCGTCGGCAGCGGCGAGCGGACGCACCGGTGCGGTGTCGGCCGAGAGCCGCTCGCCGGCCGCGACGACGGCCAGCCGGACGTCGATCGCGGCCGGATCGGCGGGATGGTCCGAGATCCAGTTCAGCGCCGCATCGACGGTCGATTCGGTGGGCTCACCCAGCAGTGCCGCGCACAGCAGGACGGGTGCCTGCTGCTGGCAGTCCCACCGCAGGCCGGCCACGGTGGCATTGGCCGGCCTCGCCCGGTGCCACTCCTCGACGAGCGCCTCGATCCGGTGCCAGGTGGGGCAATACGTGGGCTGGTGCCGGATCAGGGCCGACACCAGGTCCAGCGCGGCCGGCCGGTTGCCGTTGGCGCGGGCCCAGTCCACGGCCGCGATCCGCGCATCGTCGCTGCACCGGAGGCTCGGCCGTTGCGCGACGACGAGCATCCGCAAGCCCTGGGGTGCCTGCGGTTCGGTGGGATTGGCCGTGATCCGGTCCAGCAGGGCGCGAAACATCGCATCCACAGTGGACTCCGCGGTTCGGTTCGTGTTGATCACGGTCTTGGCCAGTGCCAGCCGTTGCCATCGGCCCGGCCGCGTGTTCACCCACCTGGCGGCGATCGCGCCGGCCCGATCCACGGCCGGCTGACCTAACCGCGTGCTGGACAGTATCCGGCCGATCAGGTTCAGCGCCAGTGCGTCGACATCGCGGTCGGTGAGCCAGTTCAGGATCAACCCGGCCGCGACGTCCGCGTGCTCCGTCGAGGCGCGCGCTGCCGAGACGAGCGCGGCGGCGATGCGGGCGTCGGCCTCGGTGTGCAGACGGTCGCCGAGCAGCGCCAGGCATCTCGTGCCCACCTGTCGCGTCAGGTCGGCGGACACTCTCGCGCCCTGCAACGACAACCGGAGCAGCCGCGCGGTGGCCACGCTGTTCGGCGTGGAGTCGATCCACCGCAACGCCGCCGTGACGACGGCCTCCGCCATCGGCTTCGACAGGCGGGGGCTGTCGGCCATCGCCTGGAGCACGGCGGCCGTCCGCTGATGCCGAGGATGCGCCGCCACCCAACGCAGGCCCACCTCCGCGACCCGATCACCCAGGCTCCTGCGCACCGTCGGGTTGTGCAGGATCTTCTTGAGGCGATTGGGAAACAGCTCGTCATCGGGATCGGACAGCGCTTCGTCCACAAGGGAATCGACGCCGACGGACGATTCTGCGGGTGCGGTGAGCGCGATGACGCGGGCGGCCAGCGGATGATCGCCGTTACCGAGTGCCAGCCACCGGCGCGCCACGGCCTTGCCTCGGGCTGCCAGCGGGTCGTCGGTCGACTGGTTGGTCCCCAGCAACGCCACCAGCACCTCGGGCACCGCGTCGTGGCCGGGATCGACGGCGATCCAGTCCAGCGCGGCGGCCGCCGCCCCCCGTGTCGCGCGTGGCGCGCTGACCAGCGCACGCAGTAGCCGCGCGGCCTCGGCGCGATCGTCCGTGGCAGCTACCCAGGCCAGGATGGCCGGCAGGGCCTCGACGAGCACTTCGGGACGGCATCTGGTGGAACCGGCGAGCGCGCGTAACGCCGGTCCGGCGCCGGCTGGTTCGTCGGCTTCCCGCACCCAGCGCACCAGCAACCGCGCGGCCCGCTCGGCAACGTCCACCGGTGATCGCGGCGCGCCCACCAGCGTCGACAGCAGGTCCAGGTAGGCGCCCCGCAGTCCTTCGCCGGCCGCGAACCGCTGCTCGACGAGCGGCAACGCCGTCCGGGCCGCCCACGACGAGTGGTCCTCGTCGATCGTCGTCCCGCCGGCCAGGACGCGCAGCAGATCCGACGTCATCGGCCCGTCCGGGTGCTCGACCAGCCAATCCCGCAACAGCCCCGCCGCCGCGTTCGCGATGCGCGGATTCTCGGTCGTCGCGCCGACCGCCGACCGCAGCCGGAACAGCCAGGTCGACTGCTGACCCCGTGCCACCGTGGGATTCACCGCGACCTCGGCCAGCAGCGGGTTGACGATCTTCGGATAGTCGGTCGGTTGGCGCACCACCCAGGCCAGTGCCGCGCCCGCGATCTGATCGGCGATCGCCGGGAATGCCAACGCACACCGCAGCAGGCGGCGCAACACGGTCCGGACGGCCGGATCGTCGCGACAGCGGGCGAGCCAGTGGATTCCCGTCGCCAGCAGGGGTTCCGCGTCGGGCGCGGCCAACATGGGGCTGTCCACCAGCCAGCCGAGGAGTTCCGGATAGCCGGGGTCGCCGACCACGGCCAACCAGTCGCCGGCCACCGCGAACACCGCCGCCCGGCTCTCCGGTGCGGCGCCGGCCAGTCCGATCAACGGCTGGAGCAGCCGCGGCACGCCCGGTCGCCCCAGGTCACCGGCGAGCGCGCCGAGCAGGGCGGCGACGACGCCGGCCTGGCGATCCGGGTCGTGCAGCGGCTCGTCCAGCAGCCGCACCAGGCTCGCCCTGTTCCTCGGTCCCACCACGAACGGCACGAGGTGCGCCGCGAACTCGGTCATCAGCGCCGGATCGGGGACGACGGCCAGCCGAGCGGACATCGCCTCGAACAGCGGACGTGGCACGTTGATCTCGGGATGGTCGGCGCACCAACGCAATCCGCGCCGAACCAGCCGGGCGGCCGTCTCGGTCGGCAGGTCACGGGCGAACAGCAGTTCGAGCAGCACCAGCTCCGCGTCCGGACTGTTCCAGTTCGCTACCAGCCAGGTTTCCAGCAGCCACAGCAACCGACCGTAGTACGGCTGCCCAGGGACGAGCTGCGCGCTCAACTGCCGCAGCAGCACGGTGGACGACACGTGTCCCCGTTGCAGGTCGAGCCAGGCCAGTGCGTGCGTGACGACCCTGGCCTCCTGCGTCGCCGACAGGTCAGGACGGCGCAACAGAGTCGGCAGCACCAGGCTGGACCGGGGATGCGCGCCGTAACGGTCCAGCCAGCGCACCGCGCTGTCCGTGACGGCATCGGCCTGGGCCCGGCTCAACGCGGTGGAGTCCAGCAGCGGCCTGAGCACGAACCCGGCCAGGGGAGCGGTGTCGTTGGCCGCGGCCCACGTCACGACGGTGGCCAGCAGATCCCGATCCAGGTCCACGTCGCCGGTGGCGAAGTCCAGCAGAGCCCGCAGCACGACAGTGGCGTCCTGCGCGACGACGTCCGACGCCAGCCATGCCTTCGCGTGCGTCGCGGCGGCGATCCGCTGCGACGGGTCCAGATCGGACCGTCGCAACAGGCGGCCCAGCACGGGTTCCGCGGCCGCCGTGTTCCCGACGAGCCACACCAGCGTTGTGGTGATAAGCGCCTGCGCGGCGTCGTCCGGCAGGCTGGCCAGGGCGTACTGGAGAAACCGCGGCTGGTCGACGTCCGGCACCTCGGTGCGCAGCCACGGCCGCACGACGGTCTCCCAGGACCGGGCCGTCGCGCCCTGCCACGGCTGCGAGTGCAGCAGCGTGTAGAGGGTGTGGCCGCCGGTCGGCGATGTGGTGAACGAGTCACGCAGCCGTGCCTCGTTCGCGCCGACCCATGTCGTGCACGCGGCGACCAGTTGGTCCCGTTTCGCCTGGTGCGGCAGGTCGGCGTGCATCCGGGCCACGTTGCCGGCGAAGTGGTCCAGCGCGTCGGACTCGGCGACCACGTCGTCCAACAGCGCCGCCAGCTCACCACGCCGCACCCGCAGCGCCGACTCGGGCGCGATCGCCTCGGTCAGCAACTGGTCGGTGACGATGTCGTGCGCGACCTCCAGGCGGTCCTCCACCACGTCGAACCAGCCCATGCCGACCAGGTCGTCGACGAGCGACAGCGGGTCGTCCACCCACCGAGCCACCAACCGTGCCACCCGATCCACCGGCAGCGGGCAGACGGCCGCCGCGAACGCGCACGCCAGCAACGGATGCGTCGAATCCGTCAGATCGGGGCCGAGGCGCCTGCGCAGCCAGTGGACGATCTCGGCGCGGCCGGCGCCGTCCGGGCGGGGCGACCGGCCACGCCGCACCTCCCGCTCCACGTCGCGGGCGATCAACAGCGCGATGATCGGCCTGCGCCCGCACAACGTGGCCATCGTCGTGGCGCCGAGGCGGGCCAGCGCGGTCGGCGCCACCGACCGGACGATGTGCGCGGCGACCTCCTCCTGGTAGGCCGCCTCGACCCGCAGTTCGACGGTGTGCAACGGCATCGTGGCGCGGGTGGCGCGATCCGGCAGCCGGCTCGGTCGGCTCATCGCGAGCACCGCGAAATGCGCGTCGGCCGGCTGCGACCACCGAACCCGCTCGACCAGCGTTGCCAGATCCAGGCCGGTGCACAGCTCCAGATAGTCCATCACCAGCAGCGTTCGCGCGTCCGGCTGGGCGAGCACCGCGGACTCGACGTGCTCGTTGGTGACCTTGCTGTCCGGCCGCAGGTGTAGCACGCGCCAGCCGGCCGCGTCCGCCAGCGTCGCGACCTCCAGCGCCGTCCGGGTCTTGCCGGCACCCGCCGGCCCGGTCAGCAGGATGCCGATGTCACCGTCGAGTTGGCCCAGCAGTTCGCCGGGCGCCGCCCGATGTCCGGCACCGGGATCGACGAAGCTCAGGTTGGCCGCGAACAGGTAGGGCGATCGCTTCCGTAGCCGGGCCAGTTCCCGCTCGTGCGTCGACACGTACTCGGGTGCCTCGGCGGCGGCGGCCAGCCGATAGCCCAGCGGCGCCACCAGTGGCTCGATCTGGTACCTGTACTGCATGATCGCGACGTCGAACGCGAACTCGAACCGGGATTCCCGGAGTCGGCGAGCGCCCTCCGCCATTGCCTTGTCGAACTCCCATGGCGCGCGTTTCGACGTGCTCGCCAGTCCCGTGCACTCGACCGGGACGAACGCGCCGGTGTCGACCAGTCGCCGCACGACCTCCGGATCGGTCACCGGGCCGTGCTCGAACTCGGCGAAACCGGTCCGGTAGCCGTCCCAGTCGCGCAGTCCGTCCTCGCGGGACACCAGCAGCAACGCGTGCTCGGAGAGCACCACCACGATCGGCAGCAGTTCGTAGTCCAGCAGCAGGCCGGCGTACAGCAGCACGAGGTCGAGGCAGGTACCTCGGCCGGGAGCGCCCAGGAGCTCGGCGGGCGCGCGGATCGACTGCACCGTATCGGCCGGGCTGTAGGGCTCGTGGTCGTACCGGATGCCGGACTCGGTGAGCCGGTCGTAGATCGCCCGCGCCAGCGCGATCCGGCCGTCCGGCCCTGCCGTGATCGTGAGCCGGTCCAGGCCGTCGATCAACCGTTGCGCGCCCCTGGTGACGTAGCGGGCCAGGCCGGCCCGATCGGTCAGCGACCAGGGCTGCCAGGTCATCCGGCGACCTCGAACAGATCGTGCACGGGAGTCGGCATGGCGCCCTCCCCTCGTGCGGACACCGTGACCCGGTACGGGCCGATCGCGTGGCGCGGCACGGTCGCCTGCCATGTCCCGGCCTTGTTCGCCAATTCGACGGTACGCGTTTTCGCGGTGCCGACGTGTTCTGTCTCTGCCACCACTCGGCTGACCGTGGCAGCCTCGGTTGTTCTGGCACGTATGATGATCGGTTCGTCCGGGAGATACAGATCGTCCAGGTACAGGCTGATTCCCGATACGTGGGTGCTCTCGGGTACGTCGCTCTCGTTGCGCAGTGTGGACAGGCCGGTGGCCTGCGTCTTGGCCAGTCGGCCGAGAACCGTTTCCAGCACGCGTGGATTCCGTTGCAGACCAACGTGTTTCTCGGCCAGGAACACGTCGGTGAAGGAGCTCGACTGGTCTGGCGGCGATGCCGACCACACGCCGACCGTGCCGTCACCGTCGGTCCGGCCGTCAGCGAGGAACACGTCGACGCCGGCCGGCGGTTCCGGTGCCAGGGTGAGCTTTTCGCCGTTCCAGTTCGCCGACTGCATGGTCGGCTGATGGGTACCGACGATCGGCAGCAGCGCGTAGCGCGCCGGGTCGGTCCGATCGTTCGCCAGCACTGCCGACTCGATCTCCCGGTGGAACCGCAGGCCATCTTCGACCAGAGCGGCGTCCATGTTCGGCAGACCGGGCAATTCGGCTGCTCTGTGGACTCGACCGTCCACGTCGATGACCGGGTAGGTCGGCAGCAATTGGTACACGGACGGGAATGCGCGCATCGGGCCGGACAAGTCGACGCCGAGTTTGCGGTAGCCGTTGGCCAGATAGCCCAACGAGTCCAGGGAACCCCGAAACGGTGTGCCGAGCGTGATCAGCGCCCTGGTTTCTCGCCAACCGTCGAGCACTTCGAGGAAGTACCGGGCCACCAGGCCGCCCATGCTGTGCGCGATGACGATCAGCCGGGCGTCGGGTACGGCGGCGAAATCGCGCCACGCCGCCAATGCCCGCTCGGCGACCGCCGCCAGCGTCCGTGCCGAGCGCC
Organism: Pseudonocardiaceae bacterium; assembly: GCA_036269975.1. Lineage (GTDB taxonomy): Bacteria > Actinomycetota > Actinomycetes > Mycobacteriales > Pseudonocardiaceae > DATEPR01. The sequence continues at coordinate 13,493 of DATBDL010000052.1, read as the reverse complement.
GGTTGTCCTGGCGCCAGTCGTAGGGGAACTCCACCAGATTCGCGGGCGTCACGTCGGCCGGCCTGACGGCGACCACCCGTCGCACGTCGAAGCGGGCCGCGATGGCGTCGGTCAGCCGGGTGTAGCCGTCCACCTTCACCAGTCCGGGCACGACGACCACATCCGGCAACAGCCGCTGCGCGACCACGTCGTCGGCCGTCAGGGCGGCGGCGAACCGGCGTGTCATGGCGCCGGTTGCGGCGGCGAACGTGGGCGCCCACACCGGCCGGCTGTGTCGTGCGAGGACGCTCCCGGTGATACCGGGGATGACGATGACGACGTCCCGCAGGCGCTGCCCCATTCGCCCGCCCCCCGTCGTCCGGTCCTTCCGAAGGAATCGATCGGGACCAAATGGCCGTTACCCCGTATCGTGGCGACCGTGTCTGCTCGCGCCGCGATCCTCACCGTTGACGACGACCCAGGGGTGTCCCGAGCTGTGGCCCGCGATCTGCGGCGCCGGTACGGCGACCGGTACCGCATCATCCGGGCCGAGTCGGGGGAGCAGGCGCTGGACGCGCTGCGCGAGATGACGTTGCGTGGTGAGCTCGTCGCCGTCATCGTCGCGGACTACCGGATGCCTGTGATGAACGGCATCGAGTTCCTCGAACAGGCCATGGACCTCTATCCCAACGCCCGCCGCGTGCTGCTCACCGCGTACGCGGACACCGGGGCGGCGATCGACGCGATCAACGTCGTCGACCTCGACCACTACCTCCTCAAGCCGTGGGACCCGCCCGAGGAGAAGCTCTATCCGGTGATCGACGCGCTGCTCGACACCTGGTCCGCGCAGGATCGGCGGCCCTCCGCCGAGATCACGGTCGTCGGTCACCGGTGGTCGGCCCGTTCGTCCGAGGTGCGTGAGTTCCTGGCCCGCAACCAGGTCCCGTACCGGTGGTACCAGGTGGACGAACCGGAGGGCGAACGGCTGGTCTCGGCGGCCGGTGGGGACGGCACAACGCTACCGGTGGTGATCACGGCCGCCGGGGACGCGCTCGTCGCGCCGTCGGACGGCGAGCTGGCCACGACCGTCGGCCTGACCACCATGCCGTCGGCGGACTTCTACGACCTGATCATCATCGGCGGTGGGCCCGCCGGTCTCGGCGCTGCCGTGTACGGGGCGTCCGAGGGACTGCGGACCGTGCTCGTCGAGCGTGTGGCCACCGGTGGGCAGGCCGGGCAGAGCTCCCGGATCGAGAACTACCTCGGCTTCCCGGACGGCGTGTCCGGCGCCCAACTCGCCGATCGCGCCCGGCGCCAGGCCACGAAGTTCGGCGCCGAGCTGGTCACCACGCGGGACGTCGTCGGCCTGGAGGTGAACGGGTCGGCAAGGACGGTGCGGTTCGCCGACGGCGCCCGGCTCGACGCGCACACGGTGATCCTCGCGACGGGCGTCGCGTACCGGCAGTTGCCCGACCTGGACGCGTTCACCGGGCGGGGCGTCTACTACGGCTCCGCGCTGACGGAGTCGTCGAGCTGCGCCGAGCAGGACATCTACATCGTCGGCGGCGCGAACTCGGCCGGCCAGGCCGCGGTGTACCTGGCCAGGACGGCTCGGTCGGTGACGATCCTGGTGCGTGCCGAGTCACTGGTGCAGTCGATGTCGCACTACCTGATCCAGCAGATCGCGGACATCCCGAACATCCACGTCCGCACCAGCACCGAGGTCACCACCGCTACCGGTGACGGGCACCTGGAAAGCCTCACATTGCGGCACCGGGTGACCGACGAGGTCGAGACGGTCAAGGCGGCGCACCTGTTCGTGTTCATCGGAGCGGCACCGCGCACCGAATGGCTGGACGGCGTCGTCGCGCGGGACGGGCTGGGCTTCGTGCTGGCCGGGCCGGACCTGGCGGTCGGTGGTGCGGCGCCGAAGGGCTGGCCGCTGGACCGCGCGCCCTATCACCTGGAGACGAACGTGCCCGGCGTGTTCGTCGCCGGTGACGTACGGTCCGAATCGGGCAAGCGGGTCGCGTCCGCGGTCGGGGAAGGGTCGATGGCGGTGATGCTCGTGCACAGGTATCTGGAGAAGACATGACGGACCGCCCGCGACTGCCCTGTGACATCAGCGAGCTGCGCACGCTGTTCCTGTTCGAGAAGCTCAGCGACGAGCAGTTGGGGTGGCTGTGCGGCAACGGCCACGTGGAGCTGTTCGAACCCGGTTGGGTGTACCGCGAGGGCAACGAGGCGACCTGCTTCTTCGTGCTGCTGGAGGGCGGTGTCGCGCTGTCGCGGCGGGTGGGCGACGAGGACGTCGAGACGAGCAGGACGACGCAGGTCGGCGTGTACGCGGGCGCCTGGACGGCGTTCCTGCGGGACCGTGGCGTAGACCGCTACAACAACTCGATGCGAGTCCTGGTCCAGTCGCGGATGTACGTGCTGTCGGCCGAGCTGTTCGCCCAGTTCATGCACGACTGGTTTCCGATGCCGCTGCACATGCTGGAGGGCCTGTTCTACGGCATGCAGAGTACGCAGCAGGCCGTCGGCCAGCGGGAACGACTGCTGGCGCTGGGTTCGCTGTCGGCCGGCCTGACACATGAGCTGAACAACCCGGCAGCCGCCGCCGCGCGGGCCACGTCGTCGCTGCGGGAGCGGGTCGCCGGAATGCGGCACAAGCTGGGGCTCATCGCGGCCGGCCCGTACGACCGGGCAGCGTTGCGGACGTTGATCCAGTTGCAGGAGGAGGCAGTCGAGCAGGTGTCGAAGGCGCCTGAGCTGACGCCGTTGCAGGCGTCGGACGCCGAGGACGTCCTGACAGACTGGCTGGACGAACACGACATCGCCGGCGGTTGGGAGATCGCGCCGACGTTCGTGGCGGCGGGGCTGGACGTCGAATGGCTGGTCAAGGTCGCGGCCACCGTGGACGAGGCAATTCTCGAAGGTGCCTTCCGGTGGCTGCACTACACGATCGACACCGAGCTGATGATGACGGAGATCGAGGACGCGACGACCCGCATCTCGACCCTGGTGACGGCCGCCAAGCAGTACTCGCAGTTGGACCGGGCGCCCTACCAGGTGGTAGACGTGCACGAGCTCATCAACAGCACGCTGTTGATGCTCAGCAGGAAGATCGGCGACGGCATCACGGTGGTGAAGGAGTACGACAAGTCGCTACCGAAGGTGCCGGTGTACGCGGCAGAGCTGAACCAGGTGTGGACGAACCTGATCGACAACGCCGTCGACGCGATGGAAGGTCACGGCACCCTGACCATCTCGACAGCGCGCGACGAAGAATGGTTGCTGGTGCAGATCCGCGACACCGGGCCGGGCGTCCCGGCGAAGGTGCGCGACCGGATCTTCGAGCCGTTCTTCACGACCAAGCCGGTAGGTTCCGGCACCGGGTTGGGACTGGACATCTCGTGGCGGATCGTCGTCAACAAGCACCACGGTGATTTGTCGGTAGAGTCCGTACCAGGTGACACGCGGTTCTCGGTCCGCATTCCGTTCGTTCCGCGACAGGAGAATTCGTCATGACCGCTATTCCGGGAATCGATCCGGCAGTGGCACCGAGCGGCCCCGGCTGCGTCGAATGCGAGGCGGCCGGCGGCTGGTGGGTGCACCTGCGGCGGTGTGCACAGTGCGGGCACGTCGGGTGTTGCGACTCGTCACCCTCGCAGCACGCGAGTGCCCATGCGCAGGGAGCCGGGCATCCGTTCGTGCGCAGCTTCGAACCGGGTGAGGATTGGTTCTGGAACTACCTGACCCAGGAGTTCTACGACGGACCGGAATTGGCGGAACCGCAGCACCATCCGGTCGGGCAGACCATTCCTGGCCCGGCAGGCCGAGTACCGGCCGACTGGCAGGATCACGTCCACTGATTGTTGGTGCGGCCGCCAGACGACCCACCAGCCAAGCCAAGTCGCCGTCCGAAAAGGGGAGAGGGCTTGCTCGGCTCGGCCCACCGGCCAACGGACCGAAACCCAAGCCTTCGTGGTTATCCCGATCAGACAGGCAGCCCTGCTTGGCCAGTCTTTCCTGCTCTTCCCGATCCCCAGCTTCCGTGCGGTACGCGCTACCGCCAACCGTTGCGACAATTAGAGGATCGGGACGTGCAGGCAGGTCACCGTCAACCGGCTGTTGGAAGACCCCCGCCATCAGGTGACCCCGGCCGCAGTCGGGTTGTTCTGCCCCGATTTTTTGATTGTCGTAACGGTCGGTGGTGGCTTGTCAAGGGCGCTTCGCGTCGGCTCCGCCGATGGCCTCCGGCCACCCTGGACAACACACCACCGACCGCACGTGCAGCCAGGATCGGGGAACAGCAGGAAGAACTGGACAAGCCAGGTCCCTCTGAATGATCGGGATAACCCCTCGGGTTTGGGTTTCGGTCCGTTGGGTGGTGGTCGGGCTGGTGGGCCCTGGTGCGTTGGTCTCAGCCGCCCGCCCTACAACGCTCAACTGTTCAGTCGCGCCTGTAGGAAGTTCACGATGATGTCCATGACAGTGGTCGTCGACCAGGGGAGGCCCACTGCCGGATCGCCCAGGAATGGGGCATCTCCGTGGTTTGCTCCTTTTAGGACGTACCTTTCGCTTTCTATTCCTCTTGCTCGCAATGCCTCGTGTAGCAGCAGGGTTTGGCTCGGTGAGACGATCACGTCTTCGCTTCCGTGGAACAGCAGGAACGGCGGGGTGGCTTGGCCCAGATACGTGATGGGGTTCGCGCGTGTCACCGCCTCCTCTCGATCATCGAGCGGTCCGCCACCCGGTCCGTGCACGTACGTCGCCAGCAGGCCATTCTCGTCGGTCCATTGCAGTCTTGTCGGCTCGTCGAAGTCGTCGGCTACGTGGGCCATCGATGACGAGCCGAACTTGTCCACTACTGCTTGTACGTCGCTGCTGACCTCGAAATTGTCCTCCGTTACGAAGTGCTTACCGCCGTTGGTGGCGCCGGTCATTGCTGCCAGGTAGCCGCCTGCTGATTCGCCCCATACCGCTACGTTCTCGGGGTCGATTCCATATTGATCAGCTCGGGTTCTCAGAAACCGGATTGCCGACTTGACGTCCGCCACCGTGTCGGCGTACGTCACTCCGGGGGCTGTTGACAGCGCTCGGTAGTCGATGCTGGCCACTACGAAACCTGCCGCCGCCACGTAGGCCCTCAGGTCGCGGGCGCTCGACCTCAACGAGAGTATGAAACCGCCGCCGGACACGTACACCACAAGCGGCCTGCGGCCGGGTCCGTGGCCGATGACGTCCAGCTTGAGCTCCAGCTCACCGCGCCTTGCGTAGACGATGTCGGACTCGAACTTCAGATCCGCTTCTGACGGCTCGATCTGTGGTGTCGTGTCCGCCGGGAGCACTGTGCTCGTCGTCAGGTCGCTCGGCACGATCGACCTTGCCAGGGGTAGGGGCGGGCCGGGTGGTCGCATCGGCGGGATCTGGGTCATGTGTGGCTGCCTCGACATTCCGAAGTTGAACCGTCAGGTTGGGTTTACCACGCCCTGCCTTGCCCTGCTCCCCATCACCGCCAGGCCCGCTACCAGGCCCACGACGATGGCTGTCGCGCCGATCCAGCCGCTCGGCGGCACGGCCAGCCACTGGTCGGCACTCCATTGTCCTGGACCGGCCAGCCCTATGGTGACCACGCCGGCCAGGATCATCAACTCGTACTCGCAGCCCTGTTTGCGCCCGTCAAGGCCGTTGGGCAGGTGCAGGGCCACGATGGTGGTCAGCACCCCGGTGAGGACGGCGACGCCCAGCACGCTTCCTACGCCTACCAGCAGCGCGCCGGCCGTCTGGGTGAGGCCGGCTACCAGCGCCATCACCCTCGGTGGGCGGAAGCCCGCTTCGGTGAAGAAGCGTTCCGCCTCGGCCAGTCCGCCGCCGTCCCACCAGCCGAACAGTTTCTGGGTGCCGTGCATGCCCATGATCACCAGGATGACCAGCCGCAGCACGAGCAGGCCCGCGTTCATCCGTCCTCACCCGACACTGGGAATTTCCGGTCGGCTGCGAACCATGAACAACGCGATGAACAGGGACACCACGCTCAGGGCGCACGCCAACAGCAGGCTCAGCGAGAAGCCGTGCCACAACGCGGCCTGCGCGGCGCTCGTCGACCGGGCTGACAGCGGTCCCAGGTTGGCGTGTGCGACGGCCACCGGGCCCGCCTTCGCGGCCACCTGGTCCAAGATCGCCAGGAACTGGCCGGTGACACCGTTCCTCGCCAGGAAACCCGGCAGGGCGCTCGCGGCGCTGCCGAATCCGATGGCGCTGGCTACCGCGACACCGATCGCCCCGCCGGTGTCCCGGAACATGTTGGTCGTTGCGCTCGCCATACCGGCCAGGCGTGGTGCCACCACGTTGACCGCGCCGGCCGACGTTGTCGACACGACCGCGGGGAAACCGAAGCCGGCCAGCAACAACGGTGGTATCAACAGGCCGATCGACGAATTGGTGATGGGCAGGGTCGACACCCACACCTGTGCGCCCGCGATGGCGAGCAGGCCGGTGACCATGATCCACCGAAGTGGGACCCGGTACAGCACTTTGCCGAAGAACGGCCAGAGCAGAATGGGTATACCGGCGACGACGAGGTTCGCTATGCCCATGACGAAGCTGTTCTGGCCCTGGATGACGGCAACCCGGATGGAGACGGTGTAGACGAGACCGGTGAATCCGGCGGTCGAGATCAGGGCCACCAGCGCGGCGCCGGAGAACGTCGGAATCGTGAACAGGCTCAGGTCGAGCAACGGGAACCGGGTACGTTTCTCGATGACGAAGAATGCGACGAGCAGGACGACACTCGCGACGAGGCAACCGATGATCGATGCCGACCCCCAGCCGAGGTCCGGCCCCTCGATCACGGCGAACAGCAGCGCGGTGAGGCCGATGGCTAGGGTCACCTGACCACCCAGGTCGAGGCCGCGGCCCTCCGGTGACCGGGAGTCCGGCGACCACACCAGGCTCAGTACGGTGGCGATGACGGCACCGGCCAGCACGACGACATAGGCCCACCGGTAGGTCCCGTGCAGCCCGATCGCGCCGCTGGCGACCGGGCCGACCGCGGCGCCTACCACGATCCCCATGGTCCACAGCGCGACACCGCGCGCCCGGTCCTTCGGCTGTGGGGTCTGGTTGGCGATGGTCGCCAGGGAGATGGGGAAGACGATCGCGGCGCCGATACCGGCGACGGCCTGTCCGACGAACAGGACCTGGATAGTGGACGCGGCTGCCCCGATCGACGCGCCGACGGCGATCGCCAGCGTGCCCGTGACGAGTAGCCGCTTGCGCCCGAACAGGTCGCCGAGCACGCCGAAGGTCAGTTCCAGCGCGGCCGTCGGTAAGAAGAAGACCGCAGTGACCCAGGTCAACTGCGGCCCGGTCGCGTGCAGTTTCGCCTGGATGACGCCGTTGATCGGCGCCACGAACACCATGGCGAACTCGGCCACGAAAACGGCCACGAATGCCGGCAGCAGCGCCGTTTTCCTGCGAGCGGCCGGTTGGTCCGTCGGGACTGATCTTTCGGGTGCTGATGATCGGACGGTGGGCTTCATTGCTCAATCCCTTTCACACGGAACCTCGGCCGCGCGAACCGCGGCCGGCTCGCTCTACAGCCCGGTCGGATAGTGGACGCCGGTCAGGCCGGGCACGACTACTCGGGTGGGGTCGTTGCCGGTCGCCGCGAGTGATGCGGCCGCGAAGTCGGCGACACAGCCGGACAGCAACTGCCTCGGGTCCTCCAACACGACGCGCAGACGGGTCACCATCGCGCGCATGTCGTCGGCGGAGTGGATGACGGGCATCTCGGTGATCTCGGTGATGCCGGCGTCGTCTATGTCCGGAAAGGACACCGCCGCCGGCGCGTACCTCGGATAGCCGTCGAACATGATCGCGCCCAGTTCGGCCGTTGCCCTCGTGCCGTACCAGATCTCCCGTAGTCGCGGCTCCAGCGCGATCATCTCACTGAGGTCGCCGTCGACCGGGGTGGCGAAGGTGGGTGCGTGCGGGGCGAGGTACATCCGTTCCAGTGGTAAGCGCCGGCCGGACGCACCGAGGATCATGGTCGCGACGCTGCTGGTGTTCCAGGTGACGCCGGCCGTCGGGCGGCCCTGCTGGCCGGCGATGATGACCGAGGTACGCGACCAGTCGATCGCTTGCGCATGCAGCCACCTGGTCACCCGGTGGGCGATGTCGAGGGACGCGAGGAAGAACGTCGCGACCATCATGTGGTTGATCGGCACCGGAAGGTCGACGTCGCCGCCGCCGGCGAGGTAGTCCGAGCGCAGCGTCTCCGGACTGAGGTAGTCCTCGTCGGCGAGCGCCGCGGACAGGTAACGCATGGTCATCGCGCAGGAGTAGTCGACCATGTCGGCGATTTCCTGCTCCCGGCCCCGATAGGCCCCCACCGCGATCTTGTCCCGCCACAGTTCGACGGAGTTCGTCGCTCGCGTCGCCTTGACCTGGATCAGTAGGCGTTCCGCGTCGTCGCGCCAGCTTCCGTTGCCGATCAACGCGCGGACGCTCACCAGGGAAGCCAGGGCGGGCCCGAGGTGCGAAATGGCGGTGATCTCCTTGAACCCCTGCGTCGACTTGCGGAATCCCTCGACCGTCGGCGCCCTGCCGTCACCGGGATACAGCGCGATGTCCGTGCTGGTCGCCGCGATCAGCGGGTCGCCGCGACCGCGATCGGCGGCGGCACGGGTGAGGCGCCGGCCGATGGCGTCGGCGCTGCCCGTGTACGTGGTGAACAACCGGACGAATTCCGGGTTCTCGTAGGCGTCCATTGTGGCTGTCGAGTCCTTCCTTCAGCCTATTCGATGAATCGGTAGATCACGGTCTCCGTCGCGAAGCGGACATCGGCACTCAGTGAATTCGAAACGGCGACGAGTATTCCCTCGTCGTCGAAGTAGGCGGCGACATCGGTTCCGCCGAAGGTCGGGAACTCGTCGACTACCGTGAGCGCGCCACGGTCCCAGCGGTAGAGCTGCGAGGTCAACGCGGTCGTCGGCGCGGCGGGAGTCCCGAGGATGAAGTTGACCCGTACGACATAGAGCCCGTGCACCCCGTTGAACACCGCGAATTCTCGGGTGCCCTCGCCATCGAGCAGGTCGTGTTCGGCGAAGCGTTCACCGTCCCAGCGCAACAGTTTCGACCGACCCTGTATGCACGCCACGAGCAGGTGGTCGGCGTCGTCGGCGCGGAACGACGCGAACGCGCGGCCGTACCGACCGGCCAATTCCTGGTGGACGACGAATCGGTCGCCGTCCCAACGGTACAACCGGGACGGGTCGACGTGATCGGCGTGCGCGAGAAAATGGTGACCGCCGACGGCGAAGGCATGCCAGTTGTAGGCCCACCGGGACGGAATGTCCTGAAACGGCTGGAACGACGCGCCGTCCCAGCGGAAGATGTGCGACGGCTTGTTCGCCGCTTCGGTTCCCGGCAGGGCCACCCCCTGGGCGAGCGCGAGGTAGTGCTGATCCGCGATGGTGAAGTGGCGCCACTGCTTGGCGGCGAATCCCTCGAACGCCTGAAACGGCTCGAACTTCGATCCGGTCCAGCCGTAGACGACGGAGTCCCTTGCGAACTGGTACGGGCCGTTGCCGCCGCGGATGCTGGCCGTGGCGAGGAACGCCCTGTCGCCGATGCGGAAGAACTCCGCGTCCTCGCCACCGGGAGCCGGCACGTTCTGGCACGGTTCGTAGCCATTACCGTTGCGCCGCAGGATGATGAGGTCGGTGTCGCTGTCGCCGCCGTTCATGTTCGCCGGCCGGTCTGGCTGGTCGTAGGCGAGCTGCGGGATCGCCAACAGCGACATCCCGTCGAGCTCGAACGGCTCGACGGCCCGAGCGCCGGATGTCGGGATGCGACACCATTCGGCGAGCTGCGCGGTACCCATGCGGCCCTCCATCAGTCCACGAAGAACAGTCGGTCGGGTGCCCCCACCAGGATCTGGTGGCGATCGGCAGCGCTGGGTGCCCAGTCCGCGAGCAGGTTCACCAGTTCACCCGTGTCGCGCTGGCCGTCGGGCAGGTGCGGCCAGTCCGAACCCCAGACGAGCCGGTCCGGACGTGCTTGGACGAGTGCCCTGCCGATCGGTTCGACCGAGGACAGCGGCTTGTCCTTGGCGATGCGATACGGCCCCGACAGCTTGAGATAGCAGTGGCCGCCGGCGAGCACCCCGACCAGCCGCTCGAAGTCGTGCTGCGTCAACCCGTCCGATTCCTTCATGTATCCCATGTGGTCGATGACGAACGTGTCCTCGAAGTCGGCGAAGAACGGCAGCAGGTCGCGCACGATCGTGCCCGGCGTGTAGAACTGGAGGTGCCAGCCGCGCGGCCGGGTGCGCGCCGCCATCGCGCGCACGTAACCGATGATGTCCTCGGTCGGCCACGACGCGCGGGCGAACAGGTCGAGTCGGATCGCCCGCACGCCGACCTCGTGAAAGCGGTCGAGCTCCTTGTCGCTGGTGTCGTCGTCGATGCGGACGACGCCCCTGGCTTTCGGTCCGATCTCGCGTAACACGTCGACCAGCAGGCTGTTGTCGGTGCCGTAGAAGGTCGGCTGCACCAGCACCATCCGCTCGATGCCGAGCCAGTCGACCAGCCGCAGATACTGCGTTAACGTGCTGTCCGGAAAGGTGTACTGCGGCTCCGGCACGTGCGCGTACCCCCGTTCGAACACGTGGAAGTGCGTGTCGCAGCTACCCGGTGGCAACACGAATCGGGGCTTCGTGTTGCTCTCGGCGGTCCGCATCGGCGACGTGGTCAACGGGATCATGATTCGTCCTGTCGGTATCGAGCGCGCTCCGCGTCCGCACCGGCCTGTGCCGCGTGGTACAGCAACGCGGTGTCCGGCCCGGTCATCCGTAGCGAGCAGACACCGAGCGGCAGCAACGATGCGAGGACGGTCTGATCGCCGACGCCGCCGATCGTCATCAGTTTTCCGTTGCGCCGTGCCGCTCGTGCCACCGTGTCGACGGCATCGCGCAACCGATGATCACGGTAGTCGCCGGGAACGCCGATTTCGGCGGTGAAGTCGTTCGCGCCGATACCGAGGACGTCGATGCCGTCCAACTCGGCGATCGCGTCCGCGTTCTCGATCCCCTTCGGCGTTTCCAGCAGTACCTGGACGATCGCGGCGTCGTCGAGCGACGGATTGAGCGTAGTGGCGGGCGTCGGCCGCATACCGAGCTGTGGCACCATCGCGGTCTGCGAGCGTTGACCGCGCGGCGCGAACCGGCAGGCTGCGGCGATCTGCCGAGCCTCGTCGGTGGTTTCGATGCGTGGTGCGATGATCCCGTGCGCCCCGCCGTCGAGCAGTCGGCCGATCATGCCGTACTCGCGCTCCGGGATACGGACGATCGCCGTCATTCCCAGGCTGCCGGCGGCCGTGCACATGGCCGATGCGACATCGACCGACATCGTGCAGTGTTCCAGGTCGACCATGATGGCGTGATGGCCGGTGGAATGCGCGATGTGGACGATGTCGGTGGTCCGACTGCTACGAATGGCGAGCATCAGCGTCAGTTCACCGGCGCGCAGTCGATCGAGGAACTGGTTCACGGGAGGTCATTCGTCCTTCGGGTCGTCAATTGGTCGGGAGTGCCCGCCCGCCGGCCTGGCCCTGGCCGGCGGGCGGGCACGTCCCGGATTTCAGGAGGACGGTCCCCAGTTCACGGGGCTGGTGGTGAAAGCGCCGGGCGACGCGAACGGCAACGTGACGGACGATGCCATCTGGGCCGCGTGGCTGACGGTGAAGGTCCCGAAATTGAGGTTGGCGGTCTGCTGTGGCGTCGGTGCCAACGGCAGGTGGAAATTGCTCGGCGCCTGGCTGCTCAACTGGACCTGAATGCGGTCGCCGGCCGGGATCAGCGTGAAGTTGGGCAGTACCGAGATGTCCATCTTCACGGTCTGGTTCGGGGTCAGGAGACTCTGGCTCGCCTGGGTGAAGGGATGGACGGGCTTGATCAGGGTGTTGTTCGCGCCGAACCAGCTCTGCTGGGTGTCGAGCTGGCGCATGCTCGCCAGCAGCGATCCGTCGCCCAGCTTGGTGACGGCGCCGGTCGGCGCGACGATGTTGACCGTCGCCGCGACCAGTGCGTCAGGCGTGGTCGACTTGATGTACAGGCTCACGTCGATCGGCCCGTCCAGCACGGTGGCCTGGCTCAGCGCCGGCGAATTGTAGGTGGCGGGGAACCACGGGAACGAGTAGTAGATGCTGTCGGTCCCGGTGGTGGTGGGTTGCGCCGCGCTCAGCGTGCCGCCGTTGTTGAGGTAGTACGTGCCGGTGCTCGGTGCCGGCGGCCATGCCGCGCTGTCGACCCAGCGGGTCGCGTTGTTCTCGAACATGTGCAGCGGCGTCGTCGTGCTCGCCATGCCGGTCGGACTGCCCTTCAACCACGTGTCGAACCAGGCTTCCTTGAGCTCGTTCAGCACGTCGCCGCTGGTGTTCTCGGAATGCGTCCACGGGCCGACGATGGTCTGGTACCGGCCGGTCACCGGCTCGCCCGCGGTGATCGGCGCGGTCACCGGCCGGCCGAAGAACGCGTTCTGCGCCGCGGTGTAGTCACCGATGCTGCCACCGGGGAACAGGTCGTTCCAGCCCGTCTCGGACAGCGCGGGAACCCCGTTCGCGACGATCTGCGGCATGAGCTGCTGGACGTCGATGCTGTTCCAGTAGTCGTCGTTGTAGGACCGGGCGCCACCGCTGGTCAGGTCGTTGACCGTGACAGACAGGGGATCGGTCTGCGCGTTGTCCTGCGGCCCACGCGGAAGTACCTGGGACAGCGCCGGAATGAAGGAGGTGGGGACACCGCCGACGGTGGTGATGTCGTTGTACATGTCCGCGTCGGTGCAGAACGGCGTGATGGCCTTGAGCGCGGAGTTCGGGCCGACCTGGGCTGCGGTGTACCACTGGTCGACGCCGAGGTAGGAGCAGCCGTCCAGGCCGACGTTGCCGTTCGAGCCGGAGAGGCTGTGGGCCGCCCAGTTGACGACGGTGGCGCCGTCCTGGCCCTGCTGCGTGCCGAACCAGTCCATCTGACCGCCCGAGGTTCCGCTGCCTCGCACGGATACCGCGACGTAGATGTACCCGCGGTCGACGTAGTAGGTGCCGGGTGTCAGCGGATTGCTGATCGCTGTGCCGTAAGGGTTCTGCGTGACGAGGACGGGAAAGGTGCCGGGTGCCCGCAGACCGGTCACCGGGTTGGTCGGGTACACGACCTGCGCCGACAACGCGACGCCGTCGTTCATGGTGACGGACGCGGCCACCGGCTGGCTCGTCCCGTAGATCGCGGGATCCGGCGTGGGCACGAAGGCCGGCCGCGTCTGTGCCTGTGCCGCTGCCACGCCGACGGTGACCGTGGCCAGCGCGAGTAGGACGGCGCCACCGATACGGCCGACACCTGGTCGCGCCCGGCGGGCTGAGATCGCTTTCCTCATGTGGACTCCTTCTGGCGACAATGCCATCCACGTGATTGTGCGGTTTCGTGGTTGACATGTACACCTCCACATGGAGAG
>DATBDL010000051.1:0-12064 GCA_036269975.1 Pseudonocardiaceae bacterium | reverse complement strand
CGCCGGCAAGCCGGTGGCCGCCGAGTGCTACGGCGTGGCCTGCCTGGCGTTCGCCCGTGACTGGGAGGACCGCAAGAGCATCATCTGGGGCAAGCACGTCACCGGGCACTGCAAGGAGTACGACTACAAGGACGGCACCGGATTCGTGGGCGCCGACATCAACATGGGCCCGCCGCCGTATCCGCTGGAGTACATCCTGCGTGACGCGACCGGACCGGACGGCCGTTACCACGGCGGGTTCGGCCACGAGATCTCCGTGGTCGTCGACTACCCCTTCATCACGGGCCGTTCGACGCACGACTCCTACACGACCGGTCAGAAGATCGTCGAGGTTCTCGAGTCCGGCCTGACTCGGTTCGGCTGGTAACGCGAGAAACCGTCCGCGGAAGGGAGAAGGCCGTGGCCACCAGGCCGGGCAAGGTCGCGATCTGCGAGCAACTGCTCGCGGACGGGATCACGCACATCTTCGGGAACCCAGGCACGGTCGAGCAGGGTCTGCTCGACGAGTTGGAGGCCCACGGCGGGTTCGAGTACATCCTCACCCTGCAGGAGACCGTCGCGGCGGGAATCGCGGACGGCTATGCCAGGGCGACCCAGAAACCGACGCTCCTGCAACTGCACAGCGGTGTGGGTCTCGGCAACGGCATCGGCATGCTGTACCAGGCGATGCGGGGGCACGCGCCCCTGGTGTGCATCGCAGGCGAGTCCGGTGTGGTGTACGAGTCGATGGACGCGCAGATGGCATCGGATCTGGTCGCGATGGCCAGGCCGGTGACCAAGTGGGCGGCGAGGGTCACCGACCCGTCGTCGGTCCTGCGCATGCTGCGCAGGGCGATCAAGATCGCGATGACCGTCCCGCGTGGACCGGTCTTCCTGTCACTGCCGATGGACGTCCTGGACGCCGACACCAGCGAAGCTGTCGTGCCGACGGTCGTCCCGGCCACCATGGCGGTGGCCACCCCCGATCTCGTCGGTCGAGCGGCACAACTGCTGTCCGACGCACGGCGGCCACTGATGCTGCTGGGTGACGGGGTGGCCACCGCCGGGGCCCAGCGCGAGGTGACCGCGGTCGCCGAACGGCTCGGCGCCGACGTCTGGCTGGTCGACTCGTCCGAGCCGAACATGCCGGCGGACCATCCGCTGGTCCGCGGGCAGCTCGGCCACATGTTCGGCCACGTCAGCAGGGCCGCTGTCAAGGCGGCGGACGCGGTGCTGATCGTGGGCACCTACGTGTTCCCCGAGGTGTTCCCCGACCTGGAGAACCCGTTCGCGAACGACGCCCGGATCGTGCACGTCGACCTGAACGCCTACGAGATCGCCAAGAACCACCCGGTCGACCTGGGCATCGTGGCCGACCCGAAGCCGACGATGGCCGCGCTGGCCGACGTGCTCGGCGCGATCAGCACACCGGCGCAGCGGGACGCGGCGCGGGCCCGGCTTGCCGTGCGGCGCGCGGAAACCCGGCCGATGCCGCACGGCACCGGTTCGGTGCTCGGCACGTTCCTGCGTGGACTGGCCGCAAGGGTGCCGGGCGACGTGATGGTCTTCGACGAGGCGCTGACGGCGTCACCGCTGGTCGGCTACTACCTGCCGCCGAGGCTGCCCGGCCATTCGTTCCTCACCAGGGGCGGGTCGCTCGGTGTCGGCTTCCCCGGCGCGATCGGCATGAAGGTGGCGCACCCGGAGCGGACCGTGATCGGCTTCGCAGGCGACGGCGGTTCGATGTACACGTTCCAGGCGATGTGGACGGCGGCGCGCTACGACATCGGCGCGAAGTTCGTCGTGTGCAACAACCGCAAGTACGAACTGCTCAACGACAACATCGATGAGTACTGGCGGGAACGGCGGATAGCGCCGCACCGGCACCCGACCGCGTTCGACATCGGCTTCCCCGAGACCGACTTCGTCGGGCTGGCCAAGTCGCTCGGCGTGCCCGGCGGCCGGCTGGAGAAGGCGGAGAACGCGGAGGACATGGTCGAGCGGATGCTCGGCACCCCCGGCCCGTTCCTCGCCGACGTCGCGACAGAGGACCTCATCGGCTGACCGTACCAACGAATCCGCAGGAGAGAAACCATGGTCACGGCAACCCCGCACACCCTCACCGACGCTGCGATCCACCGCTTCGCCGTCGCATGGTACGAGGCCCTCGACCAGCACGACGACCTGGCCAGCGTGCAGAAGATGCTGGCGGACGACGGGCTGGAGATGCGGTTCCCCGAGGTGACCTCGTACGGCCACGAGGGGTTCGCGCAGTGGTACCAGGCGGTCACGACCCGGTTCTTCGACGAGGTCCACACCGTCCGCTCGGTCGACGTCCGCTCCGGCGACGGCTCGACGGCCGAGGTCAAGGTGCTGGTGAACTGGCAGTGCAAGGCACACGACGGCCAGGACGCCAAGAGCAAGTGGCTCGGCTTCGACGCTTACCAGACCTGGACGATCGTCGCCGGCCCGACCGGTCCGCAGATCAAGATCTACACCGTGGACCGGATGGACGCCATGCCGGGTTCCGCGGCGCTGTGAGGAGCATTCGATGAGCAACGTCGACATCATCCTGACGATGTACCGGTACTTCGAATCCGGTGACGTGGAACGTATCCGCACCGAGCTGATGCATCCGGCGATCGTGTGGCGCGTGCCGGGGCACCACCCCCTCGCCGGCGAGCACCGGGGCCCCGACCAGGTGCTCGGGTTCCTCGGCCGGATGGCGCGGACCGGAATCCAGTTCACCGACCTGCACTTCGGCGAGCTCGACGACGGCACCGTGGTGGAGAAGCACCTCGGCGTCGCCGACCTGCACGGCGAGCGGATCGAGCTGCCGGCCGCCGTCACGTACGGCATCAGCGACGGCCGGATCGCCGACGTGCGCGTGCACTCCGGTGACCAGCACGCGCTCGACCGGTTCGTCTGGTCGTCGGTGTCGCTGAAGTCGGTGACCGAACGGCTCACCGCCGCCTGAGTAGAGGGAGACTCCGATGAACGTCACCGAAATCGTGACCCGCTACTACGAGCTGGCCAACCAGGGTGACTGGGACGCCTGGTGCGACCTGTTCGCGCCGGACCAGGTCATGGACGAGCAGCTCGCCGGGCACGTCGAGGGCAGGGAGACCCTGCGCGACATGATGCGCGGTTTCCCGGACATGTACAGCATGTTCGCCAACGTGCCCCGCCACGTCGTCGTCGACGGCGACAAGGCCGCCGTCGTGTCGCGCCTGACGGCCGTGACGCCGGCCGGCGTGACGATCCAGGCGAACGTGTGCAACTACTACGAGATCACCGACGGCCAGATCAGCTACATGGCCAACTTCCACGACACAGCGCCGTTCGCGTCGGTGCTGGCCAAGTAGAGGTGCCCAATGCAGGACTACGACTACGTCATCGTCGGCGCGGGCGCCGCCGGATGTACCCTGGCCGCCCGCCTCTCCGAGGATCCGAACGTCTCCGTGTTGCTGCTGGAGTCCGGCGGCGACTTCATTCCGTCCGATGTGGACAACGCACCGACCTGGTTCCGGCTGCTCGGCTCGCCGTACGACTGGGGCTACAGCAGCGTGCCGCAGCCCGGCCTGGCCGGCCGGCAGTCCTACGAGCCGCGCGGCAGGATGCCCGGCGGTAGCAGCAATCTCTACATCATGATGCACATCCGTGGGCACTTCTCCGACTTCGACAACTGGGCCTACCAGGGCGCGGCCGGCTGGTCGTACGACGACCTGCTCCCCTACTTCGCCAAGCTGGAGTCGCAGGAGGACCAGACCGACCCCAGGATCGGCACCGCGGGGCCGCAGACGGTCACCAACGCGGGCAAGCACGAGCCCAACCCGCTCTCCCAGGTGTTCCTCAACGCCTGCGACGAACTGGGCTTCCCGCGCACCGAGGACTTCAACGGCCCCAACATGATCGGCGCCGGCTGGCACCACATCGACGTCAAGGACAGCGTGCGTCAGGGTGCCCTGGTGTCCTATCTGGAGCCGGCACTGAGCAGGCCCAACCTGACGCTGCGCACCAACGCGGACGCGATGGAGCTGGCCTGGAACGGCCAGCGGTGCGTCGGCGTGACCTTCCGGCAGCAGGCGGCGGCGAAGCCGGTCGGCGACGGACGGCAGCTTGCGGGCGCGACCCAGGACGGGCCGGGCATCCGGTCGGTCACCGCGACCCGCGAGGTGATCGTCTGTGCCGGTGCGATCGAGTCGCCGAAGCTGCTGCTGCTCTCCGGTGTCGGGCCCGCTGACCAGCTCGCCGAGCGCGGCATCCCGGTGGTGGCCGACCTGCCCGGTGTCGGGGAGAACTTCCACAACCACGTGCTGGTCGGCCTGATCCGCGAGACCAGGAAGCCCGTCGAGCCGGGCCGGCAGAACCTGTCCGAGGCGGCGCTGTTCACCACGTCGCAACCGGGCATGCTCGCGCCGGACCTGCAGATCGCGTTCGTGCACGTCCCGTTCGACATCATCGTGGGACAGCAGCACCCGAATGCCGTCAGCATCCTGCCCGGCGTGGTGCGGCCGAACTCGCGCGGCTGGATCCGGCTGGCCAGTGACGATCCGTTCGCGGCGCCGCTGGTCAACCCGAACTACTTCGGCGACCCGTCCGACCTGACCCGGCTCGTGCAGGCGGTCGAGCTGTCGAGGGAGATCTTCGGCACCACTGCGTTCCGCGAGGTACTGGCCGGCGAGCTGATGCCGGGTTCGGACATCCGCGGCACGGCGGCGCTCACCGATTTCGTGCGCGCCAAGGCCGACAGCTACCACCACCAGGCCGGCTCCTGCCGGATGGGCATCGACGCGATGGCCGTCGTCGACCCTCGGCTGCGGGTTCGCGGCGTGACGGGCGTGCGGGTGGTGGACGCGAGCGTGATGCCGGCGGTGCCGTCCGGCAACTGCCACACCGCGATCGTCGCCATCGCCGAACGGGCGGCCGACCTGATCAAGGAGGACTCCGATGAGTGAGCTCGTCGTGCGCGCTGACGGCGCACTGGCCGGGGCGAAGATCGCCGTGCTGATCGAGAGCGACTACTTCGAGCCGGAGATCTTCTACTACCAGCGCCGCTTCGCCGAGGAGGGCGTCGAACTGCACCTGATGACCAGGCTGTGGGGCAACGACCAGATCACCTTCACCGGCCACGAGTGGAAGATCCCGCTGGTCGTCAACGAGACGTTCGAGGGTATCTCGGACGACGAACTGCGCACGTTCGACGCGGTGATCGTGCCGTCCGGCATGGTGTCCGACCGGCTGCGCTACACCGAGGACGTCACGAAGACCCCGCCGGCCACCGAGTTCGTGCGCAGGGCCTTCGCCCAGCCGGGCGTGCTCAAGGGCATCATCTGCCACGGCATGTGGCTGTTGGCGCCGGCGCCCGAACTGGTGCGCGGCCGCAAGGTCGTCGTGCACAACAACCTGATCGGCGACGCCCGCAACATG
The DNA here is from genome assembly GCA_036269975.1 of Pseudonocardiaceae bacterium. Taxonomy (GTDB): domain Bacteria; phylum Actinomycetota; class Actinomycetes; order Mycobacteriales; family Pseudonocardiaceae; genus DATEPR01. The sequence continues at coordinate 6,655 of DATBDL010000051.1, read as the reverse complement.
GGCGCCGAGTACGTCGACCAGGACGTGGTGATCGACGGCGGTGACCTCGTCACCGCGCGCACCGGTATGCACGCGCACCTGTTCGCCCGCGCGATCATCGACCTGCTGATCGAGCGAAGGGGCGGGGTCCGATGACGACGGCCGTGCCGCTGGTCTGGTCGCACGTCGCGCTCAACTGCCGCGACCAGGCCGCGACCGAGGAGTTCTACCGCCACTGGCTGGGTTTCCAGCGGGTGCGCAGCGTCGACCTCGGCGGCAGCCAGATCGTTTTCCTGCGGCACGGCCAGGTTCTGCTGGAGCTGTTCGGGGCACAGGGCGAGAGCGTGATCGATCCGTCAGCGGACGGTCCGCCCAACCCTGGCGTGATCCGGCATCTCGCCTTCCAGACCGAGGACCTGGACGGTTTCCTCGCCGGTCTGGACGGCCAGGTGCCGGTATCACTCGGCCCGTTGGATTTCCATGACTTCATTCCGGGTTGGCGCACCGTGTGGCTGTCCGATCCGGACGGTGTGATCGTCGAGGTCAGCCAGGGCTACCGCGATCAGGACTAACGGAGGACAGACAATGGCTATCCCCAACCACCCCGCCCAGGTGCCGAACAATCTGGCGTACACATGGACGGACACGATCGCCGGTTACGTCGAGAGCTTCGACGCGGAATCGCGGACGTTCGAGCTGAAGACGAGCGACAAGCGCTCCTTCACGATCGAGATCGACGAGACCACCGGCGCCGAGTTGCTGCGCAACCTCGGCGAGCCGTACACCGACGGGAGCGGGCACCTCGACGACGTGCTCGTGCCGGGCCGGTACGTGATCGCGTACGGCATCTTCTACCCGGTCGGCGACGGCCTGCGGTACACGGCGAAGCACATCGAACTGTTGGGCCGTGGCGCGAACGACTACAACTTCGAGGAACCCACCTGGTGGGCGCGGCAGATCGACCAGCTCGCGTCGTTCTACCGGCGGGCGCAGTTCGGCACCGGCGCGATCGACTACCGCGACTACCGCACCGAACTGCACCTGGGCGGCTCCAAGACCGAAAGCCACGTGCAGGAGACCGACACGATCTCCCGCATGGTCTACGGCATGGCGTCGGCCTACATGCTCACCGGCAAGGAGGACTACCTCGAGGTCGCCGAGAAGGGCACCGAGCACCTGCGCGACCACATGCGGTTCGTGGACCGCGGCAACGACGTGATCTACTGGTACCACGGGGTTCGCATCGACGGTAAGACCGAGACCAAGCTGTTCAGCTCGGAATTCTCCGACGACTACGACGCGATCCCGATGTACGAGCAGATCTACGCGCTCGCCGGCCCGATCCAGACCTTCCGGGTCACCGGTGACCCCAGGATCATCGCCGACGCCGATGGCACGATGCGGCTGTTCGAGAAGTTCTTCCGCGACTACGAGCAGGGTGGCTACTACTCGCACCTGGACCCGATCCTGCTGTCCCCGCACCACGACTCGCTCGGCGCGAACGCGTCGCGCAAGAACTGGAACTCGGTCGGCGACCACGCGCCCGCCTACCTGGTGAACCTGTACCTGGCCACGGGCGAGCAGCGACACCTGGACATGCTCGAGCGCACGTTCGACACCATCGTGGACCACTTCCCGGACTACCAGAACAGCCCGTTCGTGAACGAGCGGTTCATGCGGGACTGGTCGCACGACCTCGAACACACCTGGCAGCAGAACCGCGCCGTGGTCGGGCACAACCTGAAGATCGCGTGGAACCTCATGCGGATGCACGGCCAGCGGCCGAAGAAGTCCTATGTGGAGCTTGCGGAGAAGATCGCCAAGCTGATGCCGTCGGTCGGCAGCGACCGCCAGCGCGGTGGCTGGTACGACGTGGTCGAGCGGGTCATGCGCGACGGCGAGCAGAACCACCGCTTCGCGTGGCACGACCGCAAGGCGTGGTGGCAGCAGGAACAGGCCATCCTGGCCTACCTGATTTTGTACGGAAGCCTTGGCGACAACGAGTACCTGCGGCACGCCCGCGAGGCGGAGAGCTTCTACAACAGCTTCTTCCTCGACCACGACGAGGGTGGCGTCTACTTCAACGTGCTGGCCACCGGTATGCCGTACCTGCTGGGCACCGAGCGGCTCAAGGGCAGCCACTCGATGAGCATGTACCACTCCGCCGAGCTGTGCTACCTGTCGGCGACCTACACCAACCTGCTGATCACCAAGCAGCCGCTGCAGTTGTGGTTCAAGCCGCACCCCGACGCCAGCCGGACGCTGCGGGTCGCTCCCGACCTGTTGCCGACGGGCCGTGTCCGTCTGCAGGAGGTCGAGATCGACGGCAAGCCCTACGAGGTGTTCGACCCCCGCGCGCTCACCGTCACGCTGCCCGAGTCCGCCGACCGGCTCACCGTGCGGGCCACGCTCGTCGCCGCGGACGACTAGTCGGTGCGGACCGCCCGGCGGATAAGGAGACGAACATGAAGTTCAGCAAGCGACTGATCGACGATGTCGCCGTTGTCGTGTTGTCCGGTGCGCTGGACAGCCAGTCCGCACTGGACGTCCAGGACCGGATCGCCGAGTTGCTGCCACAGCACGAGCACGTGGTGATCGACTTCTCGAAGGTGTCGTGCGTGTCCAGCGCGAGCTTACGCACGATGGTCCTGATCTACCGCCAGGCGCAGGCACTGGGGCACACCGTCGCGGTGGTCGGCCTCTCGGCCGAGGTCCACAACGTGCTCGACGCGACCGGTTTCCTCGACTTCTTCGTGCTGTCGGACTCCGTCAGCGACGGTGTCGCCGACATGCGAGCACTGGTGGAAGGGAGGCGGGAGCGTGACCACGCCACCGCGCGTACGTGACCGGATCGACTCGTTCCCGACCCACAACATCGGCGGCTACGGCGTCCGGCCCGGCCGGGTCGCCCCGTTGGGGGCCACGCTGGTCCCCAACGGCGTCAACTTCGCGGTCTTCTCCAGCAGGGCCACCAGCGTCTCGGTCGTGCTGTTCAAGATCGGCGAGCCGGAACCGATCGCCGAACTGGCGATCCCGGCCGACTTCCGGATCGGCAGGGTGTGGGCGATCACCGTGTTCGGCCTGGAGTACGAGGAGATCGAGTACGGCTTCCGGGTCACGGGTCCGCCGGACGAGCACTTCAAGGATCGGTTCGACAGCAACGTGATCCTGACCGATCCGTACGCGAAGGTCCTCGGCGGGCGCGAGGTCTGGGGCGCTCTGCCCGACTACGACAACCGCTACCAGCATCGCGCCCGGCTGGCCTTCGACGACTTCGACTGGGAGAACGACCGTCCACTCAGGATCACGCCGAACGACCTGGTGATCTACGAGACGCACGTCCGCGGCTTCACCCGGCATCCCAGCTCCGGCGTCGGCAACCCCGGCACGTACGCGGGGCTGATCGAGAAGATCCCGTACCTGTCCCAGCTCGGCGTCAACTGCGTCGAACTGCTGCCGGTGTTCGAGTTCGACGAGTTCGGCAACAGCAGGCTGGTCGAGGAGACCGGCGAGCGGCTGCTGAACTACTGGGGCTACAACACGGTCGGGTTCTTCGCCCCGAAGGCGGGCTACGCCGCGACCGGCCGGTTCGGCATGCAGGGCGACGAGTTCAAGCACATGGTCAAGTCGCTGCACGCGGCCGGTATCGAGATCATGCTCGACGTGGTGTTCAACCACACCGCGGAGGGCAACGAGCTCGGCCCGACGATCTCGTTCCGTGGGCTGGACAACAGCACCTACTACATGCTGACCCCGGAGGGCTACTACTACAACTTCAGCGGGACGGGCAACACCTTCAACAGCAACAACCCCGTCGTGCGGGAGTTCATCGTCCAGTGCCTGCGGTACTGGGCCAGCGAATACCACATCGACGGCTTCCGGTTCGACCTGGCCGCGATCATGGACCGGGACGAGCACGGTGTCCCGCTGGCGAACCCGCCGCTGATCGAGGCGCTGGCCAACGACCCGGTGCTGCGCGACTGCAAGCTGATCGCGGAGGCGTGGGACGCCGGCGGCCTCTACCAGGTCGGCAGCTTCCCGAACTACCACCGCTGGTCGGAGTGGAACGGGCGCTACCGGGACACGGTGCGGCGCTTCTTGAAGGGCGACGAGGGTGTCGTCGGCGACCTGGCCACCAGGATCGCCGGCTCGCCCGACCTGTACCAGCAGCGCGGCGCCCGCGCGTCGATCAACTTCGTCACGTGTCACGACGGGTTCTCACTGATGGACCTGTTCTCCTACGACGGCAAGCACAACGACGCCAACGGGGAGAACAACAACGACGGCGCCAACGACAACAACAGTTGGAACGGCGGCGTCGAGGGGCCGACGGACGACCCCGGCGTCAACCGGTTGCGCCAGCAGCAGGTGAAGAACGCGTTGCTGCTGCTGCTGACCAGCCGCGGCATCCCGATGGTGCTGTCCGGCGACGAGGTCGGCAGGACCCAACGCGGCAACAACAACGTCTACTGCCAGGACAACGAACTGGCCTGGTTCGACTGGTCGCTGACCGACACCGACGCCGAGCTGGTCGAGTTCACCCGCAACGCGATCGCCCTGCGCAGGGCACACACCGTCCTGTGCGCGATGCACCACCCCAACAGCATCGACCCGACCGACTGCGGCCACCCGGAGATCAGTTGGCACGGCGTGCGGGCATGGCAACCGGACTGGTCACCGACCAACCGCGTGCTCGGCGTCATGTGGTGCGGCCACCACATCGAGAACGGCAGTCCGGACTACGTCTACGTCGTGGCCAACGCGCACTGGGAGGAACACGAACTGGAACTCCCCGTCCCGGACGACGGCTGGGGGTGGCACCTGGCCGCCGACACCGCGGGCGAGGCACCCGGCGTGTACCCGCCCGGTACGGAGCGCCCACTGGCCGATCCGCACACCTACCGGATCAGCCCACGTTCGGTGATCGTCATGGTCGCGCGTCCAGTGGCCGGCTGAACCTGGCTGCCTCGGAACCTGGCTGCCTCGGAACCTGGCTGCTGCTTCGAAACATAGGAGGAGAGATGACGTTCGTCGCTTCGTTGTCCACAACGGGCAACACCGCCGTGATCACATTGGAGGGCGTCCTCGACGACGGCAGCGCGGAGGAGTTCCGCGAGCACGTCGCCGAGGCCGCCAGCCAGGGTGTCAGCCGGCTCGTGCTGGAGATGTCCAAACTGGACCGGCTGTCCGCGGCCGGCCTGCGCGGCCTCGCGTTCTGCCGCGAGAAGATGACCAACGAGGTCGACATCGTGATCGTGGCGCCGAACAAGACCGTACGGGCGGCCATCGAGGACGTCGGACTCCAGCAGAGCGTCACCATTTCGGAGCGGGTTCCCCAGTAACCGGACGGGAAACGGTGTCGTGGCCGCCGTAGTGGGAATCGCGCTGGCCGGCGGGCTGGGGGTGCGTGGTCGGCCCATCACCCTCAGCTCGCCCGGCCAGGTCCGGAGCAAGGCGACGATCGGATTGCTCGGGCGTCCGTTGATCGAATGGCAGATCGACACCCTGCACGAGCAGGGTGTCGACGAGTTCTGCGTGGTGGCGAAGGGACGGGAGAACCGCTGTCAGATCAAGGATGTGCTGGGATACGGGGAACGGCACGACGTTCGGGTGCGGTACTCCCGGCCCCGGCACGACAGGACGAACTCGGGGTCCGGCGAGTCCACCCTGCACAACCTGGAGTGCTGGGAACTGGGCGGGCTCGCGCTCGTGTTCCCGACCGACTCGGTGTTCGAGTTCGACCTCGGTGCGATGGTGCACGCGCACCGGGCCAGCGGGGCCGTGCTGACCGTGGGCTGCGTGCGGCACGACGCGGACGTGGTCGCGCGCAAGTACGGCGCGATGGTCACCGACCGGGACAACCGGTGCACCCGTTTTCTGGAGAAGCCCTCGTTGGCCGAGATCCGGTCCGTGATCGGCCGCACGACGGCCGTGGACACCAACGCGGGGCTCTACCTGTTGGACTGTGGCTACTTCCGCAAGCTGCTGGCGTCCGGCGCGCTGGTCGGCATGCTGGCCAGCCGACTGGACTGGGGGCGTGACCTGCTGCCGTGGCTGGTGGCGTCCGGTGCGCCGGTGCACGTGTGGCCGATCGGGCGCTTCGGTGACCTCGGTACGCCGAGGGACTACCTGGACACCATGCGGTCAGCGCTGGGCGGCGACTACCCGAACATGATGAAGATGCTGCCCGACCAGGTCGGTGACGAGTCGTGGGTGCACCCGTCCTCGCTGCGGCTGCGTGATCCGGTCACCGGCGGCACGCTGGCCGAGCGGGTTCGGCACGGGCTGGTCGAACTGGGGCCGGGCGTGCGGATCGGCCAGGACGTCGAGATCGGCAACGGCGCGCGGATAAGCTGGTCCGACATCGCGGACGGTGTCGACATCGGGGCCGGCGCCGAACTGTCCGGGGTGGCCTGCATGCACGGGGCGATGATCGGGCCGCACGCCAGGCTGCGGGACACCTACGTCGGCACGATGACCCGGCTGGACTCGGTGGCGGGCCAACCCGTGCTCACCGACGGCTACACGGCCATCGGCGACGAGGTGACCATCGAACGTGGGGTGCGGCTGTCCGGCGCGACCGTCCAACCCGGACTTACCGTGACCGCCTGACGTACGACGAAAGTGTGGCCGACCGGCTCAGCCGGTCGGCCACACCTGTGCGTGCGCCACGATT
>DATBDL010000050.1:0-1574 GCA_036269975.1 Pseudonocardiaceae bacterium | reverse complement strand
CGCGACCAGGGACTGCTGGACGGCGCGGAGTCCAGGCGGCTCACGCAGACACTCTCCTCGGCCGGCCACACCGTGGCGGACGTGGTGGTGCCGCTGGTCGAGGTGTGGTCGCTGCCCGCCGCGCCGACCGTCGGCGATGTGGCCGATGCCGTTGCCGCGACCGGCTTCTCCCGATTTCCGCTACAGGACCACGACCGGCTGATCGGCTACCTGCACATCAAGGACGTGCTGGACCTGCTCGACGGCGAGCCCACCGAACCGGTGCCGCGCTCACTGGTACGCGGTTTGCCAGAAATACCAACGGATGCCCGACTGGACGAGGCGCTCGCCGCGCTGCGCAGGGCGAACAGCCATCTCGCCAGGGCGGTCCGGCCGGACGGTTCACTGGTCGGCGTCGTCGCACTCGAAGACGTGGTCGAGGAATACGTTGGGCCCGTACGGGATGCAACGCACGTCGGCGCATGAACCAGGTGCCACCGGTCCAACGCGGACCGTGACAAACCTTGATTAAACGGCTTCAACTGTTAGCGTGACGCCGAGCGCCTACCACACGTAGGTGACCATGCCGCCCTCGGGAGGCCGTCGGATGGGGCGTCACCGCGCGGAGACGTCCGACACCCATTTACGTCGCGTACAGGTGCCCGGTCGTAATCGGCCGAGGCGCCGCTGGCCGCTGGCCACCTTCGTGGCGGTCGTGCTGTTCGCGGCCGGCTGGTTCGGCTGGGTGTGGGTGCACGGCAGAATGGTCGAACGACCGGCCGCGAGTGTCGTCGACTGCCCAGCAGGCGGGCAGACCATCCAGTTGGCGGTGGTCCCGTCGATCGCCGACGTCATCGGCAGCGCGGCGGCCGCGTACAACGATTCCGAGCCGGTCGTGAACGACCATTGCGTGCGGGTGAACGTGTCCGCCATCGACGCGCAGACCGTACTGGCGGCAGTGGCGCACGGTTGGGACACCGGCAAACTGGGCCCGCGTCCCCAGGCGTGGATCGTCGATTCCACACTGTGGACCAACCAGTTGCCGGCGAACGTGCTCGGCGACGCCCCGCAGTCGCTGGCCACCAGCCCGGTAGTACTGGCGATGCCACCGGACGCCGCCAAGGCCGTGACGTCGACGGTCGCCCCGACATTCGCAGCACTGCCGGCGCTGATCGCGAAAGCCAACGGGTGGGCCGATTTCGGTGCGGCGGCATGGGGTCAGTTCACCGTGGCGCTGCCCAGTCCGGCGGCCAACACCGCGAGCATGCTGGCCGTGACGGCGATGCTCGATCCGGCCACCCCGCAGGGCCAGGCGCCGGTCACAGCCGGGCTGCTCGATTCGGATCCGGTACGGCAGAATCTGGACAACCTGGCGGTCGGGCAGTCGACCGCCAGCACCCATGACGCGCTGGCGGCGCTGGGGAGGACGGAAGGAATCCAGGGCGCCCCGTTCAGCGCGGTACCAACCCTGGAGGTGGACCTCTACCAGCGCAACCTCGGCGGCGACGGCAACACGAAGCCGACGAACATACTGGACGAGGTGAGACTGACGGGTCCGACCCCGTTCGCGGACTTCCCGTACACCCCACTGTCCG
>DATBDL010000049.1:0-4120 GCA_036269975.1 Pseudonocardiaceae bacterium | reverse complement strand
GCCGACATCAGGCCGATGGCCACGGCGTGATCGGCCTGCGCGCCCACGGTCGAGGCCAACGGGTCGTCCGTGACCTGCTGCTCGTCCCAGGCCCGGGCGATCTCCTCGTCGGTCAGCGCGGCGCCGCTGAGCCGCCGCAGCTCGGCGTTCACGGTGTCCTTGGCCTGCGCGGCATTCGCGGTGATCCAGTCGTTGCTGGCCAGTTCTCCGTCGATCAGCCGCCGCACGGTGTCCGGGTGGTCGCGCAGAAACGTGGCCGACACCACCAGGTCGGTGCTGGCGAACCGGCCGGACGGCCACAGGTCGCGCTCGTCCACCAGCACCTTCGCCTCCGCCGCCACAACCAGCTGGGACGCCCACGGCTCGGGCAGCCAGGCCCCGTCGATCTTGCCGGCGCGGAACTGGTCCAGCGTGGTCGCGTTGCCCTGCGGGCGAATCGCCACGTCGCCGCCGCCGTCGGTGGTGGTCTTCAGCCCGTGCTGACTGAGCCAGTACCGCAGCGCCACGTCCTGGGTGTTGCCGAGTTGGGGCGTGGCAAGCGTTTTCCCCCGCAGGTCGGCCGGGGCGGCGATCGAGGACCGCACGACCAGCTCGGCCCCGCCCATGGTCGCCCCGGCGACGATCTTCAGCGCCTCGCCGTGGCTGCGGACGTAGCCGGTCAGGGCCGAGGAAGGTCCCACGTAGGCGGCGTCGAGCTGGCCACCGAGCATCGCGGTCATCTCGGCCGGCCCAGCGTTGAACACCTGCGTGGCCAGGCCGGTGGCGCCGAGCGACTTGGCGAAGAACCCCTTGGCCACACCGACGATCGCGGTGGCATGGGTGAGGTTGCCCAGATACCCGAGCCGCAGCGTGTCCGATGTGGACGCAGCCGAGGCGCAGCCGGTGGCCAGCACGAGCGCCGCGGCGACCGGTAGCAGCCGTCTCACGGCCACCACGTCGGCACGCCGACCATTCCCGCCGTCAGCGTGTCGCCGCTGGCCTCGTCGATGAACAGGATCGAGCCGCAGTGGCGGTTGAACTCGTACGGGTCGACCGCGACCGGCTCGGCGGCGCGCACCGACACCAGCGCGATGTCGTTGGTGTGCAAGGCTCTCATCGGGTTGTCGGTACGCAGTGAGTGCACGTCCAGTCGCTCCTCGATGGCCTCGACCACCGCGCGCACGGTCCTGGTGGTGTGCCGCAGCAGCACCCGGTCGCCGACCCGCAGCGGCCGCGCCGCCAGCTGGCAGGCGACCACCACCAGCCGATCGGCCGCGATCGGCATGGTGGCGACCGGCGCGATCATGTCGCCCCGGGCGACATCGATGGCGTCGGCCAGCCGTACCACCACGGACTGCGGCGCGAACGCCTCCTGCACCGGTGTGCCGCACACGTCCAGCCCGGTGACCCGGGTGCGGTGCCCGGCCGGCAACACCACCACCTCGTCGCCCACCCGCACCGTGCCGGACGACAACTGTCCGGCGTAGCCCCGGAAATCGGTCGCCCGGATGACGTACTGCACGGGCAGGCGGGTGGCTTCGGGGGTGCCGCCGGTCTCGACCGTCTCCAGGTGCTCCAGCAGCGTCGGGCCGGCGTACCAGCTCATGTTGGCGCTGACCTCGACCACGTTGTCCCCGCGCAGCGCGGAGATCGGGATCGCTTGCACATCCGGCACGTCCAGTCTGGACGCGTACTCGGTGAATTCCTCGGCGATCTCGGCGAAGCGCTCCTCGTCGTAGCCGACAAGATCCATCTTGTTCACCGCGAGCACCAGGTGCGGGACCCGAAGCAGCGCCGAGACCACGGTGTGCCGGCCGGTCTGCTCGACGAAGCCGTGCCGCGCGTCCACGAGGATCACGGCCAGCTCGGCGGTGGACGCGCCGGTCACCATGTTCCTGGTGTACTGCACGTGCCCCGGGGTGTCGGCGAGGATGAACCGCCGCCGCGCGGTGGCGAAGTACCGGTACGCCACGTCGATCGTGATGCCTTGTTCCCGTTCCGCCCGCAGCCCATCGGTCAGCAGCGCGAGGTCGGCGTCGGTCTGGCCGCGGCGCTGCGAGGCGCGGCGGACCGCCTCCAGCTGGTCCGGCATGACCGCGCTGGTGTCGTGCAGCAGCCGTCCGACCAGCGTGGACTTGCCGTCGTCGACGCTACCGGCGGTGGCGAGCCGCAGCAGGTCGCCGACGGCGATCTCGGTGGTTGTCATCAGAAGTAGCCCTCCCGCTTGCGGTCTTCCATGGCGGCCTCGGACATCCGGTCGTCGGCGCGGCTGGAACCCCGTTCCGTCACACGGGACGCGGCGATCTCGGCGATCACCTCGTCCACCGACGACGCCGGCGAGTCGACGGCGCCGGTGCAGGACATGTCACCGACGGTGCGGTAACGGACCATCCTGTCCTGCATCGGCTCCCCGTCGCCGGGCCCGCCCCACGGCCCCGGCGCGAGCCACATGCCACCGCGCTGGAAAACCGTTCGCCGGTGGGTGAAGTAGAGATCGGGCAGCTCGATGTCCTCGGCCCGGATGTAGCCCCAGACGTCCAGCTCCGTCCAGTTGGACAGCGGAAAGACGCGCACGTGCTCGCCGGGCCGGTGCCGGCCGTTGTACAGCCGCCACAGCTCCGGCCGCTGCCGGCGCGGGTCCCACTGGCCGAACTCGTCGCGCAGCGAGAAGACCCGTTCCTTGGCCCGGGCCTTCTCCTCGTCGCGGCGGCCGCCGCCGAGCACCGCGTCGAACCGGTTGGCCTCTATGGCCTGTAGCAACGGCACTGTCTGCAACGGGTTGCGAATGCCGTCCGCCCGTTCCCGGAGCACGCCGGCGTCGATATAGGACTGAACCTCCGCCACCAGCAGCCGGACCCCGAATCGGGCCACGGTCCGATCGCGGAACTCCAGTGTCTCCGGGAAGTTGTGTCCGGTGTCCACATGCAACAGTGGGAACGGGACGGCCGCGGGCAGGAAAGCCTTGCGGGCCAGGTGCAGCATGACGGTGGAGTCCTTGCCGCCGGAGAACAGCAGCGCTGGCCGTTCGAACTCCGCCGCCACCTCGCGGAGGATGTGCACCGACTCGGCCTCGAGGTTGTCGAGATGCGAGAGGATGTGCCGTGCTCGGGTCGTCGCCCTCACACCGAAACCCCTTTCGGTCGCGGCGGGCGGCGGTACCGCCGGATCTGGTCGTGCGGCTCAGCGGCCGTGCAGGCCGCACTCGGTCTTCACGCGGCCGGCCCACCGGCCGCTGCGCGGGTCCGCGCCGGGTTCGACGCGGGTGGTGCACGGGCGGCAGCCGATGGACAGATAGCCGTCCGCGAGCAGCGGATTCTGCAGAACCCCGTGCCGCGCCGCGTATTCGGCCACGTCGTCGGTGGTCCACCCGGCCAGCGGGCTGATCTTCACCATGTCGTGACGGTCATCCCAGCCGATCACGGGCGTGTCGGCTCTGGTCGGCGACTCGTCCCGGCGCAGCCCGGTGACCCAGGCGTCGTAGCGGGCCAGCGCCGCGTCCAGCGGCGCGATCTTGCGCAGGGCACAGCATCGGTCCGGGTCGCGGGCGTACAGTTGCGGCCCGTACCAGTGGTCCTGCTCGGCCACGGTCTGTTCGGGCGTGACCGTGACCAGCGTGATCGGGTACGTCGCGGCGACCGCGTCCCGGGTGCCGATGGTCTCCGGGAAGTGGTAGCCGGTGTCCAGGAAAAGCACGTGCACACCGGGAGCGTTGCGGGCGGCCAGGTCGACGAGCACGGTGTCGGCCATCGAGGAGGCCACCGCCAGCCGGTCGCCGAAGGTGCGGCCGGCCCAGCTCAGGATCTCCTCGGCGGTCGCGTCGCGCAGTTCGGCGGCGGCGAGTCCGGCGATGCGCCGGAGTTCGGCGGGCGAGCGAGCGTCCATGACGGGCCCTCCTCCACGGGAGTGACCAATTCGTTAGGAAACTTTCTTTACTGTGCGGCGGAGCGTAGGCCGGTCCACCACGGGCCGTCAAGCCCCGCTCACGCGGCGACATCGTGCTGGCCAGGGGTGAAATCGTTTCCAGAAGCGAGCCCGAATACGAGCATGACTCGATACATCACGGCCTTGACGACGTCCACATACGCGAATAGTGTCTGGCCCCGAGTTAATAAAGTTTCCTATCTAACTCACCGGCCGGCGG
>DATBDL010000048.1:0-1518 GCA_036269975.1 Pseudonocardiaceae bacterium | reverse complement strand
GTCGACGCGCTCACCGACGCGACGTTCGAGGGTGCCCGGTTCAACCAGATCTCCGCGCTGCTGACCGGCACGTCCACCTCCGACTACCTCAACCGCGCCAGCGACCTGCAGGACGTCGCGAACGACGACTACGACGCGATGAACCAGTTCCAGTCGGCCATCGACACGGCGAAGGTGGCCGAGGCGCGGTCGTCGAAGGACCAGGGCACGGCGCAGACGGCGGCGGACGCGGCGAACACGCTGTTGCAGCAGCTCAACACGCAGAAGGCCCAGCTCGCCGCGCAGATGTTGAAGGTGAACAAGGCGCTGCACAGCCTGTCCACCACGCAGCGCAACAGCCTGAACACCGACGTCGGCCCGCAGGGCACGTACATCGCGCCGCCCGGTGTGGCCGGCGGTGCCATGCAGGTGGCGTTGAACCAGCGTGGCAAGGCGTACCAGTTCGGTGGGTCGGGCCCGTCGGTGTTCGACTGCTCCGGCCTGGTGGACTACGCATACGCGCTGGCCGGCATGGGTGGCCTTCCGCACTCGGCGGCGGCGCTGCAACGCATGGGCGTCGCGGTGTCGCAGGCCAACATGCAGGCCGGTGACCTGGTGTTCTTCGGCAGGCCGGCTTACCACGTCGGCATCTACGTCGGCGGCGGCATGATGGTCGACGCTCCGGCGTCCGGCCAGGTGGTGAAGGTGCAGCCGATCTTCAGCGGCTTCAGCGGCGCCCGTCGCCTGGGCACCTGACCAGCTACGACAACCAAGAACCGCCCCACCTTCCGTCCGGAAAGTGGGGCGGTTCTTGGTGTGTCAGCTCAGTGGAACGAGTCGCCGCAGGCACAGGAGCCCTGGGCGTTCGGGTTGTCGATGGTGAAACCCTGCTTCTCGATCGTGTCCACGAAGTCGATCACGGCGCCCTGCAGGTACGGCGCGCTCATCCGGTCGACCGCCACCTTCAGGCCGTTGAAGTCGACAAGCAGGTCGCCGTCCAGCGTCCGCTCGTCGAAGAACAACTGGTAGCGCAGGCCGGAGCAGCCACCGGGCTGGACGGCGATGCGCAGGTGCATGTCGTCGCGGCCTTCCTGGTCGAGCAGCGCCTTCGCCTTCGCGGCGGCCGAGTCGCTCAGCGTGACGCCGTGCGTCTGGGTTTCGCTCGCGGCGGTGGTGCTCTCGGCAGTCATGACTCTCCCTCACGGTCGTGGACCCGTATGCCAGGCGCAACACAGGCACTGACGGGTTTGTTCCCCACATCATGGTCGCACAACCGTGACGAGCCGGGTACGAGGCGGGTGTGCGGGCTTGTGGTGCATCCGGAAGTATCCGCCGGCCCGCGGCTGCCCTACCCTGGTGATGTGAAGTTCCCGCGCCTGCGTACCGCAGAGAACCCCGCCGACGAGGCCCCGCTGGAAGAGGCGGAGGTGACGGTGGCCACACGGGCGTACACCCCGAAGAAGGGCCGACCGACGCCGAAGCGGCGGGAGGCGGAAGGCATCCGACGCGGGCCGGCGCCACCGCCGCCGATGACGCAGC
>DATBDL010000047.1:0-7568 GCA_036269975.1 Pseudonocardiaceae bacterium | reverse complement strand
CGGCATCGAGGTCTTCGAGCAGGATGCGCCACGACACGGCGTCCACGACGAGGTGGTGGATCGCCAACCTCAGCAGTGTCCTGTCGCCATCGCGGCGGAGCGCCGCGTGCAGCAGCGGGCCGTCGGCCAGATCGAATTCGTCCGTTGTGGACAGTACGTCGGCCGTTTGGGCGGCCGCGTTGTGCTGGTGCCAGGCGCCGTCGCGGTGTTCGAAGCGCATCCGGAGGGCGTCGTGGTGTGCGATGAGCGTGGTGAGTGCCGCGCGTAGGGCCGACTCGTCGACGTCGGCGGCCAGTTCGATGGTGATCGACTGGTCGAACCGCTCCGGCCGGTCCTTCTGGAGGTCGAACAGCCAGCGCTGGATCGGTGTCAGTGGCACGTCGCCGGACACCTGTCCCTGTTCGGCCGTGTCCACGACGATCGGCGTTGCCGCGGCGGCCAGGGTCGCGACGGTCTGGTGCAGGAAGATGTCCTTGCTGGTCAACCGAAGGCCGGCCCGTGCGGCCTGCGCGACCACCTGGATGCCCAGGATGGAGTCGCCGCCGAGTTCGAAGAAGTTGTCCTCGATGCCGACCCGCGCCAGCCCGAGCGCGGCCGCCCAGATGCCGGCGATGACGCGCTCGGCATCGGTACGCGGCGGGGCGTAGCCGACCCGTGCCGCCCAGTCCGGCGCCGGCAGCGCGGCCCGGTCCAGCTTGCCGTTCGGGTTGAGCGGCAACGCGTCCAGCGCCACGACCGCCGACGGCACCATGTGGTCGGGCAGATCACGCGCGACGAACGCCCGCAGCTCGGCCGGGTCCACCGCTCCGACGACGTACGCCACCAGGCGCTGGTGGCCGCCGTCCGTGCGGACCACGGCAACCGCCTCGGTGACCGCGTCGTGCCGCAGCAGCGCGGTTTCCACCTCGCCGAGCTCGATCCGGAAACCCCGGATCTTGACCTGGTGATCCGATCGGCCCAGGTACTCGATCTCACCGGCCGCGGTCCATCGCACGACGTCCCCGGTCCGGTACATCCGTGCGCCGGGCCCGCCGAACGGATCCGCGACGAACCGGTCGGCGGTCAGGCCCGGCCGGTGGTGGTAGCCGCGCGCCAGGCCACTGCCGCCGAGGCACAGCTCGCCCGGCACGCCGATCGGCGTCGGCCGGAAAGAACTGTCCAGCACGTAGGCGCGGGTGTTCGCGATCGGCCGGCCGATCGGCGGCGCGAGGTCGGGGTCGTGACCGTTGGAGAACCACGCCGTGGCGTAGACGGTCGCCTCGGTCGGGCCGTAGATGTTGGCCACCCGGCAGCCCGGCATCGCGGCCTTGATCTCCCGCACGAGATGCGCCGGCAGCGCCTCACCGGCCAGCACCACGGTGTCCGCGCCGGTCGTCAGCGCGCCCTGGGCCAGCAACTGGGCGAACGCCGATGGCACACCGCTGATCAGGCTCGGCCGTGGCAGTGTCACCGGCCGTTCGGCCAGCGCCAGCAGGTCCGCCACGATCTCCACGGCACCGCCGGCCAGCAACGGACAGATGATCTCGAACACCGACACGTCGAAGTTCAGCGACGTCGACGCGACCACCCGTGCCAGTCCGGACGCGCCGAACTCGGTCGCCGCCCACGCCGCCAACTCGGCAACGCTCTGGTGCGCCACGACGACACCCTTGGGCCGGCCGGTCGAACCGGACGTGTAGATCACGTAGGCCGGGTGCGCCGACGTCAGCGGGGACAGTCGGTCGGTGTCGGTGAGGTCGGTGCCGGCCGAGCGGCAGAGTTCGGGGCCCGCGGTGTCGATGGCCAGCGTCGGCACGGTGTCCGGCAGCCGATCGGCCAGCTCGGTGGTCGTCAGGGCCAGCGCAGGCTCGGTGTCGGACAGCATGAAGGCGATGCGGTCGGCCGGGTAACCAGGGTCGATCGGCAGATAGGCCGCGCCGGCCTTGAGCACCGCCAGCAGCGCGACCAGCAGGCCCGGTGAGCGGGGGAGTGCCAGCGCGACGAAGCCGTGCGGCCCCGCGCCACGTGCGACGAGCAGTCTGGCCAGCCGGTTCGCCAGCTCGTTGAGCGCGGCGTAGCTGAGCGTGTTGCCGTCCGAGTCGAAGACGGCGGTCGCGGTCGGCGTGCGCGCGGCCTGCGCTTCGAACAGCGCCGGCAGCACGGATGGCGGAACGTGCTGGTCGGTGTCGTTCCACCCGACCAGCAACTGGTCGGTCTCCGACTCGGTCAGCATCGGCAGCGCTGCCATGGGCCGGTCCGACCCGGTCGCGATCGCGGCCAGCAGTACCCGCAGGTGCCCGGTCAGCCGCTCGATCGTCGCCGCGTCGAACAGGTCGGTGTTGTACTCGACGGCCACGTTCAGGCCGCCGTCCCGTGGCAGGAACTCGACCACCAGGTCGAACCGCGCGGCGGGCCGAGGCAGGTCGTGCTCGGCCACGTGCAGACCACCGATGTCAGTCGGCCGCACCATCGGGTTCTGCAGCACGACCAGCGCCTGGACCAGCGGTGTCCGGCTCGGATCGCGCTCCGGCCGCAGCTCCGCCACCAGCCGGTCGAACGGCACGTCGCCATGCGCGAACGCGGCGAGCACGGTCTCCCGGACGTCGTGGAGAAACGCGCCGAACGGCCGCTGGCCATCCACAGTGGAGCGCAGCACGACGGTGTCGACGAAGAAGCCGACCAGGTTCTCCAGTTCGGCGCGATCCCGGCCGGCGACGACGGTGCCGACCGCGATGTCGGACTGGTTGGCACAGCGGGCGAACAGCAGTTGCACGGCTGCGGTGAGCGTCATGAACAGCGTGGCGTCGTGCCGCGCTCCAAGGTCGGCCAGTGCGCCGACCAGCTCACCGGGCAGGTCGCCGCGGTGCACGGCACCGTTGGTCGTGCGCTGGTGCGGGCGCGGCCGGTCGGTGGGCAGGCCGAGCGCTGGTATGCCGGCCAGCTTGTCGCGCCAGTAGGCCACGTCGCCGATCGGCTGTTCGTGTTGCCATACCGCGAAATCCGGATACTGGATCGGCATGGCCGGCAGGCGTGCCGGTTCCCGGCGTAGCGCGGCCGCGTAGCACTCGGCCAGCTCGTGGACCAGGATGCGGATCGACCAGCCGTCGGTGACGATGTGGTGCTGCGCCAACAGGAGTACGTGATCGTGCTCGGCCAGGCGCACGAGCACCACCCGTGACGGCGGCTCGCGGCGCAGGTCGAACGGCCTGCCCAGTTCGGCGGCCAGCACGTCGTCCAGGTCGTCGTCGCCGAGGTCGATCACGTCGAGGGGCAATGCGGCGTGTTCGGCCACGACCTGCCGGCCGGTGCCGTCGACGGTGTGGAACGTGGTGCGCAGAGCGGCGTGCCGCTCGGTGAGCGCGGCCAGCGCGGTGCGGAGCGCGTCGACGTCGACGGGGCCGGTCAGCCGCAGGCCGATGCCGGTGTTGTACTCGGTGCCGCCGGTGAGGTCGTCCAGCAGCCACAGCCGTCGCTGCGCCGCCGACAGCGGCAACGGTCGATCCGTCGGCACGGACCGGATGTGGTCCGCGCTGTCCCGGTCGCCGGCCGGCAGTACGGCGGCCAGGCCGGCGATGGTGGGGTTGTCGAACAGGGCGCGGGCGGACAGTGCCACGCCGAACGTCGATCGAATCCGGGCCAGTACCTTCGCGGCCAGGATCGAGTCGCCACCCACGTGGAGGAAGTTGTCGTCGATGCCGACGGCGGTGCCGAGGACGTCGGTCCAGATCTCGGCGAGTGCCCGTTCGGTGCCGGTGGTCGGCAGTGTGGCGACCGTTGTCAGCGCGGGTGCCGGCAGTTGGGTGCGATCGAGCTTTCCGTTGGGGCTCAACGGGAGTGCGTCCAGCCGGACGATGGCGGCCGGAATCATGTGGTCAGGCAGCGATTGCCGCAGGAACGCGGTCAGGACAGGGGGCTCCGCGGTGCCGGTGACGTAGCCGACGAGTCGCCGGTAGCCGGACTGGTCCGCGTGCGGGATGACGACCGCGTCGGTGACGTGCTCGTGCCGGCGGAGCGTGGTTTCGATTTCGGCCGGCTCGATGCGGTGGCCGCGGATCTTGACCTGGTGGTCGGTGCGGCCGCGGTAGTGGAGCCGGCCGTCGTCGTCGGAGTGCACGAGGTCGCCGGTGGCGTACATGCGGCCGCCGGGCGGCCCGTACGGGTTCGCGACGAAGCGGGCCGCGGTGAGACCGGCCTGGTTGTGGTAGCCGCGCGCCAGGCCGGGGCCGGTGACGAACAGTTCGCCGGCCGTGGTGGGGCGCAGGTCGGCATCCAGCACGTGGACCTGGGTGTTGCGGATCGGGCGGCCGATCGGGGGCGCGTCCGGGCCGGGAGTGAGCGGGTCGCTCCAGGTGGCGACGACGGTGATCTCGGTGGGGCCGTAGGCGTTGATCAGCGTGCGGCCGGGCGCCCAGTGGTCGACCAGCGCGGCGTTGCAGGCGTCGCCGCCGACGATCACGGTGTGGAAGTCGGGGAGTTCGGTGTCGGCGGGGATGGTGGCCAGCGCGACCGGCGGGATCAGCGCGTGGGTGATCCGCTGCGCGGCCAGTACGCCGGCCAGTTCGTCACCCACGAGGGGACCAGCCGGGGGAACGACGAGCGTCGCGCCGGCCGGCAGTGCCAGGCAGAGTTCGAGGATCGACGCGTCGAAGCTGGGCGACGCGAACTGCAGCACGCGGTGGCCCGGTCGCACGCCGAAGTGCTGGATCTCGGCCGCCGCGAAGTTGGCGATGCCGGTGTGCGGGATCAGCACGCCCTTCGGCCGGCCGGTCGAGCCAGACGTGTAGATCAGGTAGGCGGTGTCGGCCAGGTACAGCGGCCGGGTCCGATCGCCGTCGGTGGGGTTGTGGTCGGGCTGGTGTGCCAGCGCGGCAACGGTTCCCGGCGCGTCGACGGCCAGCACGTGCACGGCCGCGAAGTCGGGCGCGCGCTGGTCGGTGGTGATCACCAGCGCCGGGTCGCTGTCGTCGATCATGAACGCGACGCGGTCGGCCGGGTAGTCGGGGTCGACCGGCAGGAACGCGGCACCCGCCTTGAGCGTGGCCAACTGCGCGACGACGATGTCGACCGACCGGGGCAGCACGAGGGCGACCACGTCGCCCGGCCCGGCACCCTTGGCGATCAGCAGGTGCGCCAACCGGTTGGCGCACCGGTTGAGCTCGTCGTAGGTCAGGTCACCGTCGGGGGAGGCGACCGCGATCGCGGTGCCGGACGTGGCCACCGTGGCCTCGATCAGCGCGGGGAACGTCGTCGGCCGGATGCCTGGACACCGTGCGGCCAGTTCGTCGGCCAGGTCGTGCAGATTGACCGGATTCGGGGCGGATCTGTTGGCACATAACAAAAGCGTGTGTTCGTCGGCAGCCAGGCGCAGCACGACGATCCGGGACCTGGACGTCGGGTCCGGCCACGGCTCGTCGAGCGCGGCGCGGATCGCCTCGTGCAGTTGGTCGGGGCGGTCGGACAGGTCGACGACGGTCAGGTCGACCGCATCGGCGAGCGCCAGCATGTCCAGTTCGCCGGAAACGCGCAGGGTCGTACTCGCCGTGGATAACGACATCATGGCAGCTCGTGCCTTTCACGGGTGTCAGGCGGGCTGATCGGGGTCTGATTCGGGGTCAGGCGGCGGGGGCGCGGCGGGCGATGCGGCCGCCGGTCTGTAGGCCGTTGATCCGGCCGGTGCGTGGGTTCGCCAGGAACCTGCCACCGTTGATCCGGCGCCCGGTCATCGGGTCGCGGACCGAGAACACGCCGCGATCGTGCACGGCGAGGTCGGGGAAGACCTCGCCCGCGACGGCGACACAGGCCCGGCCGTCCCGCCGGGCCACGGAATACTCGTTGTCCCCGTTGACGTACTGGCCGTAACACTCCGCCGGCACCGGCTGCGGCGGGTCCAGCGCGACCGGCGGCGCGTAGTCGGCGACCGGAAGTCCTTCGGCACGCAGTGCGGCGACCAGGTCCCGCCACAGCAGAGTGCCGGTGTTGGCGTTGCTGGTGAAGGCGACCACGCAGCGCGCGACCGGGTCGATTCGCAGGTGGCACGACGTGCCGTCGCCGGTGCCGTCGTGACCGAACCACTGGCGGTCGCCATGGCGGAACACGGCCAGCCCGAGCCCCCAGCCGTCGGCGAGGCCGAAGGGGTCGGCGCCCGGTACCGGCTGGTGCATCAGGTCGATCATGTCCCGGTCGAACAGTTCCGGGCCGTCAGGCAGGTGCAGCGCGGCGAACGCGGCCAGGTCACGCGCGCTCAGCGCCAGCGCGCCGACCGCGGCCGTGCCTGGGGTGATCGTCTGGACGACCGGATGCGGCCGGCCGGTGGTCGGGTTCACGGCGTGGCCGGGGCTGATCGGCGCGCTCGCGGGTCCGGTCACCACGAACGCCGGCTCGATTCCCAACGGCCGCAACAGGATCGACTCCACCGCGTCGTGCCAGGCCAGTCCGGTGATCGTCTCGATCAGGTGGCCGATCAGCACGTAGCCGACGTTGGAGTAGGAGAACGCCGTCCCCGGCGGGCAGACCGGCACCGCCTGGCGGGCGCACTCGGTCAGGTAGCGGCGCACGGACGTGGTGGCTGCTGCCGGGAGGTCCTCGTCCAGGCTGGCGGGCAGACCGCTGGTGTGGCTGAGCAGTTGCCTCGGCGTCAGCCGTCCGAACAGGTCACTGGAGCCGCGCAGGTCGGTGATGTACTCGTCGATCGGTTCGTCCAGCCCGATGTCGCCGTCGGCGACGAGCATCATGGCCAACGTCGCGGTGAACGCCTTGCCGATGGAGCCGGCCGGAATCTTCGACCCGGCCGTGACCGGTCGGTCGGTGCCGTGTTCCTCGTGCCCGCTGACCGCCCCGAGCCGGCGGCCTCGCCAGCGGATATCGAGCTGTGCACCGGGCACGTGGTGGTCACGTACCAGTTCGTCCAGCAATGCGGACAAGCACTCTCGTCCTAACAGGTTATCGATGCTCAACGCGATCTCAGCCTTGTCTCCAGCGCACATACCGGTGCGGGCCCGTTGCGATTCACGGCGTTGGGGTGCCCACTGCTCGGCCGCCGAAACTTTCGTGCCGCCTGGTGTTACCCCGCATAAAGATGCTGATAAAAGCTGTACTCCGAATCTGTTGTAGTCATCAACCACTGACCTGGTGAAGGGCATACGACTGTCCGGTGAAAACTACCCATCGGTAGGATGAACATGGTCACGTGTGGTGACATTAACGGTCCGTATGCTCGGCCGAACGTGACGACTGCTGGTATGAAGGAGTGAATTCGGTGACGACTTGTACCATTCGTCCCGTGTCCGATTGGATAACGCCGAGTGACAACAATGAGACCCGAGTCACACTGATTCATGGTTTAAATGCGCGCTCCCCGTGTCGAAGAATTCGCAGGATTAATCTGTTGATGTTCAGTGCATTTACTATCCTGATGAGAGGTCAAACAATTCACAAGTCTGTTAATTCGGTGACTGACGGATTCTGCTTCCGATCCATCGTCCGCGAAGGAGTCCAAGGCACCCGAGACGCATCCGTGGTCAGACGGTCGGCTGCGAAGGTTATTGGGCTGGTCGAAGCCGCACAGCGCACGCAGCACGTGGCCTGGTACG
>DATBDL010000046.1:0-11893 GCA_036269975.1 Pseudonocardiaceae bacterium | reverse complement strand
TGACCTGGACCGCCTTGGGTGCGCCGGTCGGGCTGGGGACGATGGCCAGATACGCCAGGTCGCCCTTGGCGCGGCCGGTGACCGGCTGGTAGGGCGCGTCGGTCACGTCGTCCAGGACGACCGAGCCGGGCACTCGGCGTGCGTTGGCGCGGTCGGCCAAGATGACGCGGGCCTCCGTCTCCGGCAACGCCCTCGTGATCCGGCTGTCCGGCTCGGCCGGCTCGATGTTGGCGTAGGCGGCGCCTGCCGCCCAGATCCCCAGCATTGCCGCGAGTGCCAGCGGCGAGCGGTCCAGCACGGTCGCCACCACGTCACCCGGCCGGATGCCACACCCCGTCAGTAGGTGGGCGATCCCGCCGGCCTGGCCGGCCAGCTCGCGATAGGTCAGCGACGTCTCGTTGTGCCGCACCGCGATCGAGTCGGCGGTGTCGTGCGCGATGGTGGCGAAGCGATCTGCGCAGGTGATGTCTGGCATGGACGCCTCCGCTTCGGTTGGCCGGTAAGGCGAGTGTGGCACGGCGTTCGTCATATCGAAAGCGGGTGCCACACACAGAGCAATTTGTGAGTTAGTCAGGTATTTGAGTTCGCGGAATCGGTAAAACATTCTGGGAGATGCCGTTCCTGGTGCCGGTGCGTACGATGCCCGGTTTCAGCGCCGCCCAGAGCGCGATCATGCGGTGCCACAGCCGTTGGCCGGTCGGGTCGGTGGCCAGTTCCGCGCGTACGCGGTCGGCGACCAGAGGATGCAGCACGGCCGCCGTCGGGTCGGTGAGTAGGTGGCGGTCCTGTAGCTCCGCCATGCCGGCCAGTACGTCATATCGGCCGACAACGCGGTGGCTCAGTTCGGTCAGCCTGGTGTCGAACAGGTCCACCGGATGCCCGCACACCGCGATCAGCTCTACCAGTCGCCTGGCGTCGGTGCTCAGACTGCCGATCGTGGTGTCCAGTAGGTAGCCGGCGATTTCCGGCTGGGTCTCCAGCCGCGCGACGAACTCCGCTGGATCGCCGCCGGCCCGTAGCCTCGCCAGCGCCAGGCGGATCAACATCGGGTTGCCGTCGGTTCTCGCCACCAGCTCGGCGGCGAGAGGAGTCGGCAGCGTTGCCAGCCCGGTTACCAGGGCGCTGCCCTCCGCCGGCCGCAGACCGTCCACCCGCAGCGCGGCCGCACCCGGTAGGCGGAGGTCGACGCGGCTGGTCACCAGCAACTCGGTATTCGTGGTGGCAAGGATGTGCCGCACGACCGCCAGCACAGCGGGCGCCTTGGCCAACAGGTGTCCGTTGTCCAGACACAGCAGGGTCGGCTGCGCGGCCAGTCCCGAGGCCAGCAGGCGCAGTCGCTCGTCCAGCGCGAGGTGCTGCTGTGGGATGTCGGGTTCGCCCAGGATCTGGGTGACACGTCTGACCAGTGCCGGCACGGTCAGCGTCACGCCGGCGGTCAAGGTCAGCCAGCAGACCGCCCTGTCGTTCGCCCGTTCTCTCGCCGCCGCCGCTGCCAGGGTGGTCTTCCCCACGCCCGGCAGTCCGCCGATCACCACCCTGCCCTCCGCGGCCAGCAGCGCCGCCAGGTTGGCCAGCAACTCGTGCCTCGCGACCAGGTGCGCCGGTGGTGGTGGGATGTCTGCCGAGTCCGCTGCCTTCGGCGCCGGTCGGCGGGCGTGTTGGGCGAGTTCTACCAGCTTGCGGCCGGCGGTCGACTGTTTGGCCAGCCGCAGCGCCGGCACGAACAACGCCGCTACGGCGACCGGGTCGGGCGGGCGGCGGCGTTGCTCCAACCGGGAGATCTGGCCCTCGCTGTAGCCGACGGCCATGCCCAGCTCGCGCTGGGTCAGCCTGGCCTGCCGGCGCAGATACCGCAACAAATCGCCGAAATCGTCCAACTCCACGCCTGTCATCCCAGCTCCCCCGGATCTGGCAAGAAATGTCACATCGGCCGGCTGGCCGGCCGGTACGAAGACAAGTGGGCGACGGGGTGAGTTGAGTTCGGTCCGCCCACGATCTGGGGTCCTTGATTTTCAAGTCTGGGAGACAACCATGCGAAAGTTCCTGCTCGCCGTCACGCTCGCGGCCACCGTCGCGCTCGGCGTGCCGGTCGCCGCCAGCGCCGCACCAGCGCCGTCGGCACCAACCGCGCCGGCGCGGGTCGCGCCACAGGGCGGCGGTTTCACCCTTCGGATCTGCTTCCCGACGTATGTCAACCCACCGGGGGTCACCGTCTGGCACTGCTTCACGATCCAGGTGCCGGCACTCGAAGCCGGCCTCGGCCCAGGCGACTGCCCGCAGTGCGGTTTCGGCATCCTGCAGACCTACGACCCGTCCGACCTGAAGAGCCAGCCGGTGGTCGAGGGCGACCTCGGGCAGGGATTCGTGCAACTCGGCGAGGCGGCGGTCGCCCGTACGCCGGCCGATGCGGCGAAACTGCACACGACCGCGGTGAACACGTTCATCGCGGCGGCACGGGCGCTGGGCAGCGCGAAGCTGGGGGAGAAGGCGGTCGGTTTCCTCGACCCGGCCAGCGGCAAGTTCGACCCGGAGCCGCAGCCGTGGCGGCAGCAGGCCGGCGCTGACGTGACCAACGCGGTGAGCCTGCTGCAGAGCTACCTGCTCAAGCAGGACCCGACCGTGCTCGCGTCGGCGACGGCACGGCTGGACGCCGCGTACACCATTCTGGCGAAGAACGCGGCGAGCCCGACGGGTTGATGACGAACCCTGTCCACAATGGAGTGGGACGGGCCCTGTCGCCCGCCCCACTCCGTGCCGTCGTCACGCGGCCAGCAGGTCGTCCAGCGCCACCAGCGCCGAGTCGACGCCGGTGGCCAGTTCGACGCTGTCCGGGTCGCCGCACAGCGCGGTGAACAGCTCGACGATCCGGTCCTTCGTCGTGTCGATCTCGTTCGTCGCCATCGTTGTCGCCTTTCCTTGTGTCACAGGGCGTTGCACGCCCGGAAGATGTGCACGAACGCGTTGACGCTGGCAAGGCCCTGGAACGCGACGTACTCGGTGAGCACCAGGCTCTGGTTCCACTTGTCCTTGTACGCCAACTGGGTCGCCGCCGGGTACACGCCCTCGCCGTGCTCCCACAGGAAGTGCATGAACCACGTGAACGCCTCGCTGTGGCCGGGCAGTTCGCGTTCTTCCGCCAGGCTGGTGAACGGCGTGAAACCGAAGTGCAGCCACTTCACCTGCTCGGCCTGGAACGTGTCGATGGCCTGCTTGTTGATGGCCTCCATGATCCCAGGGCCGCCGTCCGGACGCCTGCGGCTCAGGTCGTGCATCCAACCGGGCCGGGACCCGAAGACCGGTGAGTACAGGACGTAGCCCACCATCTCGCCGTCGACGACACCGACGAACAGCCTGCGGTGCCGCTGCATCCGCCCGCCGGTCTGGCCGACGAGGTACTCCAGCGGCCGGGCTGCCTCGCCCTTGAGCGGCAGCCACATCCGGTCGATCGCGGCGACGCCGTCCTTCCACTCGTCGTAGTCGGCCTCGACGATCGTCAGGCCGTTGCGCAGGGCGCGCGAGATCTTGTTGCGCAACTGCATGAACTTGGTGCCCTTGAGGGTGAACTCGGCCAGGTCGACGGCGTAGGACGCGCCGATCTGGTTCACCGTGAAGCCTTCCTGCGCGTACACCCAGGCGTCCCGCTCCTGCAACTGCACCGCGACGACCTGACGGCCCTGGCTCACCGCGAAGTCGACGAACGCGGTCAGCAGTTCGCGGTAGGACGAGTCAGGGGCGAACGGGCCGCCCAACTGGACCAGGTAACGGCCGGCCGTCCGGTACACGATCACGCCTGGCACGTCCGGCAGCGCGAAGTAGGAATTGCCCTCGCTGACCGCGAGAAACGAACTCGGATTGTCGGCCGCCGAGTGCTCCTGGATCGCGTGCAGCACGTAATCGAGAGAAATCATGGTGTCGGTCATGTGGCCACCTTGTTCGTTATGGATTGCGCCGGTAGCACGACTGACGCCCACTATGACAGTCCACTCATGGTGTGGCAACAAACGAATCCGACCTGTCAGTGGCGCGTCAGCGGCCGGTCAGTGGCATGACGCAAGGGAGTCGTTACGGTCAGAAAGGCGTCAGAACCCAGGCAGTGCCCACTGCGATGCTCATTGCGTCGAATCGTACCGGCCGAGGGGAACGACTGTGTCTGCAATCGAAGTTGCGCCGGCGCCGACCGGACGGGAAAAACCGCTGCTCAGCTATTCGTGCCACATCGGCGGCAAGGACGTCGACGGTATCGGCTGGGTGTACACGGTGAGCTCGAAGTCGCTGCTCGAAGACGTCTTCACCAGTGTCAGCCTGAAACGCGCGCTGGAACGAGATCCCGACCCGGCGTCGCCAGCGGCACAGCACCGCTACGTGATCGGCCGCTGCGCCGTGCTCGACGACGACGACATCGACACGGCCACCGAGGCGGCCGCCGGCGCGGTGCGGGAGTGGTCCGCGTTCCCGCTCGCCGAGCGCATCGAGCTCGGCCGGCGCTTCCGCGACAAGCTGCTGGAGCACCGGGACACCATCCTGGAGATCCTGGTCGCCGAGGCACACCCGATCACGCTCGCCAAGTGGGAGCTGACGTGTCTGTTGCAGGCCGTCAGCCCGGAGAGCTGCTCGTTCTACCAGCGGCAGATGCACACCGAGTTCGTCCAGGACGGCCGTCGGCTGATCGTGCGCCGCCAGGCCGACGGGGTCGTGTGCATCTTCCCGCCGCAGAACGCGCCGCTGCCGAACTCGGGGCTGGCGGTGCTCGCCCTGATGGCCGGCAACGCGGTCGTCGTGCGGGCACCGCGCAGCATCGCGCTGAGCACGCTCTACGTCCTGCGTGAACTGCTGGTGCCGCTGCTGGAGGAGATGGGCGCCCCCGCGGGCACGCTGAACCTGATCATCGGGCGGCCGCAGGCGATCCTGGACCGCTGGCTGGCGCACCCGGCCGTGAACGACATCCTCTACTTCGGCGGCAGCCCGGAGGGGCTGAAGTTCGAGCGGGAATGCGTGGCGCGGGGCAAGAAGCCGATTCTCGAACTGGCCGGCAACGACGGCGTCGTGGTGTGGAAGGACGCCGACATTCCCCTTGCCGTGCAGGCCATCACCGAGTCGTTCTTCGGTTCCGGCCAGATCTGCATGGTGCCCAACTACGTCATCGCACACCCGGACATCGCCGACGAGCTGATCAAGCAGCTCCGACCCGCTGTCGTGGCCTGCCGGCCGGGCTACCCGGACGAAGAGGACGTCGTGCTCTCACCGGTCCGGCGCAGCGAACGGTTCTTCGCGCTGCTGCGCCAGGCGCTGGACATCGGCGGCGAGCTGATCGCCGGTGGCCGTCGGGTCGAGATGGACGGCACGCCGTCGCAGGCCGGCCAGTTCCTGGAGGCCACCGTCGTCCGGGTGGCCGGCCTGACCGACGTCCGCAAGTTCGACATGGTCCGCGAGGAGACGTTCTTCCCGCTGCTGCCGGTCGTCGTGCCGGCGCCGACACCCGATGACGTGCTGCTGGACCAGGTGCTGGACTTCGTCAACAGCAACGACTACGGCCTGCGCAACTCGCTGTGGTCGCGATCGTCCACCGTGGTCGACCAGTTCGTCACACACGTCCGCAACGGCGGCTTCCTCAAGGTCAACGACTCGCACATCGGATTCCTGCCTTATCTGCCGACGCACGGCGGCACCGGCCTGACCGGTGGTGTCTTCGGCGAGGCGAACTACCTGATCTTCAAGACATCGCATCTGCAGGGTGTCAGCGTCAGCGACGGTATTCCGCCCCGCTCCGCCATCTCCTGAAAAGGGCTCGCCGAAAGGACTGCCATGCGTTCCCTGGACACCGCACGCGACGCGTGCGAAACCCACCACCCCGGCCTGATCAAGCGAATCGCGGACATCCCGCTGTCCGAGCGGGAGGCGCCGGACAGCCCGGTCGTCGAGATGTTCCGGTCCCACGGCGGCCCCGCGCTGCTGGTGCCGACCGAGTACGGCGGCCTCGGCGTCGACGCACTGGAGGCGGTACGGGTGACGCGGGCGATCGGCTCGTACTCGCCGTCGCTCGGCGCCGCCGCGACCATGCACAACTTCACCGCCGCGATGCTGTTCGCGCTGACGGATCGGATCGGCAAGCCGACCGAGTCGCAGACCGAACTGCTGTCCCGGATAGTGCCGGAAGGACTGCTGCTGGCGTCGGGCTGGGCGGAGGGCCGCACCGAGCAGAACATTCTCAACCCGTCCGTCGTCGCGACGCAGGTCGAGGACGGATTCGTCGTCAACGGGTCGAAGAAGCCGTGCAGTCTGTCCGCGTCGATGGACCTGCTGACCGCCAGCGTCACGCTGCCGGACGCGGACGGCAACCCGTCGCTGGCGATCCTGTTGGTGCCAGCCGATTCCGCCGGTATCTCGCGGCATCCGTTCTGGTCGAGCAACGTGCTCGCGGCCGCACAGAGCCACGAGGTGCGGCTGACCGACGTCCACGTGCCGGACCGGCTGATCATCCGCGCGACACCGGAGGACCCCGGTCGGCTCGACGACCTGCAGACGGCCGCGTTCGTCTGGTTCGAGCTGCTGGTCACGTCGGCCTACGTCGGCGCGGCGAGCGCGTTGGCCGAGCTGGTGTTGGAACGGAGCCGGGGGAGTGTCACCGACCGGAACACCATGGGCATCCACCTGGAGTCCGCCGTCGCGCTGACCGAGGGCATGGCACGCGCGGTGCGGGACGGGATCGAGGGCGACGACGCGGTCGCCGCCGTACTGGTTACCAGGTTCGCCGTGCAGAAGGCCATTCTCGCCGCCGCCGATCTGGCGGTGGAGCTGTTGGGCGGCATCGCGTTCATCTCGTCGCCGGACGTCGCGTACCTGGCGTCCGCCGTGCACCCGCTCGGCTACCACCCGCCGTCCCGCACCAGCACCGCACAGGCACTCGTCGACCACTGGGCCGGTGGCCCGCTGCTGCTGTCCTGATTGGAGTTGTGATGACCCTCTTCCTCGAGTCTCAGAAGGAAACCGGCACCGAAGCCGAGATCCTCGGCCTGTACCGCAAGCACCTGAGCAAGGGCAGGGCCACGGTCGCCGAGATGTTCGGCAGCCGCATGGAGGTCGCCTCGTCCGGTGCGTGGCTGCACACCAGCGACGGCAAGGAGTACCTGAACTGCGGCGGCTACGGCGTGTTCCTGATGGGCGCCCGGCATCCCGCCGTGATGGACGCCGTGCGCCAACAGCTCGACCTGCATCCACTGGCCACCCGAATCCTGTTGGAGCCGACCGTCGGCCGGGCCGCCGAGGCGCTGGCCTCGGTCGTGCCGCCGAGCCTGAACCGCATCCATTTCGCGCTGTCCGGCGCGGAGGCCGTCGAGACCGGCCTGAAACTGGCCCGTGCCAACGGCAGGAAGCGCCTGGTGTCGATGCGCATGGGCTACCACGGCAAGACGCTCGGCGCGCTGTCCGCGACCGCCAAGGACGTCTACCAGAAGCCGTTCCGGCCGCTGCTGCCCGACGTCTCGCACGTGCCGTTCGGAGACATCGACGCGCTGCGCGCCGAACTGGCGGCGCATCCGGGCCAGGTCTGCGTCATCGTCGAACCGGTGCAGGGCGAGGGCGGCGTGATCCTGCCCCCGCCGGGCTACCTGCCGGCCGTCGAGGCGGCGGTCCGCGAGTACGACGGGTTCCTCATCCTGGACGAGGTCCAGACCGGCATGGGCCGGCTCGGCGAGTGGTGGGGCGCCGACCTGTACGGCGTGACCCCCGACGTGCTGCTGGCCGGCAAGGCGCTGGGCGGCGGCGTGATGCCGGTGTCCGCCGCGCTCGCCAACCGCAGGACGTTCGCTCCGTTCGACAAGGACCCCTACCTGCACACCGGCACGTTCACCGGCGCCCCGCTGCTGATGGCCGCGATCCAGGGCGCCATCGGTGCCATGAAGGAGGAGCGACTGGTGTCCAGGGCCGCACTGCTGGGTGCGCAACTGCTGCCCAGGATCACCGAGGTGATCCAGCGCAACTGCCCCGACCTGGTGGTCGAGGTGCGTGGCCAGGGTCTGCTGATCGGCATCGAGTTCGTGGAAGCCGGTCTGGCAGGCGAAATGCTGATGGAGCTGTTCAACCACGGCGTCGTCGGCAACCACTCGATGAACGGCAGTTCGGTCGTTCGTTTCACCCCGCCGGCGATTCTCACCGACGGCGATGCGGATTTCCTGATCGACGCGATCGACCGTGCCGCTCGCGACCTGGTCGAGCAGCGGGCCCAGGTTACGGAAGGCGGTAAGTGACATGCGCAAGGTGATTCTGGACGCGGTGATCTTCGACGAGGACGCCGGCACGGTCTTCGAGAACGTGGTGCGGTTCAGCCGGTATCCGGAACTGTCCCCGCACGTGCAGTCCACCGAGGTGACCGAGACGCGACCGAGCCCGACCGGCGCGTCGAGCTGGGAACTGTTGTTCCGCAGCGGCCTGCTCTCCTGGTCGGAGACCGAGCGGTTCCTCAAGGACCAGCTCCGGATCGAGTTCACGCAGACCGAAGGCGACTTCGACTCGTTCGACGGCTTCTGGACGCTCGTCCAGGACGGCGCGGACACCGCTCTGCACTTCGAGTGCGATTTCGACTTCGGCATCGAAAGCCTACAGGGAATTCTGGACCCGATCGCCGAGCGGGTCATCAAGGAAACCGTCGCATGGGCCGTCGTCGGCCTGCACGACTCCGTTCGCCTCGGCGGCGATCTCGAACTCACGCCACCCGTCGCAGCCTGACCACTATTCGGAGGTGTCACCATGGATATGGCAAACCCGTTCGAGACCCCGAACACCTACCGCCTGCACCGCGCCGAATACCTGGTCGGCCTGGCGGTCGTGATCGGCCTGATGATCGCGCACATCGGCTCGATCCGCTGGATACCCGCCGTCGTCCTGTTCGTCTACATCGACCTGATCGGCTACATCCCCGGCGCGATCGCGTATCGCCGTAGCCAGAACCACCGTATCCACAAGGGTTTCTTCATCGCCTACAACACCATGCACAGCCTCATCACGCAGGCTGCCGTCGCCGGCCTGTGGATGCTGTTCGTGGGACCCGAGTGGGCCCTGTTGGTGCTGCCGCTGCACCTGTTCGCCGACCGTGGCGTGTTCGGCAACTTCCTCAAGCCGTTCAGTCTGCCCTTCGAGCCGGAGCCCAACCCGTTCTACCAGAAGTTGATCAGCGAGCTGCGGTTCCACCGTGGCACGACCGAACCGGTCCCGGCCCGGACCGAGAACGACGACTTCGTGACGGCAGAAGCGGCGCCGGGACTGTGACCGCCAACGGCGCCGCCTCGGTGGCCATCGCCGACCTGAAGGGTGCCGCGCGCCGGCTGACCACCGGCGTGTCGGTCCTGACGTCGGCGCACGACGGCCGGGTGCACGGCGCGACGGTCAGCTCGGCCAGCGTGCTGTCCGCACAGCCGCCGCTGATGGTGTGCGCGTTCCTGCGGCGCGGCTCCGCGCTGACCGAGCTGGCACTGGGCAGCGGCCGGTTCGCGATGAACGTGCTGTCCGGCCGGCAGGCGCTGCTGGCCGACTGGTTCGCCAACCCGGACCGGCCCAAGGGCGTCCGCCAGTTCGACCTGATCGGGTGGGACGCCGACCCGTCGACCGGCGTCCCGCTGCTGCGCGACGCGCTGGCCCAGCTCGTCTGCCGGCTGGCCGACCTGGTGCCGGCCGGCGACCACGACCTGCTGCTGGCCGAGGTGGTAGCCGGCGCGGTCGGCGTCGGCAACCCGCTGGTCACGTTCGACGGCGGCCTGCACGACGTGGAGTTCCACGGCGTGACCCGGCGCCGGGGCTGGCGGGCCGGTGCCGGTCCTTCCACGACCACATTGGACTGACGAAGAGAGGGATTCCGCTATGAGCACGACGATTCCGGTCGAGACCGGGTGGGACACCGCGCCCGGACTGCTGGACGGCGCGATGCACCTGACCCTGACCGCACAGCAGTGCGACCTGGCCTACTGGCTGCGGGGCGTCGCACAGGGCACCCTGGCCGGCCGCGCCGAGACCGGCCACACCGAAACGGAGCTCACCCCGGACCACATGCGCAAGCCCGGTCCGCTGCGGGACGCGCTGCTGATGGAACTGGGCTACCGCTCGGTCGCCGAGGAGCAGGCAACGAGGGTGCTCGCGCACTACGTCGCGAACGCCCCGACCATCCCGGACATGGAGTTCTACGTCACGCAGCTCGTGGACGAGGCACGGCACTCCATGGTGTTCCGCAACCACCTGCTCGAACTGGGCGTGCCCGCCGACGAGCTGCACAGCACGATCGCCGCGATGTCCAAGGACTACCAGCGCGAGGTGATCGACCCGATCCTGGACTTCGCGCTGCGCGCGGTGCGCGACGAGTCCGACTACGTCGGCGGTGTCGCGGTGTTCACGATCGTCATCGAGGGCGTGCTGGCGCCGGCGGCGGAACTGAGCGAGCGCAAGTGGAACGTGCTCGACCCTGCGGCCGGTGTGATCGCCCGTGGCGCTTCCATCGACGAGATCCGCCACCTCACGGTCGGCAGCTCGATCGTGCGCGACCACCTGATCGCGCACCCGGACTACCGGCCGCGCCTGATGGACATCCTGACCCGCGGCCGGCGGCTGTGGGACTCGATCCCGGACCGCAAGTTCGTGCTGGCACGGGAAGAACTGTTCCAGGAGGGAATGCGCCAGCACGCGGACCTGATCGGGGACTACGAGCTGTTCCCCGGCCGCCGCCTGCTGGACACCACGCCCGAGGAGCGTTACGACACGGCGGAACGCTGGACCGACGAGATGTCCGACATCCGCCTGAAGTACATGGGCATCGAGGAAGCGATCGACCTCATGCGGAGCGGGTCATGACCGGCGTTCCCGCAGCCGTGATCGACGGCCTCGGCGCGTGGCTGCCGCCGTCCGTCGTGACCAACGACGACCTCGCCGCCTACCTGGACACGTCCGACCAGTGGATTCGGGAACGCACCGGCATCCGCGAACGCAGGCGGGTCAGCCCCGGCATGTCCACCGGTGACCTGGCCACCGAGGCCGGCCGGCTCGCGCTCAAGGCATCGGGTGAGTCCGTTGTGGACATCGTGATCCTGGCCACCACGACGCCGGACCGCCGTTGTCCGGGTACGGCACCTGAAGTGGCGAGCCGCCTCGGCCTGACCGGTGTCGCGGCGCTGGACGTGTCCGCCGTGTGCACCGGCTTCCTCTACGGTCTCGCCACGGCCGCCGGCCTGATCGCCGGTGGCACCGCGGAACGGGTCCTGCTGATCGGCGCCGAGTCCTTCAGCACCATCATCGATCCGAACGACAGGGTGACCGCCGCGATCTTCGGCGACGGTGCCGGCGCGATGGTGCTGCGCAAGGGCGACCGGGACGAGGCGGGCGCCATCGGCCCGGTCGTGCTCGGCAGCGACGGCGAGCAGAGCGACCTGATCATGATTCCGGCCGGCGGCGCCCGGCAGCGATCGTCGGGCACGCCGGCCGGGCCCACCGATCACTACTTCCGGATGAACGGCCCGGACACCTACCGGCACGCCGTGGAACGCACGACGGCCGTGGCACGGGCCGCGTTGGATCGTGCCGGCTGGCGGGTCGACGACGTCGACCGGTTCGTCGCGCACCAGGCCAACGCCCGGATCATCGGCTCGGTCGCCGACCGGCTCGGCCTGGCCAGCGACCGCAGGCTGTCCAACATCGCCAGGGTCGGCAACACGGCGGCCGCGTCCGTGCCGATCCTGCTGGCCGAGTCGGCCGCGTCCGGCGCGCTGGAAGCCGGGCACCGCACCCTGCTCGCCGCGTTCGGCGGCGGCCTCACGTGGGGCGCGAGCACCGTCGTCTGGCCGGTGACCACGTCGCTGGTCACCACCAACGAACCAGCCAAGTAACCCGCTGACCAGGGAGGAACTGCCGTGTACGACCA
>DATBDL010000045.1:0-6814 GCA_036269975.1 Pseudonocardiaceae bacterium | reverse complement strand
TTGTCGCTGGTTGTCGCTGGTTGTCGCTGGTTGTCGCTGGTTGTCGTTTCGTCTGGAGGAACTCGCCTCATGCTGTCCTCGCGGCGTGGCCGAACCACCCCCGTCCGCCCGCCCGATCCGCATCCGTCCGGCATCGAGCCGCCGGACATCCCGATCGAGTTGGTGCCCAAGCACGTCGCCCTGGTGATGGACGGCAACGGCCGGTGGGCCAACCAGCGTGGGCTGCCCAGGATCGAGGGCCACAAGCGCGGTGAGGCCGTTGTCCTCGACGTGGCACGAGGCGCCATCGAGATCGGCGTGCAGTGGCTGTCGCTGTACGCGTTCTCGACGGAGAACTGGAAGCGCAGCCCCGACGAGGTCCGTTTCCTGATGAACTTCAACCGGGACGTCATCCACCGCCGTGTCGACGAGTTGGACGAGATGGGCGTGCGCATCCGCTGGGCCGGCCGGCAACCGAGGCTGTGGCGCAGCGTCGTGAACGAGCTGAAGGTCGCGCAGGAACGCACCAAGTACAACAAGGTCCTGAACCTCACCATGTGCGTGAACTATGGCGGTCGGGCCGAAATCGGTGACGCCGCAAGGGAAATCGCCCGACTGGCGGCAGCGGGCAAGATCAATCCGGACAAGGTCGACGAGCGGACCCTCGCCAAGCACCTGTACCAGCCGGACATGCCGGACGTCGACCTGTTCGTGCGTCCGTCCGGAGAGGAACGGACGTCGAACTTCCTGCTGTGGCAGTCGGCTTACGCGGAACTGGTGTTCCAGGACATCCTGTGGCCGGACTTCGACCGGTTGCACCTGTGGCGCGCGTGTGAGCACTACGCTCGCCGAGACCGCCGCTTCGGCACCGCGATCGACGCGTCGACCCCGGCCCCGACCGCTGAGGAAGTCTGATGAACACACCGGAAGAGGCCGAGACGACGGCCCGCATGCTGGACACCGCCCGCGAGGCACTGGAGCGCTACCACGACGTACACATCGACGACGACGGCGCGTTGACGTTCCGGCACGGCGAAGTGCCATGTGCGATACAGGGTATGCGGCTGGCAGAGGGCCTGGTGGTGCTGAGCCTGACGTGCGTCGTCGCGTGGGACCTGCCGGACTCACCGAACCTGGCCGCGTCCGCCGCCGAACGAGCCGGCCAGGGCCTGTTCGGCACACTGGGTGTCGTCCACACCGATCGGGGTCTCGACGTCACCCTCAGATACGCGTTCCCGGCGGAGGGATTGAACGTCGCTGCGATGGGCACGCTGCTGATGTTGGTGGTATCAACGGCATCCCAACTCCGCGACGAGCTGTTGACCCAGGCGAATCAGGGCTGACCAACCACTTCTGATGGTCGCATACACACATTCGTGGTGCGCGTGTCGTCCGTTCGGTTGGCGGTTCGGCATCGGATGGTCCACTGCGCCAAGGACTTTCGCTCAAGCGATCACCTGCCTGACTTCGGCGTCGGATGATCGCTCGACGGCGACCTGTCCGCTGGCTCTGGCATCATGACCAGATGATCACCCGTCGGTCCCCCGCATCCGCCGGCCGCTCGACGCTGGCTGCGCCACCGCGTCCTTCGCTCGCGGTGTTGTGCGGCGTGCTGGTGTTGGCCGCTTTGTGGCGTGGCTGGTTGGGACCGGCGCTCGACGTGGCCGCCGTGCGGACCGGCGCCACCGTGTTCGTCGCCGTTTGCGTGCAGGCGCTGCCGTTTCTGGTGTTGGGCGTGGTGGTCAGCGGTGCCATCGCCGCCATCGTGCCAGCCGGGTTGACGCGACGGTTGTTGCCGCGTAACGAGATCGCGGCGGTCGGGGTGGCCGGACTGGCCGGTATCGCGCTGCCCGGCTGTGAATGCGCGTCGGTGCCGGTGGCCAGACGCCTGATGCGGCAGGGCGTGCCGGTTCCGGTCGCGTTGGCGTTCCTGTTGGCCGCGCCCGCCGTCAACCCGGTGGTGCTCGTAGCCACCGCGGTGGCGTTTCCCGGTGTGCCGTCGCTGGTGTTGGCCCGGTTTCTCGGTTCGCTGGGCACATCGGTGGTGGTCGGCTGGCTGTGGGCGCGGTTCGGTCGGGAGGAGTGGGTCGCAGGGCGGGCCGTCGTGCCGGATCGGCCGAGTGGTTCGCGGTGGGCGGTGTTCGTGGCGACGGCCCGGTCGGATCTCGTTGACTCCGGCGGCTTTCTGGTGCTCGGCGCGTCGGCAGCCGCGTGCCTGAACGTGTTGTTGCCGTCGTCGTGGCTCTGGGCGGTCGGTCGTAGCCCGGTGCTGGGCGTCGTCGTGTTGGCTGTGCTGGCCGTGGTGCTGGCGTTGTGCAGCGCGGCCGACAGTTTCGTGGCCGCTTCGCTGGCCACGCTGCCGTTGTTGCCACGGCTGGTGTTCCTCGTGGTCGGGCCGGCGGTGGACGTGAAGCTGATCGCGTTGCAGGCCGGCACGTTCGGCCGTGCGTTCGCGGCCAGGTTCGCGCCGTTGACGTTCGTGGTCGCGGTATGCGTGTCCGTCGCGGTCGGACTCTGCGTGCTGGGCGGC
Organism: Pseudonocardiaceae bacterium; assembly: GCA_036269975.1. Lineage (GTDB taxonomy): Bacteria > Actinomycetota > Actinomycetes > Mycobacteriales > Pseudonocardiaceae > DATEPR01. Next base: position 4,305 of record DATBDL010000045.1, on the reverse strand, counting down.
TACCGGTGAGACGCGAGACGGCGAACGTGCTGCTGCTGTTGGTCGGCGGTGCAATGGTGAAGATCACGACGGACGGCAGTTACCTGCGTTACGTCAAGCCCACTGCCCGACCGTGGGTACTGGCGGCCGGGATCATCATGATCGGGCTGGCCACCGTGGCGATCGTGCGGGACGTGCGGGCCGGCACTGGCCCATCCGACGACGACGGCCATCACCATTCCGGTCGCTGGATGTGGTTGTCGCTCTTGCCGGTGTTGGCGATCTTTCTGGTCGCGCCACCCGCGCTGGGGGCGGATTCCGTGCTACGGGCCGGAAATCGAGTGGCACCGTCGGTGGTGCGGGTGGGCGCTGCGGCATTTTCCGCGCTGCCGCGTGGCGCCGTCGTGCCGATCGCGATGGGGGAGTTCATCACTCGCAGCGTGTGGGATTCGTCGGACTCGCTAGCCGGGCGGACCGTGGCGCTCACCGGCTTCGTCGTGCACGACAACGGAACCGACTACGTAGCCCGACTGGTGATCACCTGTTGCGCCGCCGACGCGACGCCGATGAAGGTCGCTCTCACCGGGCGGCAGGCCGACCAGTTGCCAAACGACCAGTGGATCAAGGCGACCGGAATGCTGCGCCCCCACTCGGCGACCGAAGCCAACGGCTACACACCGACGATGACCGTGTCCGCGCTCACCACGGTCGACGCACCAGCCGACCCGTACGAGTACTGAAGATCAGTGCTTGCCCCGTGCTCTGCTTGCCCCATGCGTTGCCTCAGTACTTGCCGATGCAGTCGGCGCAGGTGCCGAAGATCTCCATCGTGTGACTGATCTCGGCAAACCCGTTCTCGGCGGCGATCCGGCTGGCCCACGACTCGACGGCGGGACCTTCGACCTCCACCGTGCGGCCGCAGTGGCGGCAGACCAGGTGATGGTGGTGGTGGGCCGAACAGTGCCGATAGATGGCTTCACCGGAAGCGGTGCGCAGCACGTCGACCTCACCGGCGTCGCACAGCGACTGGAGCGTGCGGTAGACGGTGGTCAGGCCGATGCCCTCGCCGCGCTTGCGGAGTTCTTCGTGCAGCTCCTGGGCGGACCGGAAGTCGTCGAGCTGGTCGAGCAGTTTGGCGATGGCCGCTCGTTGCCGGGTGGCGCGCAGGCCGGGCACGCCGGCAGCGCTCCGCTCCACGTCGCTGTCGTTCACGGTCGATCCCCCCGGCCGGCGGCATCCGGCGTTTCCTCGGCGTGACTGACGGCGTCCACGACGATGTGGGCGAGGTGCTCGTCCACCAGGCGATAGACGACCTCGCGGCCGCGCTTCTCGCCGACCACCACGCCGGCATCCTTCAGGACACGAAGATGCTGACTGATCAACGGCTGGGTCACCCCGAGCGCGGCGACGAGCTCGTGCACGCAACGCTCGGCCACCCGCAACTCGAGGACGATCGCGATCCGCACCGGCGCGGCAAGCGCACGCAAGAGGTCACCAGCAGCGGCCAACGTGGCGGCCGGCCGTACAGCTTCGCGGACGACCTCGGCGCGGTCCGGGGAGTGCACGTGCTCCTCGGCGCCAGGCTGCAGCCGCGCAGGTGCGGCGTCGGCGCTCACGACGGGCATCGTCCTCTCCAGTGCGGTCCGCTCGATCCCTCACCAGCCATCCTAAGCGGTGCGGCGAGTTGGCCGTTGAGCGCCGAGCTGGCTGAACTCGCCACGCCGGCACCCGTGCCGCTCTCGGTCACCTGGTGCGGCCGACCGATCACAGGCCCGTCGGCGGGCGATCGGTGGTGGCTCAGCGGAGCAGGCTGATGGCGACGGCGGCAAGGATCGCGATCACGATCACTCGTAGGACGCGATCCGCCGGACGGAGTGCCTGCCAGGTCGCGGCGAGCAGCACAAGCACCCCGAGTCCGAGCACCCCGAGCAGAGCGGCGCCGACCGAGCCACGCAGCCAGACCGCCAGCCCGAACACCAGGATCACCACGACGAACGCGGCAACCGGCGGCACCTTGGCCAGCGGACCGCGACCAGCCACCAGCGGCGCCCGGCTGTCAACGCGACGCCGGATCACACGCTTGCGCGCCTGCATGGCCCACTCCTCGCCGCATCAGCTACCACGCCGCCACCCCTGATCGACGGCCATCATCGGACGCCGAGAGTACGCGAGTGAGGTACCGGCACCCGGCAGGCGGCGGTGCTTGACAGGCGGTGGTGGCCGACGAGCGGCGGTGCTCGGCACGCGGCGGTGCCTGACGAGCGGCGGTGCCCGACGAGCGGCCGTGCTCGGCAGGCGGCGGTGGCCGGCAGGCGGCGGTGGCCGATGGCAGCGGTGGCCGGCTGTCGCGGTGGCCGAGGGCGGCGGTGGCCGATCAGTGGTTGATTCCCGCCGTCCGCACCGCCCACTGGTGGCTGTGCGTGATCGCGATATGCACGCTCTGTGTGCCCCTTGTCCACCCTGTGTTGGCGGCAGCCGGGATCGGGATACGCTTGTTTCTCACACGTGCGCTGGTCATGTCACACGTGCCATTGGATCAACCCGTACCTCCCTGGAGTTGTCAGTGCCCGCCGACCGTATCGATACCGTCGTCAGTCTCTGCAAGCGTCGCGGCTTCATCTATCCGTGCGGTGAGATCTATGGCGGCACCCGCTCGGCTTGGGATTACGGGCCGCTCGGTGTCGAACTGAAGGACAACATCAAGCGCCAGTGGTGGCGGTTCATGGTGCAGGGCCGTGACGACGTCGTCGGGCTCGACTCGTCGGTGATCCTGCCCCGGCAGGTGTGGGAGGCGTCCGGGCACGTCAAGGCATTCGTCGACCCGCTGGTGGAGTGCACGTCCTGCCATCGCCGGTTCCGCGCCGACCAGCTTGCCGAGGAGTACGCGGAGCGCTCCGGCAAGCAGATCGCCGACAACGACCTGACCGCCGTGCCGTGCCCCAACTGTGGCAACCGTGGTCAGTACACCGAGCCGAGGATGTTCAACGGCCTGCTCAAGACCTACGTCGGACCGGTCGAGTCCGACGAGGGCCTGCACTACCTCCGGCCGGAGACCGCGCAGGGCATCTTCGTCAACTTCCTCAACGTGTTGACCACCTCCCGTCGTAAGCCGCCATTTGGTATCGGTCAGATCGGCAAGTCCTTCCGTAACGAGATCACTCCTGGCAACTTCATCTTCCGGACCCGCGAGTTCGAACAGATGGAGATGGAGTTCTTCGTCGAGCCTGGTACCGACGAGCAGTGGCACCAGTACTGGATCGACGAGCGCACCCGCTGGTACACCGACCTCGGTATCGCCAAGGACAACCTGCGCCACTACGAGCACCCGAAAGAGAAGCTCTCGCACTACGCGAAGCGGACCGTGGACATCGAGTACCGGTTCGAGTTCGCCGGCCAGGAATGGGGCGAGTTGGAGGGCATCGCCAACCGAACCGATTTCGATCTCACGACGCACAGCAACCAGTCCGGTGTCGACCTCTCCTATTTCGACCAAGCATCCGACTCCCGCTACCGGCCGTTCGTGATCGAGCCGGCGGCCGGCGTTGGTCGGCCGATGATGGCCTTCCTGCTCGACGCCTACGTCGAGGACGAGGCGCCGAACGTCAAGGGCGTCATGGAGAAGCGGGTCGTACTGCGGCTCGACCGCCGGTTGGCGCCGGTCAAGGTTGCCGTGCTGCCGTTGTCCCGCAACGCCGACCTCTCGCCGAAGGCCAAGGACCTGGCCACCCAGTTGCGCCGCAACTGGAACGTCGAGTTCGACGACGCTGGAAACATCGGCCGCCGTTACCGTCGTCAGGACGAGATAGGCACTCCTTTCTGTGTCACGGTCGACTTCGAATCACTGACCGATCTCGCGGTGACCGTCCGGGAACGAGACACCATGAGCCAGGAACGGGTCGCCATGGACAAGGTCGAGGGCTATTTGGCGTCCCGGCTGGTCGGCTGCTGACCGATCGGGGCGGCGAGGGGCTGGTTGGTTGCGCGGGGCGGCGATGGGCTGAACTGGTTTGGTTGCGCGGGCCGGCGATGGGCTGAGCTGGTCGGTTGCGCGGGGCCGGTGGGGGCCTGGACTGGTCGGTTGCCGCAGTTGGGGCACGGCACGTCGGTCAGGTCGTTGTCGGCGACCAGCTTGCCGGAGCGCTCCGCGTACTCCCCCGGCAAGCTGGTCGGCGCGGAACCGGCGATGGGCTGGACTGGTGGTTGCTGATGATCCGAGCAACCAGGCAAGGCAGGGGTTGCTTGTCGGGAGCCCAGACCTCGCGACGAGCCACAAACGATGCCGGTGTGGTCGATGATCGATTGGTTGGCCGCCGGCAACCTGCGGTT
>DATBDL010000044.1:0-12399 GCA_036269975.1 Pseudonocardiaceae bacterium | reverse complement strand
GAACGGGCGACCCAGTACTGCTCGACCTGGTCCAGGACTATCTCGCCGACACAGCCGAGACAGAGGCGTGGACAGAGGCGTGGACAGAGGCACCCACCGCAGCGGACCACAAAGGCTGACCCCGAGCCACCATACGACAACGATACGTCAGTCGATCGAGGGATCGCATCGTCGCAATATGGGGGAGGGGGCGCCGAATGTCGAGCGGGCACCAGCCCGGCCATCACCGGACCGCGGTCGTAGCGCACCGGTCGGCACAACCGAACGCCGGACAGGCTTGGCCCGTCCGGCGTTCAGCCCACTCCAAAGAGGGTCAGAGTTGGATGGTGGGTGGGAACTTCAGTGCCGCCAGTATTGCCGCCGCGAGATCGCGGTAGTACGTGGCGTTCGGCTGGCCGTTGGTCAGCAGGCCCGGCGCGACCAGGCCGGGTGTCGTGTCGCTGACCGCCTTGTCGAAGTCGACGAAACCGTTGGCGCCGTAGTCGCCGTAGTTCGCCGCGATGTCGGCGTTGACCTGTTCCCTGTTCTTCTCGCGCTGGTCGCTCTGGGCAAGGCCCAACGGCGGGATCGTGGTCAGCACGACCTGGATCTGGTTGCCGTCCGGCCGCAACAGGTTCGACAGGCCCAGCGCGCGGTTGCGGCGGATGATCGTGCCGATGTTCTGCACGATCAGGTCCGGGCTCTCGGCGTTGAGCACGTCGTTCGCGCCCAGCGACACGATCACCGTGCGCAGGTTCGGCTCGCCGGCCAGGAGCTGCGCCAACTGGGTCGCCGGGCTGGTCGCCAGCGCGGCGCTGAAGGTACCCACGGTGATGCCGGTGTTGTACGCGCTGGGCGCGCCGATGCCCTCCGCCGGCTGCTGCGATCCCTGCGAATCGTACAGCTCGTTCACGTCCAGCGGGTTCAGGGACCGGCCGAACACCTGGACGTTCGCCACACCGCCGTTGACGAAGTTGTTCGCGGCACCGTTGAAGAAGCCGTGCCCGATGTCCAGCGGCCCGTTCGACGCGAGCGGGAAGTTGTCCACTATGGAGGAACTGAGCCCGCCGTTGACGTAGAGCGACATCGTGCCGGTTGCCACGTCGAACGTGCCGACAAGCTGTGTCCACGTGCCGGCCTGGGCCGGTGACGTGGACTCCGCGCGGTCCACGGTCGGGTTCACGGTGTCCGTCTCGGCCCGTGAGAACGCCCAGTCGTGCGTGCCGGGGTCGTACTCCAGGTAGAGGCCGCCCGCCGTGCCGGCCTGCTGGACGACGAACGTCTGGTAGGCGGTGCCGAGGCTCTGCGGATTCACCCACGCCGACACCGTGAAGCTCTGCTGCGTGTTGAGCACCGGACCGCTCGTGGCCACGGAACCGTTGGTGCCGTTGAAGTTCATACTGCCGTTCTGCTGCCCGGACCACCCGCTGCCCCAGGTGACCCCGCCGGCCGCGGTCGCCGGGTGGCCGCCGATCGGGTCGGCCGCCGTCGTGCCGCTGCCGTCGTTGAGCCGCCACTGGTCCTGCGGCAGGGTGCCGGCACGGCTGACGTTGACGATGCTGCCCGGCACCTTGCTGCCGCCGGTGGCCGCGAGGTCGTCCGCCCACGTGCACGCGTACGCCGTGCCGCCGCCGCACTGGCCGCCGCTCGCGCCGGCCACGCTGGTCTGGTCACCGAGCACCGCGATCGTGCCGACCGCGGTCGCGGTCGACGCGACGTCAACACCGGTCAGGAAGTAGTCGCCGGGCACCGGGGTGCCGAACGGGCTGCCGTCGGTGTTGGTGGTGGCGTTACCGCTGCCGAGGTAGGTGGCGTTGGTCGTGGTGCCGTGCGTCGGGACCTGCGTCGGCGACACGGACACGTGCAGGCTGACCAGCAGGTTGCCGCTACCGCCCGCCGTGGCGGGGAACGCGACCGCGTCGCTGTTCACCTCACCGCCGGCCGGGATCGTGACGCCGCCGGTGCCGCCGAACGTGAGCGCGACGGGTGCGGCGAGCGCCGCCGGACCGGTGCCGGTGGTGCCGGCCTGGGCCGCGACCGTGGCCGCGTCGACCGTCACAGGTGCCATGGCGTCCACATCGGACAGTCTGATTCGGACGGCGCTGCCGGTGGTCGACGGGTGTACGACGGTCCGGACGGTCCGGCCGGCCAGGGTGCCGCCGGGTGGCAGCGCTGCCGCGTCGGTCGGTGCCGACCACGCGCCCAGCCAGGTGCCGCCGCCGGTCGGTGCCGGCGAGACCGGGCGCGGCGCGATCGCGAAGACGTGCAGGGACGGCTGCGGGTCGCCGCCGCCACAGCCGTACAGCTCCATGGTGCTGCCGGTGTACGGGAGGGTGATCGACTGCACCGTCCTCGTCGGGTCGGTCGGCAGGAACACCGCGTACAGGTGGGCCTGCCGGTCGTTGAACGGGTTGCCGCTGCCGTCGGCGGCGTAGGGCAGGGTGACGGTCGCCGACTGGCCGTAGATCCAGTCCGGCACGGTCGGCACCAGCGGGTTGGTGACGGAGTGGTCGGTGTAGGTGATCGCGGCCGGCACCTCGGGCGACCAGTTGCACGTCGACGCGACCAGCATGCCGATCGCGCTGTCCGTGCCCTGCGGCAACGGAATCGTCTGGCCGTCGGCGACCACGTTGTCGTTGCCGCCGTTGAGGGTCGGCATCGTGAACGTGACACCGCCGGTGGTGAACTTCGAGCCCGATGTGAGGCCGACCGACGCCAGCGCGTTCGACGACAGGACGTTGCCGCCGTCGAAGTTCGCGCCGCCGACCGCGTGGTCGGGGGCGATGCCGTGGTTGTTCATGGCTTGGCTGAAGCTGCCGGCCGTCACGTTGCTCACCTCGGCGTCGGTGATCTGTCCGACACCGAACCCGAACCCGGCCGACGCCGCGTTCCTGCCGACCACCGTGATCGTGATCGAGTGCGTGCCCCCGAGCAGGTGTACGCCGCCCAACGGCAGGTAGTAGTACCGTTCCGCCGCGTTGTACGCGTCGAACGGGGCGGCGGCGGTGTTCGCGAGCACCTGCGAACCGTCCACTGTGAACTTGAGCTGGCCGGCGTTCGAGCTCTGTGTCAGGCCGACGCCGAGGCCGTAGTCGGCCTCGAACGGGACCTGGAACGACAGCTTCAGCGCCTGGCCCGTCGCGGTGGCCGGGTAGGACAACTGGGCGCCGCCGGGCCAGTACACGACGCCGTCGTTCGGCTGGACCGTCGGCTTGACCGCGCCGGACAGGTCGGCCGCGGTGACAGCCATGCTCGACTGGGCGTCGAGCTGGTCGGTGGCCTGGACCTCGAATCCGTCGATCCCGGCCTGGTAGCGGTTGCCGATGGTCTTCGGGTTGGTGCCGACGGCGGTGACGGTGATCGTGTTCGTGCCGGCCTTCAGGTACGTGGTGCCCAGCGACGCGAACGCCGTCGCGACCGGGACGGTGTAGGCGTCGAACGTGGGCTGGCCGTTCACCCGGACCGGCGTGCCGTCGACTGTGAACGAGAGGACGCCGTAGTCGTTGGCCGTGGTCAGCGCGATGGCGATCTCGTAGTTCATCGACGTCGGCACCGTGAACGACATCGTCAACGACTGGCCGGCCGCCGTCCCGTCCCACAGCACCTGGGCGCCGCCGGACCACGACACGCCGCAGCAGTTCTGCTGTGTGCCCACCGTGTCGTTCTGGCCGGCCGGTTGGCTCAGCGTGGTCTTCTCTGCCTCCTGCCAGGCGTTCGCCGCGACACCGAGCGGCGCGGCGACGTAGAACGTGTACGCGGTCGACTCCGGCGACAGGTTGTGCGCGAAGTCGAAGCTGCGCGCGTACATGGTGTGGTAACCGACGCTCAGACCGGCCGGCAGGTTCACCGCGGCGAAACTGGTGGCGTCGGTCGAGAGGTAGCCGCCGGTGACACCGTTCGGGCCGGTGAACGTCTGGTTGTAGTCGCACTGCGTCGTCGCCGGCACGGATTCGGTGCCGGCACCGTCGAGTGTCCACGTGATACCGGCGACGTTCGGGGCGCCCGCCGCGTTGAAGCCGAAGCTGCCCGGATTGTCGGCCGGCTCACCCCACGAGCCGCCGGGGTACTGGCCGGTCGCGATCACCGGGGCGCTCGTCGGCGCGGCCAGTCGGGTGAACGCGCCGGTCGTGTAGGTGCGGGTGTTGTTGCCGCCGGCCCACAGGTCGTCCCCCGCGCCGGGGTCGTTGTCCACCGAGACCCGGTACTGGTAGTCGCCGGGGGCCAGGTTTCCTGGGGCCGTCCAGGAACCCGTTGTGCCGGAAGCGATTCGTACCGGACCGTTGATGTTGCCCGTGACATCGCCGCCGGTGAAGTTGTTGTTGGACACCTCGAAGGTCAGGCCGGGGTTCAGCGGCGGGTTGTTGTTGTCGGTCGCGGCCGCCACCAGCGTGGTCGGGCCGTCCGGGGCGTACGTGGTTCCGTTGCAGTTCACGGCGTTGGCGACGCCGAGGCCGTAGGCGGCGTTCGGGGGGTAGCTGTAGGTGATGTCCAGGGTCGGGCTGCCGGCGCCGACCACGAACTTCTTCCACTGGTACTTGTCACCCTCGTTCGGCGACTTCATCGCCAGCGTCAGGGTCGGCCAGTGGCCGCTGGCGGCATCCTGCGCCGCCGACGCGACGTTGGCCGGCGGGATGTCGGCCTCGCAACCGCTGCTGCCGGCCGATGACACCGTGTCCAGCCCTCGACCGTCCGGCCCCGGCCACACCGTGCCGCCGCTGATCGGGCCCGCCTCGTCGATCTGGACGGGTTCCGCCGTGCCGCAGCCGGCCGAGGCCCACACCTCGTCGAGGAAGAAGTGGGCGGACCAGATCGTCGCGGTCGCCGCGCCGTTGTCCAGCGGACCGGTCGGCATCTCGAAGTAGCTGCGGGCGACGGTCAGGCCGTTGCAGCCCGACCAACCGGTGCACAGGCCGACCTGGGCCAACTGCGCCGGGTCGTAGTAGTGCCAGCCGTTGCCGGTGACCTCGGCCCAGTTCGCCGAGCCGGAGCTCATCTCGGGGTCGATGTAGAGCGGGTAGGTGACGTGCGGTCCGGCCAGCGCTGCCGGGTCCGGCACGACCGTCACCTGGGCCGTCGATGTCGCGCCGCCGCCGCCGACCATGGCGTGCGCGCCGTTCGCCGTGGCGGCCGTGTGGACGGTCAGCGGGCTGACGTGGCCGGTGCCGGGGTCGGTGGCCGACGGTGCCGGGCCGGCGCTCGGGTCCACTGTGGAGTCCCACATGACCGGTGTGGCGCCGTGGAAGACGTCGGTGCCGTGCGCGTCGGTCGCGGTGAGCAGGCCGTACTCGTCGGTGTGCACGGTCAGGCCGTGTGCGGCCGTGGTGAGCTGGATGGCGGCCAGCGCCGGGTTCGCGGCGGCGGTCGCGTCACGCACGACGAGGACCTCGCGGTAGTCCGTCGAGGTCGCGGTCAACCGGAGGTCGACGCCGGGCAGGACGTTCCGGTAGGTCGCGGTCGGCCCGCTGACGGCCGGCGTCGGCAGCGCGGCCGGCCAGGACAGGGACAGCGTGTCGGCGCCGTGGGTCAGCGTGACCAACGGCGTCGTGCCGCCGCCGGAGAACACCACGCCGTCCGCTGTCGCCGCGGGCGAGTACGTGCCGTCCGCGTTGGCGTGCAGCGTCGGGTCGATCGACACCCACTGGCCATCGCGCTGTGTCCGCACCGGCAGCAGCGACGAGTGCATCGTGAACGAGCCGTTCGGGTTGGCCACCACGTCCGTCGTGTCGGTGGTCTCGGCGGTCACCGCGACCGGCTTGCCCGATGCTCGGGCCTGCGCCATCGCGGTCGACGCCGGGATCGGGGCCGGTGTGGGCTTCTTCGGTGCCGGCACGGACTGTGGCAGCGGCACGAGTGGTGGGCTGGCCGGGTGGACCCCCGGTGGCAGGTTGGTGGCCACGTGGCCGACCGCTCTTGGCGTGGGATTGTTGCTGGGTGTGGCGGCGTCGGCCAGCGGCGCGACGAGGCCGGCCAGGACCAGCATCCCGACGACAATCGCGCCCAGTCGCACCACGCGACGGAAGATGGACATGTGCACGGCGAGTTCCCCCTGTGACGTGACCGGTACCGCGGCACGGTCCGCGGCGGGTACACCGTCCACGCCCGAACATGGACGTCTCATGCATTTCGCTTGAATCGCCTGGTCACCTGGGGATTCAAGTGGAATGCATGAATCGTCCATGCCCTGCCGGGCAGCGTGTCGCCACGTCTGTATCGAGCGAGGGGGACGCGTGCGTACTCACAGATCATCGTGGCCGGGTCGATGGGGCGGCAGGACGGCGCGGCGCCTGTTCGCGCCCGTCGTCGCCGTCGTACTCGGGGTGTCGCTGATGGGCGCCACCACCGGTCCTGGGCCGGACGGCCAGCTCGACCAACTGCCGAGCCAACGCCCGCCGGTGCCGGCCGTGGCCAAGGTCCCGCACACCACCGTACCCATGAAAACCCTGCCGGCCATGGCAGAACCGGCGGCGCTGACACCGACCGCCGCCACGTGGCCCGCCGCCGGTGACGCCACCGTCGATCTTGCCGCCGCCACGGCAACTCTGGCGCCACCGGCCGCGCGGACGGCGGGCAGCCTGCCCATCGTGATCACTCCGACGGCGACCAGGGCCCAGGCCGCGGTCGCGGGGGCCGAGCGCGTCCACCTCACCGACCAGGGCAGTGCCCGCGCGGCCGGCGTCACCGGTCTCCTCTTCTCGGTCAGCCCCGCCACGCCGGGAACCGCGTCCGTCGGCGTGAACTACTCCGCGTTCCGGAACGCCGTCGGCGCCGACTGGGGCTCACGGCTGCGGCTGGTGTCCATGCCGGCGTGCGCGCTGACCACCCCGACGGTCCGCGCCTGCCAGGTCCAGACACCGGTCCCGTCGACGAACGACACCAGGTCGGACGTGGTCAGCGCCACCGTCGCCCAGCCGACGTCCGGCCTGGTGCTGGCCGCGGTCGCCGGCCCCGCCGGGCCGAACGGGGCATTCACCGCGAGCACGCTCAAGCCCTCCGGCGCGTGGTCGGTGTCGGGCGCGTCCGGTGACTTCAACTGGGCATACCCGATCACCACCCCGCCGGCCGCGTCCGGGGCCGTCGCGCCGGACGTCGCGCTGAGCTACGACTCGCAGGCCGTCGACGGCGAGACCGCGGGCGCCAACACCCAGACCTCCTGGGTCGGGGAGGGCTGGGACTACGACCCCGGTTTCGTGGAACGCACCTACCGCACCTGCTCCGAGGACACCACGCTGCCCAAGGCCGACCAGACCGGTGACCAGTGCTGGGCCGGCCAACTCGTCACGATGAGCCTGAACGGCTCGTCGGTCTCGCTCGTCGAGGACGACGCCACCCACACCTGGCACGCGTCCGACGACAACGGCGACCGGGTCGAACTGCTCGACCACGACGCGGGCAACGCGCCGAGCGGCCAGTACTGGAAGATCACCGCGACCGACGGCACGCAGTACTTCTTCGGCCGGGACGGCGGTCCCGGTTCCGGGCCGACGAACGCGACCTGGACCGAGCCGGTCTACGGCGCCCACCCCGGCGATCCCTGCAACAGCGGCGCGGGGTTCGCCCAGTCGTCGTGTCAGCAGGTCTGGCGCTGGAACCTGGACTACGTCGAGGACCCGCACGGCAACGTCACGATGTACTACTACACGCCGGAGACCAACTACTACGGCGCGAACAACGGCACCACCGGCGTCCGGTACACCCGAGGCGGCTACCTCAGCCGCATCGACTACGGCCTGCGCGACGAGAACAACACCGTCTACGGCAACCCGGCGCCGGACCAGGTCCTGTTCACGGTGGCGGAGCGCTGCTTCCCGAGCGGCACCATCACCTGCGACCCGTCCCAGTTCACCGTGGCCAACGCCAAGTCGTGGCCGGACGCGCCACCGGACCAGCAGTGCGCGCAGGGCGCGGTGTGCAACAACCACAGCCCCAGCTTCTGGTCCACGAAACGCCTGACCACCATCGCCACCCAGTACCGCAACGGATCCGGATACGCCACAGTGGACAGTTACGCGCTGTCCCAGCAGTTCAACAGCCAGGGTGATCCCGCGCTGTGGCTGAACTCGATCACCCGCACCGGATACTCGGCCGACGGCACGTCGATCACCCTGCCGGCCGTCACGTTCGACGGCCAGTTGATGGACAACCGCGTCGAGGGCTACAACAACGAGCCGGCGATGGCGCGCTACCGGATCACCAACATCACGCAGGAGACCGGCGAGCGCATCAACGTCACGTACAGCCAGCCGCAGTGCACCGCGACGAACGTGCCCGCCGTGCCGTCGCAGAACACCATGCGCTGCTTCCCGGTCTACTGGACGCTGCCCTACCAGACGAACCAGACGCTGGACTACTTCCACAAGTACGTGACGACGGAGGTGGACGTCCAGGACCCGGACGCGCTGTCCCCCACCCAGATCTCGACGTACACCTACAGTAACGGCCCGGCGTGGCACTACGACGACAACGAGCTGGTCAAGCCGGCCAACCGCACGTACGGCCAGTTCCGCGGCTACGGCACCGTCCAGGTCCGCACCGGCAGTGTCGCCGACGGCCAGACGCTGACCACGACCACGTACTTCCTCGGCATGAACGGTGACACGATGCCGAACGGTGGTACCCGCGCCGCGACCGTCACCGACTCGCTCGGTGAGAGCGTGCCGGACGCCGACCAGTACGCGGACTCCGCGCGTGAGGTCCAGGTGTTCGACGGGGACGGCGGCGCCAGGGTGTCCTCGACGATCACCGACCCGGCCACCGTCGCGACGACGGCGACGCGCGCCCGCACCGGTCTCCCGGCACAACTCGCGACGATCGTCGAGACCGGGAGGACCCGCGTGCTGACCGACCTGGCGGCCGGCGGCGACCGCACCGCCAGCACCACGTTCGGCTACGACAGCGCCGGCAGGGTGATCGCGAAGACAAGTTCCGGTGACAACGTTCCCAGCGTGTGCACCACGACGCACTACGCGGACGACACCGCGAGCTGGATTCGTGACCTGCCGTCCGAGCTGATCACGTCCCAGCAGGCGTGCCCGGCCGCCGGCACCACGCCGTCGCCGATCCTGCGGGACGTCCGCACCTACTACGACGGTCAGACCGCGCTCGGCACGATCACCGGCGCCGGCGACGCCACCCGCACCGACACGGCGACCGCGAACGCCAACGGCAACCTGACGTTCGCGACGACGGCGACGGCCGCGTTCGACAGCTCCGGCCGGCCGACCGCCGCGGCCGACGCACGCGGCAAGACCACGAAGACGGCATACAGCCCGCCCGACGGCGGCAGTCTCACCGCAACGGTCGCCACCAATGCCCTCAACCAGACGTCGTCGGTCACCGTCGACCCAGGTCGGGGCAGCGCGCTGTCCACAGTGGACGTTGCCGGCCACCGGACCGACGCGGCCTACGACAGCATCGGCAGGCTCACCGCGGAATGGCTGCCCAACCACGACAGGGCAACGGGCGACCAGCCGTCCATGACGTACGGCTACCTGTTGCGGGGCAACGGACCCGAGGCCGTGACCACGAACACCCTCGTCGACACCGGCACCGGCACCGACTACACGACGTCGATCGCGCTGTACGACAGCTTGGGCCAGCAGCTCCAGACCCAGGCGAACTCGGAGGGCGGCGGCCGCACGGTCACGGATTCCGTCTACGACTCACACGGCTGGGTGAGCCGCACCAACAACCGCTACTACACCGACGGCGCCCCGGCCACGACCCTGATCACGGTCGCCGACGACGAGGTCGCCGATCGCACGATCACCACCCACGACGGTACCGGCCGCGCGGTCATGGCCACCGAGTACGACGGCACGACACCGACGTACCACACGCAGACCGTCTACAGCGGCGACAGCACCACGACCGTGCCCCCGCAGGGCGGCGTGACCACGACGACGGTCACCGACGCGCTCGGCCGCACGATCGGGACCCGCCAGTACACGGCGTCCCCGACGATCACCGGCAGCGTCGTGGCCGGCGGTACGTACACGTCGACGACCGACCAGTTCACGGCGCTCGGCCAGCCGAGCCAGATCACCGACGCGGACGGCAACGTCTGGCGCTACGGCTACAACATGTTGGGGCGGAAGACATCCGCGACCGACCCGGACAGCGGGAACACGACGTACGCCTACGACCCGGCCGGCAACCTCACGTCGTCGACCGACGCACGCGGCCAGACCATCGCCTACACCTACGACGACCTCAACCGCAAGACGAACGAGTACCAGGGGTCGCCGAGCGGCCCGGAACTGGCGTCCTGGGTGTACGACACGGTCCAGCCGGGCAAGCTGTCGTACTCGACGCGGGACACGGCGCAGGGCCAGTTCCTGATCGGCGTGAGCCACTACGACGGCGCCGGCAACGCGATGAACGACATCATCCAGGTGCCGACGGGTGTGCCCGGCTTCGGCGGCACGACGTTCACGACGTCGTACGGCTACACGACGACGAACCTGCTGGCGTCGGTCACACCGGCGGCGGGCGGCGGCCTCGACGCCAACAGCATCGCCATCGGCTACGACAGCCTTGGCAACCAGATCACCAGCCGAGGCGACATCTCGTATCTGAGTGGCGCGACGTACACCCCGTTCGGCGAGCCGGCCCAGTACGACCTGGGCACGCTGAACACGGCGGCATGGCTGACGTACGACCGCGACCCGCAGACCCGCCGCGTCACCGGCGTGAACTTCTCGGCCCAGACCCCGACCCCACAACTGGACGACACCACCTACACCTACGACCAGTCCGGCAATCCCACCGGCAGCAGCGACGTCGAGGGCTCAGCCGGCGCACCGACAGAGACCCAGTGCGACGGCTACGACGCACTGGACCGCCTCACGTCGGTGTGGACAGCCAACACCAACTGCGCGGCGACCCCGAGCACCGCGACGATCGGCGGCCCGAACCCGTTCTGGGAATCGTGGACGTTCGACCCGACCGGCCTGCGCACCAGCCAGGTGCGCCACGCCGTCACCACCGCACCCGGCGGCGACACGACCACCGCCTACGCCTATCCGGCCAAGGGCGCCACGCAGGCCGACACGTTGACCAGCGCGACGACTACCGGCCCAGCAGGTACGACGACCACGAAGTACGGCTACGACGCGACAGGCAACACGACCGCCATCGGCGACCAGGCGCTCACCTGGGACACCGAGAATCGCCTTGCCGGCGACGCCACGTCGCACGGCACCACCAGCTACGTCTACGACACCGACGGCAACGTGTTGCTACAGACCGATCCCGGCTCGGCAACGCTCTACCTGCCGAACGAACAGCTGGCGTACTCCACGTCGACCAGGGCCGTCACCGGAACGCGGTACATCAGCGTCAACGGACAGACCATCGCGATCCAGGTCGGATCGGCCGGCCCGGTCTACGTCGACGGCGACCAGCACAGCACGATGGCGGTCACGTACGACCCGATGTCGGGTGCGGTGTCCCGCCGCACGTTCGACCCGTACGGCAACCAGATCGGCCAGACCACCACGACCGGTGGCGGCGCGACCGGTCCGGGTACGTGGCCCGACCAGCGCAGCTTCCTCGGTGACCCGGTGGACGGCAACACGGGCCTGACCGACATCGGCGCACGTCAGTACGACGCGACAACGGGCAGGTTCATCTCGGTCGACCCGGAACTCCACCCGACCCAGCCGCAGACCCTCAACGGCTACACCTACGCCGGGGACAACCCCGTCACCAACAGCGACCCGACCGGCCGCATGATCACCGTGGGCCAGGACGGACCGCAGTGCTACACCCAGGCGGAATGCAACGAAGTCCAGACCATGAATACCAACACGCAGACCGCCGCGGCCACCCGTGAGTACA
Organism: Pseudonocardiaceae bacterium; assembly: GCA_036269975.1. GTDB lineage: Bacteria > Actinomycetota > Actinomycetes > Mycobacteriales > Pseudonocardiaceae > DATEPR01. The sequence continues at coordinate 582 of DATBDL010000044.1, read as the reverse complement.
ACAAGGCGCGGTCCACGTATTTCGGCAAGACACCTGCCGGCTCGCAACGTATCTTCGCCAAGGGCCCGAAGGTACCCGGTTACGGCATCATCATCGCCCGCTTCTTCATCCCGACAAAATCCGCGGCGTTGGGTTTCCTGTTGGGCGACGACCGGGGTTTCTCGACCGATCCGGATGCCAGCTACCGGATGACCGTGGCCTGGGACACGGATACCGGTGAGGTCTCGTTCACGGTTACCCCCAGCACAAAGCCAGTCGATCCGAATCTCTGTGCCAGAACCGGCGCCTGCACTCCACAGGTGGTACCGGCACGGCCGATCTGCTCGACCTGTTACAACCAGGCATGGGTACACACACTGCGTCCGGCCGGCCAGAGCGAACTGTACGTGGACGTCAGCGGCATGAACAGCGTGCTACCCGGATACCCGGTCTACGCCCACCTGGCGATTCTGCCCGTCAACGGGCACATCGGGGTGGTCGACTCGGGAACCGACTATCCGAATGTAGAGGTGGTGCAATACCGGACGACGCAACCACCCCGGTACCTGGCACAGGCCGAAATAGGCCCGCACGGCTCCGCGG
>DATBDL010000043.1:0-8586 GCA_036269975.1 Pseudonocardiaceae bacterium | reverse complement strand
GCGGGAAGCTCCCGAGATCGTCCAGCGTGAGCCGTCGCCTGCGGACCGGATGGTCGGCCGCGAGGACGCAGACGAAGTCCTCGTGGAACAGCGTCCGCCAGTTCAGCGGCGTCGGCGGCCGGACCGGCGAGAACGCGAGATCCACCCGCCCGTGCTCGATGTCGTCGTACGTGTGCGGGCTGAGCGGTTCCACGGTCAGCGACAGGTTCGGTGCCTGTCGAAAGACCCGCTGAAACAGCCGGGGCCACAGCACGGTCGTGATGTAGTCGGTACAACAGACCCGCACCGTGTCGGTGGCGACACCGGGCTCGAAGTCCCCGCCGCGCACCAGCGAATGCAGGCGCGGCAACAGCAAACGCAACTCCCGCTGGATCGCCCTCGCTCTCGGCGTCAGCTCGTAGCCGTTGGCGGTGCGGACGAGCAGCTCGTCACCGAACGTGTCCCGCAACCGCGCCAGCGTCCGGCTCATCGCCGACTGGCTCAGGTGAAACCGTTCCGCCGCCCGCGACACGTGCCGCTCCTCGAGCAACACGCCGAGCGCCTTGAGCAGGTTGAAGTCCACGTTCTCGATATGCACGCCATGCATGGTAGCCGCCATCCACATCGGACAGTCAGCACCAGATCAGGCCGGCGTTTCCGCTAGTGCGATTCGCGGCTCACGTCCGATCCGCTGGCGCCGATCAGGAAATCCAGGTCGGCGCCGGTGTCGGCCTGCTGGACGTGGTCCACATACAGCCGTTCCCAGCCACGGCGCGGATTCGCGTACCCGTCGACGGTCGCCTGGTTGGGTGTCCTGCCGGTCAGATCCGCGTCGACGTCCAGTCGTCGCGCTTCGACGTCCAGTATCACGAAGTCGCCGGTGCGTACCAGGGCCAGCGGGCCGCCGGCGGCCGCCTCCGGGGCCACGTGTAGCACGACCGTGCCGTAGGCCGTGCCGCTCATCCGGCCGTCGCACACCCGGACCATGTCACGTACGCCCTTGGCCAGCAGTTTCTTCGGCAGCGGCAGGTTGGACACCTCAGGCATCCCCGGATATCCCTTCGGGCCGCAGCCGCGCAGTACGAGGACCGAGTCGGCGTCGACGTCCAGCGCGGGATCGTCGATCCGGGCGTGGAAGTCCTCGATGTTGTCGAACACCACGGCCCGACCGCGATGCCGCAGCAGGTGTGGCGATGCCGCCGCCGGTTTGACGATCGCCCCGTCCGGCGCCAGATTGCCTCGCAACACGGCGATGCCCGCTTCGGCCCGCAACGGCTCCGACCGCGACCGGATGACCGAGGAATCCCAGATCGACACGTCGTCCAGATACGACACCAGCGGCCGCCCGGTGACCGTCAGCGCGGTCGGATCGAGCAGGTCACGCACCTCGCGCAACACCGCGAGCAATCCGCCGGCCCGATGGAAGTCCTCCATCAGGAACCGGCCGGCCGGTTGCAGGTCGACCAGCAGCGGCACCGCGGACCCGATCCGGTCGAAATCGTCCAGCGTGAGCTCGACACCCAGCCGGCCCGCGATCGCCAGCAGATGCACCACCGCGTTCGTCGAGCCGCCGACCGCGGCCAGCGCCACGATCGCGTTGTGGAACGACGCCCGCGTCACGAACGTGCTCAGCCGCCGATCCCGGCCGACCAGCTCCACCGCGAGCCGCCCGGTGCCGTGCGCGGCCTCCAGCAGTCGGCTGTCGGGTGCCGGGATGCCGGCCGTGCCGGGGACGATCGTGCCGAGCGCCTCGGCGACCAGCGCCATCGTCGACGCGGTGCCCATCGTGTTGCAGTGGCCTTTGCTGCGGATCATGGCCGACGCGGAGCTCATGAACTGCTCCTGGGACAGCGTCCCCGCCCGCACCTCCTCGGACAGCCGCCACACGTCCGTCCCGCACCCGAGCGCCTGGCCGCGGAACGTGCCGGTCAGCATCGGCCCGCCCGGCACGCAGACGGTGGGGAGGTCGACCGACGCGGCCGCCATCAGCAGCGACGGGATCGTCTTGTCACAGCCGCCGAGCAGCACGACGGCGTCGATCGGGTTGGCGCGCAGCATCTCCTCGGTCGCCATCGCCGCCATGTTGCGCCACAGCATCGCGGTCGGCCGGACCTGTGTCTCACCGAGCGACACGACCGGCAGGTTCAGCGGCACGCCACCGGCCTCGTGCACGCCGTCCCGCACGGCCGCCGCGACCTCGTCGAGGTGCGCGTTGCAGGGCGTGAGGTCGGACGCGGTGTTCGCGATCGCGATCTGCGGTCGGCCCGCGAACGCGTCCGCAGGCGCGCCACGCCGCATCCACGCACGGTGGATGTAGGCGTTGCGGCCGTCACCGCCGTACCACTGCGCGCTCCGCAGTTCGCTCGTTGTCACAGTCGGACTTTAGTCTCGAACCGTGCTGACCACCCTGGCCGTCGAGAACTACCGGTCGCTGCGCAACGTCGTGCTGCCGCTGCGGCCGCTGACCGTGGTGACCGGCGCGAACGGCACCGGCAAGTCCAGCCTGTACCGCGCGCTGCGCCTGCTCGCCGACAACTCCCGCAACGGCGCGGTCGCCGCGTTGGCCTACGAGGGCGGCCTGCCCTCCACGCTCTGGGCCGGCCCCGAGAACGGCACCCGCCATGGGCAACGGGTCCAGGGCACGGTCCGCACGAAACCCGTGGCCCTACGCCTGGGTTTCGCCGGCGACGAGTTCGGCTACGCGATCGACCTCGGCCTGCCGAGGCCCGACAGAGAGTCCGAGTTCGGGCTCGACCCCGAGATCAAACGCGAATGCGTGTGGACCGGCCCGGTGCTACGCCCGGCCGCGCTCATGGCAGACCGCCACAACGGCGTCGTCCGCACCCGCGACGAGCTGGGGAAATGGCTGCCGGAAGGACACCAGATCGGTCTCACCGACAGTATGCTGAGCGAGTTCATGGTCCCGGAGTTGATGCTGATCCGGGAGCGAATCCGGTCATGGCGCTTCTACGACCAGTTCCGTACCGACGCCCGTGCACCGGCCCGTGGCAGCCGAATCGGCACCAGAACCCCGATCCTGGGCAACGACGGCGCCGATCTCGCGGCCGCGCTGCAGACCATTCGTGAAATAGGCGACAACGACGGCCTGGCCAAGGCCGTCGACAACGCGTTCCCCGGCTCCCGAGTCAGGGTCGAGAACGCGGACGGCCGCTTCGAACTCCGGTTCCACCAACACGGTTTGCTGCGCCCACTGGCCGCTGCCGAACTGTCCGACGGCACGCTGCGCTATCTGCTGTGGGTGGCCGCGCTGCTGACACCGAGACCACCGGAACTGCTGGTGCTCAACGAGCCGGAGACGAGCCTGCACCCGGACCTGCTGCCGCCACTTGCCGCCCTGATCACGACCGCCGCCACCAGAACCCAACTCGTGGTGGTGTCCCACTCGGCCACGCTGATCCGAGCACTGACAGCGGCGGCGAACGAACTGGGAAACGACCTTGGCGCGATCGAACTGACGAAGCAGTTCGGCGAGACGATCGTCGTCGGCCAGGGCATGCTCGACAGCCCGTCGTGGCACTGGCCCAAGCGATGAGCCTCAGACACACGACTAGGTCAACGCGTCCCACATAGCCTTGGCCGCGGCGAAATATTCGCGCACATATCCGTACATCGTAGAGCCGAGACCGATCGACGCCGAGCCGATTCCGACTCCGTATCCGAAAACGCCATTGGCCCGGCACAATGCGACCGCCCGTGCGACATGAAATGCCTGCGTCACCAGAACGGCCTGCGAGACACCGAACACTCGACGAGCCCGCACACACGTGTCCCAAGTGTCGTAACCGGCATGGTCGACCATGATCCGGTCCGCCGGCACACCGTGCGCCACCAGGTAGTTCCGCATCACGTCCGGCTCGTCGTACCCGTGCCGGTCGTCATTCCCGCTGACCAGAATCTGGTCGACCACGTGCCGTGAATACAGTGCCACCGCCGTGTCCAGCCGGCTCGCCAGAAAGGTCGACGGCCGATCACCGTCGACCAACGCGCCGAACACCAGTGCCACCCGCAACTGCGGCACGTCCGAAACGTCCCGCAGATAGGGTCCCGCGACGGCCCGCTCCCACACGGTCGGCACGACGCTCAGCACGACCAGCACCCCGACCCCGATCAGCACCCGGCGCCACGCGGTCCGCCTCGTCCACCGCACCGGGGCTGTCACGAGCCGAACTGTAGTTTCATCGAATCGACCCTCCGTCGCACCGGTGGGTCAGCCCTAGGATCACGGTATGACCTACGCGCTGGACCCGGAGATCGAAGCTGTCGTCGTCGCGTTCGCCGAGGCGATCGGCGAGGTGAAGGTCCCGGCGCTGGACGACGTGCAGGCGCAGCGGGACAACGCCGACATCACGTTGACGTACCTGGACAAGTTCGTGCCGCCAGCACCGAACGTCCGGACGACGTCGTTCGAGGCCATCGCGGACGACGGCACCGGCATCGAGGTGCGCTGGTACGCCAAGGCCGACAGCAGTCCGGGTTCCGCGGTCGTCTACGCGCACGGCGGCGGCATGATTCTCGCCAACGTCGACTACTACAACGCATGGGTCGCGTGGTACGTCGAGCGGACCGGAATCCCGTTCCTGTCCGTGGAGTACCGGCGGGCCCCCGAGGTCAAGGGCACAACGCCGATGCGGGACACCTTCGCCGCGCTGCGCTGGCTGATCGAGCACGCCGCCGAGTTGGGCGTCGACCCGGCCAGGATCGTGCTGATGGGGGACAGCGCGGGCGGCGGGATCATGGCCGGCGTCTCGATCCTGGCTCGGGACAACGGAATCGCGATCGCCCACCAGGTGCTGATCTACCCGATGCTGGACGACAGAGCCGACCCACAGCCGGCACTGGCCGACTTCGCCACCTGGACCTACGACGACAACTACACCGGCTGGCATGCCCTACTGGACGAGAACATCGGCGGCGACGACGTGTCGCCGATCGCGGCACCAGCCCGCCTCACCGACTGCGCCGGCCTCCCACCGGCCTACATCGAGGTCGGTGACCTGGACATCTTCCGTGACGAGGACATCGCCTACGCCCAGAAGCTGTCCCGCGCCCAGGTCCAGGTCGAGTTCCACCTGCACACCGGCGCCCCCCACGGCTTCGACCGCTTCGCGCCGACGTCCGCCCTGGCCCAGCGCGCCTTCGACGACCGAATCCGAGTGCTGAAGAGCGTCTGACCAAACGTGCTGTAACCCTCGTCCGTATAGAACTGTGTGCGTGTCCGACGCAAGACTGGTGACGATGGCGATGATGAACCAGCACGGGACAGAACGGGTGCAACGGCTGGGCCGCCGCGTCTACGGGTAGTGGGTGGTGCGGGGGTGTACCCGAACTGGGAGGCGATCTATCGGGACAACGTGGGCTGGGTCTACGGGCTGCTGTTCAGCAAGGTCGGCAGCCGCCCGGATGCGGAAGACCTGACCACCGAGGTGTTCCTGGCCGCGCTGCGGCCGTTGCGGACGTCGGCCACCATCCGTGAGGTGCGCTCTTACCTGGTGGCGACCGCACGGACGGTGCTGGCCGACCACTGGCGGCGCACGCTCGGTCGTGAACTGACCACGTTGGATGACGAGCTGTTCGATCCGGCACTCCCGGAGACCGACACCAGCCGCGACCGGACGGCCGAGGCGGACCGGATCCTGGCGGATCTGCAGCCGAACTACCGGGCGATCCTGCGCCTGCGATTTCTCGACGGCCTGACATTGAAGGAGGCGGCGGCCGCGATGAACGTCACGGTGGGCAATGCCAAGGTGCTCCAGCACCGCGCACTGCGTGCCGCGGCCAAGGTCGCGGAGCGGATCGGAGTCTGACCATGTCGCGCATCGGGCGATTTGTCGAGAAGGTATCGCGACAGCGATTTGTCGAGCGGGTGTTGCGACAGCGGCGCATTGGCCGGGCGCGGATCGATCCGGAGTCGGATGCCGAGCTGCGTACGGCCATCCTGCTGCGGTCGGCGCGGCTCGGTGCCGGCTCTGTGCGCGAGGAGTTCGTGACCTCCTTGCACCAGCGCCTCAGTTCCGAGTTCGCAGCCGACCCAGCGCCGCCGGCGCCGGCCACGACCCGGCGCCGGCGGTTCGTCCAACTCGCCGCCACGGCGGCCGCCGCGCTCGGCGTCGGCGTCGGCCTCGACCACGTCCTGACCGGCGCGGCCACAGCGGCGTCCCCGGTGAACCAGAGCGACCTCGAACCGGATCACGCCACCTGGCGCACCGTCGCGGTCAGCACCGACCTGCCCGAAGGTGGCGTCGTGCGGTTCGACACCGGTACCGTCGTCGGATTCATTCGGCGTACCAACGGGAAAGTCGCCGCTGTGTCCGGGATCTGCACGCACCTCGGCTGCAAGCTGAGCCTGAACAGGCCGGCCGACCAGCTCGACTGCCCGTGCCACGGCGCCTCTTTCGCGCTGACCGGAGCCGTTGTACAGCACCGATTGCCGATCCCGCTCGCGCCGCTGCCGGACATCGCGGTCCGGGAAACCGGTGGCGTGGTGCAGGTTTTCACGCCCAACGCGTAACCCGCCGCCGTATCCGTGGATGAGGGCCCGCATCGGGCGGTGCCCCGACACGGAGATGAGCATGATGGCACTGAACAACCGTGCGGCCAGGCTGTTGCTCGCGCTGTCGGCCACGGTGACGCTGGCCGGTCTCGCCGCCTGCGGCCCGTCGACCACCACCGCGAACGGCGGCGGAGGGTCGAGCACACCGTCGATGGCACCGTCGATGGCACCGTCGATGTCCATGCCGGACACCAGCAGCGCCCCCGCCCCCGCCCCCGCCCCCGCCGCCGCTCCCGTCGCGAGCAGTTCGGTCTCCATCAAGGGATTCGCGTTCAGCCCCGCCGCGATCACGGTCAAGGTCGGGACGACGGTGACGTGGACCAACCTGGACCAGGACGCGCACACGGTGACCGCCAAGGACAGCTCGTTCGGATCGCAGGCACTGGACACCGGCGCCAGCTACAAATTCACGTTCACCAAGCCGGGCACGTACGACTACCTGTGCACGATCCACCCGTTCATGACCGCGACGGTGGTGGTCACGCCATGACGGAGGCACAGGAACACGGCATGACCCGCCGGCAACTGCTGCGGCACACGGCGTGGTTCGGCAGCGCGGTGGTACTGACGATCGTCGGTGGCGAGGTGATCAGCCAGATCGGCGACAGGGGAACGCCGATCGCGGCGGCCGACGATCCGCACGCGGTCCGGTTCGTGCAGATCAGTGACAGCCACATCGGTTTCACCGGTCCGGCCAACACGATGGTGGAACAGTCGTTCGCGGAGGCGATCGGACAGGTCAACGCGCTGCCGTACCGGCCGGCGTTCGTCATGCACACCGGCGACCTCACCCATCTGTCCACAGCGGACCAGTTCGACCAGGTCAAGCAGATGCTCGGCGGCCTGCACACCGACCAGGTCTACACGGTGCCGGGCGAACACGACGGCGTGGACGATCACGGCGCGAAGTACCGCCAGTTCTTCGGCAGGGGCACGCAGGGCGCCGGTTGGTACAGCTTCGACCTGCACGGCGTGCACTTCGTCAGCCTGGTCAACACGCTGGGCCTGGAAGCCATGGGCCACCTGGGCACCGACCAACTGGAGTGGGTGCGCAAGGACGTGGCCGGCCTGTCCAGCGACACGCCGATCGTGGTGTTCAGCCACATCCCACTGTTCGCGATGTATCCGAAATGGGGCTGGAGCACCGACGATTCCGTCCAGGCGCTGAGCTACCTGAAGCGGTTCGCGTCCGTCACGTGCCTGAACGGCCACGTACACCAGCTCTTCACGAAGACCGAAGGCAACGTGACGTTCTTCAGCGCGACGACGACCGCCTATCCGCTGCCCAAGCCGGGCCAGGGCCCCGCCCCGACACCGGTGACGCTGCCGGCGGGTCAACTGCATGCCGCGTTGGGCATCCGCGAGGTCGGCTACGTCGGCGGAACCGAGGGCCTCGCGATCAAGGATCGGCGGCTGGCGTGAGGGGGGATCTGTTCGTACGCCTGGCAGCGGCGGCCTGTCTTGCCGGCACCGGTTGGGTGCACACGGACCTGTATCTGAACGGATACCAGGCGATCCACGTAGTCGGCCCGTCGTTCCTGGTACAGGGCGCGGGTTCGTTCGCGGTCGCGGTGCTGCTGGTGGTGTCCGACTCGCCGGTACTGCGACTGCTGGCGGCCGGCCTGGCAGCGGGCGCACTGGCCGGCTTCCTGGCGTCCAGGACCGTCGGCCTGTTCGGATTCACAGAACGCGGCCTGGAACCAGCACCACAGGCCCCGCTGAGCCTGCTGTTCGAGGTCGGGGTGCTGGCCCTGATCGGGGTCACTTTGCTGGCCGGCCGAAGAACAACGAGTCCGGCCGCCACGTGACCGCGGCGGCCGGACCATGAACGTCGACTCAGGTGAATTCGATCAACGGCAGGGTACGCACGTCACGCGGCGGATACATGAAGTTCTGCCGCCGGGTGGCCGTGATGAAGCGCTCCAACCCGTTGTCGTCGGGGTCCAGCTTCGGGTGTGCGGCCTGGAGGTCCTGGGCGGCCGAGTTGACGCGCATCTGGCGGAAGGACTCCGCGGTGGGCATGAAGATGGCGAACT
>DATBDL010000042.1:0-30859 GCA_036269975.1 Pseudonocardiaceae bacterium | reverse complement strand
GTGGCGAGATCAGGCGCGAAGTAGGTCCCCGGAATGCTCTGCAGGATGGCGCGGCGGAACAGCCCCGTCACCGCCGGCATCGCCAGCAGTGCGGCGATCGAGTTGGCCCCCGCGGACTGGCCGAACACTGTGACGTTCGCCGGGTCGCCGCCGAATGCGGTGATGTTGTCACGGACCCAGCGCAGGGCGGCGATCTGATCGAGCAGCCCACGGTTGTCGGGTGCGCCGTCGATGCGGGCGAAGCCTTCGAACCCGCTTCGGTAGTTGGCGCTGACCACGACCGCGCCCGCGCCGGCCAGCGTGGTGCCGTCGAGGTGTGGATTGGCCGTGTCGCAGTTGAGGTAGCCACCACCGCTGATCCACACGATGACCGGTAGTCCGGTCCGGCCTGGGATTGGAGTCCAGACGGCGAGGTTCAGCCAGTCGTCGCCGTCGGTCCGGCGGCCCGGCTGTGGCGGCGGCGGGCCGAACGCGGTGGCGTCGCGGACCCCGTTCCACGGCACCGGCGGGGCGGGGGCGGCGAATCGGTGCGGCCCGACCGGTGGCGCGGCGAAGGGAACGCCACGGAAGGTGGCTACCCCGTCTGCCCACTCTCCTTGGACCGTGCCGGCGGTGGTGCGCACTTGAGTGGTCATGATCCGCACCTTCGCATCGGCCGTGCGCCGCTGTCGTGCGAGTTAAGCGCTAGTTCGCGCGGTTTCGCGGATGCCGGTGATGATCAGGTCGAGGCCCATCGCGAAGCCCTGGTCGCGTGCCGCTCGGCGCGCCGCCGGCTGCGGGAAGTCGTCCCGTGCCTGTTCTTCCATCGTGAACCCGTTGACGTAGGCGAGACCGTGTCGATCGCCATCATCGCGCCCGCGTCCGGCAGACCTGCCGATTGCAGGATGGCCAGCACCCGTTCCCAGGCGAGCTGCGCCTTGCCCGGCTCGGCACCCGGACCGGGCACCAGGTAGGTGACCCCAGTCGAGCGCCGTCGCGATGGGTCAGCATGGCCGCCCTGGCTCCGGTCGCGATCGTCCGGATCTGCTCGTCCCAGGTGCCATCGGCCGGCCGCGGCGGTCCGTCGCCGGACCCGCCGCTCACCACCGCGTCGACCATAGCGTTGAGCAGCGCCTGCTCGCTGTCGAAATGCCGGTAGAGCGCGCCTGGCCGCACCCCGAGCCGTCGGGTGGTCAGCGCGTCGAGGCCCACCTCGTCCAGCAGGCCGAGCGCGGCCTGCAACACCTCGTCACGACGGGAACGCCGCAACAGCTTGCCAGGTCACCAGCCGGACACCCGCAGCTACCTGCGCTGGGTCATGCTGATCCCCGGTGAGTACGCCGGCGACATGCGCGAACTGGAAGGCGACCCGGTGGCCGGCCTCGCGCTGCTCAAGGATCTGGTCAAGGACTGGCACCCGGACGTGCGGGCGCTGTTCGACGAGGCCGACGCCGGCAACAGCGGGACCGGTGCGTTGAAGATCTCCGATCCGGTCCGTCCGTGGCCCACTCGCGCGGTCACCCTGCTGGGTGATGCCGCGCACCCGGCACCGCCCGGTGGTCTCGGCGCGAACATGGCCTTCATCGACGGCGAACTGTTGTGCCGCAAGCTGGTCGATCCCCGCCCTCGCGGACTACGAGCGGCAGATGTGTACGTACGCGGCGGAAGCCCTCGGCTACGCGGAGAAGGTCTTCGAAACGTTCGACGAGCTGAGGCGCGGGGGCCTGCGCGACGACCACACGGTGGCCAGGTGAATCGGGGCCAGGACAGCGTTGTCCTGGCCCCGATTTCCGTTGCCCACGCGGTTACAGCGCGGGCGGCTCCTGCATCGGGTGCATCCGGGTGGGTGCGCCGGACGCCGAGTTCTCCAGGTCACTGATCAGGTCGCGCAGTTGCGCCATAAGCTGCTGCGCACTACCGGCCGGCAGGTCCTGAGTGGACGAAACGGCGGGAGTGAACAGCGAGGGCAGGGCACCCTGGGCCGGCAGGCTCGGGAAGGCCGGCAGACTCGGGAGCGCGGGCACCGAAGGGCCGCTGAGGGCCGGGGTCGGCACGTTCGGCAGGCCGGGCAGCGACGCGGGTACAGCGTGGGTGGTGGGCCGGGCCGGCAACGGCGGCATCGCCGGCAGGGTCGGGACGGGGGGCAGGTCCGGCAGCGACGGCAGGCCGGGCAGCGACGGTGCCGACTGCTGGCTCATCGCCGAGACGGGCCCGGCACCAGCCGCAGGCACACCGACGTTGGGGAGCATGGGCACTGACACGCGGGGAAGTGCTGGCACACCAGCGGTCGGCAGCGATGGGACAGCCTGCGTGGGCAGTGCTGGCAGTGCTGGCAGTGCGGGTAGGCCGGGCAGGCCGGCGGCCGGCTGGGCCTGTACCGACGGCCGTCGCGCCGCCGGCACGTTCGCCGAGAGCGGTGCGGCGCCCAGCGGCAGCGCACCCGTGGCCGGCAGCGCACCCGTGGCCGGCAGCGACGCGTTGGGCAATGCGATGTTGGGCTGGCCGACCGCCGGCAGCGATGGCCTGCTCACCGTGGGCACGTTCGCCGAGACCGGCGGGGCGCCCGCCGGCAACGAGGGTGCCGAAGCGCGCGGCAACGCCGGCACACCGGCGGTCGGCAGTGCTGGCACACCGGCGGTCGGCAGTGCGGGTAGGCCCGCGGTCGGCAGTGCTGGCACACCGGCGGTCGGGAGTCCGGCTAGGCCCGCGGTCGGCAACGCCGGCACGCCGGGGGCGGCCAACTGGCCGACGGCCGGCAGGTTTCCGGTCATCGGCTGGTAGCGCCCGGCCGGGGTGACCGCCATGTCCTGCGCGCTCGGACGCGGCTGGGCCGGGGTGACCGGGCGGATCGCGGGGCGCGACTGGGCGCGCTGCGCCGGCAGCAGGAAACCGTCGTTGATGACGGGGAGTTGCCTCGTGATGTCCGAGAAGCCGCCGACCACCGGGAACTGTTGGGTGGCGCCGAGTTCCGGCATGCCGAGCCGGCCGATTGCCGGGAACTGCTGCGTCTGGTCCAGTGTGGACAGTGGTGCGCCCAGCCTGACATTGCGCAGGTTCGGCACGGTGAACAGGTGGCCGATGGCCGGAACCTGGGTGGCGCCCAGCAAAGAGTCAGCCGCGTCGGTCGGGCCGAACTGTGGCTGGGTCTCCTCTTCGGTCGCGGGTGCCGCCGGCGCGTTGTGCTCGATGGCCCTGCCGACCACCGACAGCGGCACGCGGAACAGCGTCGGGTCGGCCGGCGCCAGTAGGTCGCCGGACAGCACTCCCCACTCGCTGGACGGTGTCACGTCGCCCCCTGTTCGGGTCGCGGTGCCGTCGACCCCGCCGCCGGCCAGCCCGGCGTCGATCACGTGCTCGACCTGGCCGAGCTCGGTGGTGGCCACACCGCTCGGTGCTGCCTGGGTCGTGGCGTGCTGGGTGTCGAGTGCATGGGCCTCCTCGGTTGCTGGTGCGGTGAGGGTTGCTGGTGCGGTGAGGTCGCCGGCGAGTGTGTCGCCGGCGGGAGCGGTGTCGTTGTGCAGCGGCGCGTCGAGGCCGCCGTCGATCGGCGACGCCGGGCGGTCCGGGTTCACGTTCTCGCTGGCCGAGGCGATGCTCGTGCCGAGCATCAGCAAACCCCCGGTGACCAGCGCGGTCTGTAGCCCACGCTGTGCCCAGGTTGGCATGAAAACTCCTTCCGTTTCCCTTGCGGGGCGGGTGGCCGACGGGGACGACGGGGGGTGCCGGCCACCCAGATTGGTTGGGAACAAAGGGCGCGCGCACGAACGCGCGCCAGGACAGCCGCGGACCCACCGGTCCTGCGGCCGTGCGGGATCAGGCTCAGTCGGGCGTGCTGCCGGGCTGCTTGCCGGCGGTGCCGTTGCCCTGCGGGACGTTCGTGGGAGCGACGCGCACGACGCCTACGCCGGGCACCGGCAGTCGGCCTGCCGCGTCGGCGACACCGATGCCGGTGCCACCCGGTGCGCCGCCGACGGTGCCGCCGGGCGCGGCGGGCACCGTGCCGGGGGACCAGGGTGCGGCGGGCATCGGCACGACTGGCGGCGCCAGCACACCGACAGCGCCGACCGCACGGGGCACCGACCGGACGACCGTCGCCGGACCAGGCGGGATCGGGGCGACGGTCGTCACGGTGGTCATCGGCCGGGCGGCGGCCTGGCCGATCGCGGGACCGGACTGGCCAGCCGTGCCAGGCGCCGGGGGCGGCACCTGGGTCGGCTTCGCTGGCGTCGCGGCCAGTGGGGTCACCGGTATGTCCCGCCCGGCGGCGGTAACCGGTGCGCCGAGTTGCGTCACAGCGCCGCTCAGCGCACCGGTCACGGCCGGTGGCGGGGGGATGGTGGGCACGTCGACGGCGGTGAGTACGCCGGTCACCGTGCTGGCCACCGGCGCGGCATGGGTGCCGGGCACGGTGAGGTCGGGCAGGGTGTCCGCCGACGCGGTGGCCGACGAGATCAGCCAGCCGACGGCGGTCGCCACGATGGCCCCACCGAGTACGAACAGGATGCGGGCGACCAGCCGCGACACGCGGCCCCGGTCCGTCCTCGCCCTGTCCACGGTGGAACTCACCTTTCCCTGCGATGTTTGGTGATGACGGTGCGTATCGAATCGCCACGCGCTGTCGCCCAGGGAGGCTGCCAGGTCGACCCCACCTCGCGCAGCCCACAGCGACCAAGTCGCCCCGATCGTGTTACGAACACAGCGTGCGAGCGGCGATCACAGTCGGTAGTAACATGGGCTCGCGGCCTCGGTCTGGCCTGCCAGATACGGTTGACGGGTGAGCACCGCCCGCTTCACCGAAGGAACTGACGCGACCAACCGGGTGCCGAGAGTGCTCCGGGTCGGCGCCGCCCTGAGTTGGCGGCTGCTCGTCGTGCTGGCCGCCATCGCGGCGATCGCCTACGTCTTCAGCTATCTGGCCATCGTGGTGATCCCGGTGGCGATCGCACTGCTGCTCTCGGCACTGCTCGCGCCCGCGGTCGCGCACCTGGTCAAGTGGCACGTACCGCGCGGCCTGGCGACGGCCGCGGTGCTGATCGGCGGCCTGGCCGTGGTCGGCGGCGTGCTGACGTTCGTGATCACCGAGTTCTCCAACGGCGTGCCAGCGCTGGCGACCAAGGTCAGCCAGAGCATCTCGCAGATCAGCAACTGGCTGGAGACCGGTCCACTGCACCTGAGCCAGCAGCAGTTGCGGGACTTCCTCAACAAGCTGGTCAAGTCGCTCGGCGCGGACCAGACCGCGATCACCAGTGGCGCGCTGACCACGGCGGTGACGGTCGGCGAGACGCTGACGGCCATCCTGCTGACCCTGTTCACGTTGATCTTCTTCCTGCACGGCGGCAACAAGATCTGGTCGTTCGTGATCGGGATCGTGCCGGCGGACGTGCGCGACCGGGTGGACGTCGCCGGCCGGCGCGGGTTCGCGTCGCTGGTCAGCTACGTGCGGGCGACGGCGGCGGTGGCAGTGGTGGACGCGGTCGGTATCGGCGTCGGCATCGCCATCGTGCGGGTGCCGCTGGCAGTGCCGCTGGCGGCGCTGGTGTTCCTCGCCGCGTTCATCCCGATCGTCGGCGCTGTCGTCGCCGGCTCGGTCGCGGTGCTGGTCGCGCTGGTGGCAAACGGTTTCGTGCCGGCGCTGATCGTGCTGGGGATCGTGATCGCCGTGATGCAGCTCGAAAGCCACATCCTGCAGCCGCTGCTGCTCGGCCGGGCGGTGCGGCTGCATCCGCTCGCGGTGGTGCTGTCGATCGCGACCGGCGTCATCGTCGGTGGGATCGCGGGCGGACTGCTGGCGGTGCCGCTGCTCGCCGTGCTCAACTCCGGCATCCGCTCGCTGCTGCACGACCCGCCGCTGGTACCGACCGACGTGGACGCGCTACTACGCAGCGAGGCCCGACCGATCGAGATGATCGACGAGGACGCGCCGCGCCCGGCCGCGCCCGGCGTCGTCGAAGTCACCACGGACACGAATGAACTGAACGGCGCCGAACCGAACGGCGCAGCCGAACAGGGGTGACCGGCACGCCGCTTACCGGCAGGATGTGCGCCGAGGGAGGCGATGCCGGTGAGTGCCGTCGGTCCTGGGCGTGACCCGCTGACGCCGTGGTGGCGCGCCGCGGTCGTGTTGCGCGTGCTCACCTACGGTTTCGCGGTCGGCTCGACCGTCGTCTACGACGCGCACTACGCGCGGCCGGCCCTTGGCTGGCTCGCGATCGGCATCCTCGGTGCCTGGAACGTGGCGACCGGCTGGCTGTTCCTGCGCGAGTCGAGCCGTTGGACGTGGCTGACGGTGCTGGACCTCGTCGTCGGCTGCGCGCTGATGCTGAGTTCGCGGCTGGTGTTCACGCACGAGCAACTGGCCGGCGCGGTGCCGATCCCGGTGATCACCACCGTGTGGGTGAGCGGGGTGGTCGCGGTCGGCGCGATCCGCACCGGCCCGGTCGGCGGCGCGGTGTTCGGGGTGGTGCTGGCGGCGTGCAACTTCGCGACCCACGGATACGTGGACGTCGACCTGTCGAGGGACGCCGTGCTGTTGGTGGCGACCGGCCTGGTGATCGGGATGGCGTCGATGACGGCACGCCGCTCCGCCGAACAGTTGGCGCACGCGTTGCGGTCGGAGGCGGCGACGGCGGAACGGGAACGGCTGGCCAGGTCGATCCACGACGGCGTGCTTCAGGTGCTGGCGCGGGTGCAGCGGCGGGGCGCGGAACTGGGCGGTGAGGCGGCGGAACTGGCACGGCTGGCCGGTGAGCAGGAAGTCGCGTTGCGCGCGTTGGTCGCCGCGGCGCAACCGGAGTCCACTGTGGACGGCGAGGTGGATCTGCGGGCACACTTACAGATCCTGACCACGCCGAAGGTCGCCGTCTCGGTGCCGGCGACCAGGGTGACGCTGCCGGCCGGGACGGCGGCGGAGGTCGCGGCCGTGGTACGCGAGGCGTTGTCCAACGTGACACGGCACGCCGGGCCGGAGTCGCGCGCATGGGTGCTGCTGGAGGACCTCGGACACGACGTGGTGGTGAGCGTGCGGGACGACGGACCTGGCATTCCGGCGGGTCGTCTCACGCAGGCACGTGCGGAGGGCCGGCTTGGCGTGGCACAGTCGATCCACGGCCGGATGGCCGAACTCGGCGGGGACACGGATCTGCGGACCGCGCCGGGTGACGGCACCGAGTGGGAGTTCCGGATACCGAGGGGGCGGACATGAGCCCGGACCTGAACGCCGCCCGGCCGATCTCGGTCATGGTCGTGGACGACCACCCGCTGTGGCGTGACGGCGTGGCGCGGGATCTGACCGAGCGCGGTTTCACGGTGCCGGCTACGGCTGGGGACACCCAGTCCGCGGTGCGGATCGCTCGCACGGTGCGGCCGGACGTGGTGCTGATGGACCTCAACCTGGGCGCCGGTTCCGGCGTCGACGCGATCACCGGCATCGTCGCCGAACTCCCGGCGACCAGGGTACTGGTGCTGTCCGCCAGCGGCGCGCACGAGGACGTGCTGGAGGCGGTGAAGGCCGGTGCGTCCGGTTACCTGGTGAAATCGGCGTCGGCGGAGGAACTGGTGGACGCGGTCCGCCGCACGGCCGCCGGGGACGCGGTGTTCACGCCGGGCCTCGCCGGCCTGGTGCTGGGCGAGTTCCGTCGGATGTCCACCACGCCGGAGGACGGCGTGCGCACGCCCGCGCTGACCGAACGCGAGACGGACGTGCTTCGCTTGGTGGCCAAGGGATTGAGCGCCCGGCAGATCGCGGACCGGTTGGTGATCTCGCATCGAACGGTGGAAAGCCACGTGCAGTCCACGCTGCGCAAGCTACAACTACACAATCGGGTGGAGTTGGCACGCTACGCGATCGAACACGGCCTGGACGCCGAGGCACCGGACTGACTGTCCTCCAATCGATACCACGGACGCTAAGACTTTTGCTACCGTGATATCTATGTTCGGTGAACGGTCCGGCCGTCAACGATCGGCTGTCGCCAGTGAAGATCTACGCGCGTCGGATGCCGAGCGGGAGTACGTGATCGACCTGCTCCAGCGCGCGGTCGGCCAGGGAATGCTCGATCTGACCGAGTTCGGGCAGCGTACCGACATCGCGCTCGCGGGCCGCACCCGCGCCGAACTCAACCGCGTGCTGATCGACCTGCCGATCCCGGACCAGCCGCTGCGGGCGGACGCCGGCGAGGTGCTGGTGTTGCGCAGCACGCTCTCCGAGGTCACGCGGCGCGGAAACTGGCGTGTGCCGGGGCGGGTGCTGATCGTCAGCCGACTCGGCTCGACGAAGCTGGACTTCACGGAGGCCGAGTTCACCAGCGGCCAGGTCGAGATCGAACTGGCCGTCACGGGTGGCTCGGTGCACCTGTTGGTACCGCCGACGACCGCCGTGCTCACGACGGCGGTCACCACGATCGGCGGCCAGATCGTGGACCAGCGGCCGATCGCGCACGACCTGGGCGGACCGACGCTGGTGTTGACGGGCAAGGTACGTGCCGGCGAGGTCCGCATCCGGCGGCCCCGCATCGGCCCGGCCCTGCTGCGGATGTCGATCGCACTGGGCCTACGCGCGGCGGAACAGATCGCCCGCCGACTGCCGGCCGGTCGGGCCTAGCTCAACATCGCGCGGACCGCCGCCTTCGCCGCCGCCGGACTGGCGGCGATAAGTGCGGCCCTTGCCATCGTCTGGCAGTCGTCGAGGCCGACGGCCGCCAGCGTCGCGCCCACCCGGCCGATCGCCGGTGCGTTCATGGACAGACTGCTCACGCCGAGCCCGACCAGCACGCACGCCAACGCCGGATCGGCCGCCGCCTCCCCGCACACACCGGCCGGCTTGTCCGCCGCCAGTGCCGCCTCGCCGACCATCGCGATCAACCGCAACAACGCCGGCTGCCACGGGTTGTTGAGCGCGGCCACCGCGCCCACCTGCCGGTCGGCGGCGAAGACGTACTGGGCGAGATCGTTGGTGCCGAGGCTGACGAAATCGGTGACCTCGAAGACTTCCCGCGCCATCAGCGCGGCCGCCGGGACCTCGATCATCACGCCGGCCCGGCTGATGCCGGCAGCGCGCGCCCTACCCACGAACCACTCGGCCTCCTCGGCGGTGGCCACCATCGGCGCCATCACCGAGACGTCGGCCCCGCTGTCCGCCGCGGCGCCCGCGATCGCGGCAAGCTGGCGGTCGAGCAGGCTGACCCGGTCCCGCGCCACCCGCAGGCCGCGCACGCCCAGCGCCGGGTTCGGCTCCGGCTCCTGGTCCAGGAAGGCCAGCGGCTTGTCGGCGCCGGCGTCGAGCGTGCGCACCACGACCGGCTTGCCGGCGAACGGCGTGAGCACGGCCGTGTAGGCGGCGCGCTGCTCGGCCTCGGTCGGCTCGACGATGGCCGAGAGGTAGCAGAACTCGGTCCGGAACAGGCCGACACCTTCCGCACCGGCGGCCGCACCCGCCTCGGCGTCGGCCGGCTTGCCCACATTGGCGAGGACCTTCACCCGGTAGCCGTCGGCCAGCGAGCCGACGCCGTTCCAGTCGTTCTGGACGGACACCTCGGCCGCGTGCACGGTCACCGTGGCGGCGGCCGTTGCGACGGTGCCGGTGTCGCCGTCGACGATCAGCCCGGCCGGGGCCGCGTCGAGAATCCCCCGGCACGCGACAACGGCCGGGATTCGTAGTGCGCGGGCCAGGATCGCGGTGTGACTGGTAGGGCCGCCCTCCTCGGTGACCAGCGCGAGCACCTTGCTCGGGTCGAGGCCGGCGGTGTCGGCCGGCGCGAGGTCACGCGCGTACAAGACGCTGGGGCCGGCCAGTTCCGGCACACCGGGCGGCGCCATACCGGAGAGTTCGGCGATCAGCCGGTTGGCCACGTCCTCGATGTCGCGCACCCGCTCGGCCAGATAACCACCCGCAGCGGCGAGTGCGGCGGCGAACGTACCGGCGGCCTCGAACACGGCGCGGGTGGCCGGCAGTCCGCGACCGGTCACGAGCTGTTCGGCCGAACTGACCAGGGCCGGGTCGGCGGCCATGGCCGCCGTGGTCTCCAGAACGGCCCGAGCGTCACCGGTGACGGCGGTAGCGGCATGTTCCAGGCGGAGCGCGACCTGCTTGGCGGCCGGACCGATGCGGCCGGCCTCGACAACCGGATCGGCCGGCGCAGGAGCGGTGGCGGGCTCGGGCAGCGGATCGGCCACCCGAACGGCAGGCCCGGCGGCCCGCCCAGGACTGACTCCGACACCGTTCAGCACGCCGTTCTGCGGGGTCGACATGGTCTAGACCATACCTTCCTAGGTCAGCCTGTGGACAACCAGACATGACTGTGGACTACTCGCCCGTAAATGTGGACAGCCAGGCGCAATAGTGTGGGCAAACCGAGTCGTGCTGTGGATAAGTCTCAGGCAGCGCTGCGAACGACCTGGCGAATCTCGTCCACCGACGGGTTGACGAGCCAGACGTCGCCGATGTTGACCGTCGGCACGGTCTCGTTGCCGTTGGCCACCTTGCGCACCGCGGCGGCGGCCGTCGGGTCCTGCCAGATGTCGCGCTCGCGGTAGCTGAGTCCGGCGGCGGCCAGGTCGGCGCGCAGCATCGTGCAGAACGGGCAGCCAGGGCGGGCGTACATCACGATGTCGGTGTCGGGCATGCGTCCATTGTGCGCCCGGCACCGAATCAGCGGGCGAATCAACCCGTGCTCAACCCGAGGACTGATCCGCATCCGAACGCGGAGAGGGAGTCTTGGCACCGTGAACACAGCTACCAGCATCGCCATCGGGGTTCTGGTCCTCGGGCTCATCCTGTTCCGCCAGGTACAGAAACGTTCGGTCAAGGAGGACAGCAAGCCAGTATTGTTACTGGTCCTGCTAGCGATCGGCCTGGTCGAACTGGTCCAGTTCATCCAGGGCCACCCGGTGAACGGCACCGGTATCGCCATGCTGCTGGCCAGCCTGGTAGCGGCCGGGATATTCGGAGCGATCCGCGCGTACACCGTGCGGTTGTGGTGCGAGAACGGCACGCTCTACCGACAGGGCAACGCACTCACCGTCCTGCTCTGGCTGATCGCGATCGGCGTGCACTTCGGTGCGGACGTGCTCATCGACCGCAGCGGCTCGGCGAAGGGCCTGGCGACGACTGCGCTGATCCTCTACATCGCGGTGTCGTTCGGCGTGCAGCGGACAGTCGTGCGGACAAGAGCCGCAGCAATGAACCGCCAGCTCGCCTAATCGATCGGCCAACACCCAACCACCCCGCCACAACACGGGATGACCTCGACCAGAGGGGTCAACCTGGGGGTTGCTTGATCACTTCCTGGCTCACCACGATCCAGGCCGCACGTACGACGATAAAGATCGGAGTGAAGCAGAACCCCAAATCCCCGAGATCCCCCAAACCCCCCAAGGCCACGTCACCAGCACAAATACCCCGGCCCGAACCAGAACGGATGCCCAAACCGGACCACGGCCCGCGGGGATCCCCCCAATTTCGAGTCTATTCGATCTTGGATAGGGGGTCCAGCGGGTAGGACCGGACTGTGGATAATTTGTGGACTACTGGGCTTCAGCCACGCCGACCGCTGCCAAGTGCGGTAACGGGCCGAGCCGGTAACGACCGGCGCTGCCACAACGACCACCCACCCGCCAGTACCAGCAAGAGCACCAGCCGAGCACCAACGGAGCACCCGCAGCGCACCAACCGCACGGACACGCGTTTGACCTCCCGTTCGTCTGGTGCCGGCCGGGTGGAGCAGCTAGGTTCGGGCAGCCGGCCCAATCCGGTGAACATCGTTAACGGCAGGGAGCTTCAATGACCGAGGCCACGCGGCGGGACCGGAGTCGGGTCGACACCGATCAGCAGATCCGAACCGTGGCCAGGACGCTGCTGGTCAGCCAGGGTCGGCAGGCCGTCACGCTGCGTGCGATCGCTCGGGAGATGCGGATCACCGCGCCCGCGCTCTACCGCTACTACGACTCGTTCGACGATCTCATCCAGCAGGTCTGCACCGACATCTGCGCCGACCTGGCCGTCGAGTTGACCGAACGGCTCGCCGCTGTGCCGGCCGGCGACACCACCGGCCAAGTCTTCGCGGTGTGCCGGGGGTTCCGGGCCTGGGCGGTCCGGCATCCGCAGGAGTTCAGCCTCGTGTTCGCGACCCCGGCCGTCGGCCAGTCCGGGGAGCACCCGTCGGACGATCCGTTCGGCCGCGTGTTCCTTGCCGTTGCCGCACGTGTGCTGACCACTCGCGAACTGGCCATCCCCGCCGACGGCGACGTGCCGGCCGAACTCCGCGCGGATCTGGCCACCTACCGCGACTCGCTGATCACGACCCTGACCCAGACCGGCATCGACCTGCCGGCCCGACTACTCCCGCTCGGCGCCGCGTACACCATGGTGCGCTTCTGGGTTCGGCTCTACGGCCAGGTGGCGCTCGAAGTCTTCGGCCGGTTCCCGTTCCCGGTCACCGACCCGGAACCGCTGTTCGACTCGATGATCGCCGAACTGGTCGCCGAGGTCGGTCTGACCCGCTGAGCGGGTCAGACCGTAGAGCACGTCACAACACCACGTTGACCAGCCGTCCCGGTACGACGACGACCTTCTTCGGGTCGGCGCCGCCGGTCAGCGCCATGATCTTCTCGTCGGCCAGTGCCGCTTCGCGGACCTCGTCCCGTTCCGCCGTCGCCGGCACGACCACCCTGGACCGGACCTTGCCGTTGACCTGGATGGGGTACTCGACCGTGTCCTCGATCAGGTAACGCTGGTCCGCGACCGGGAACGGGCCGTGTGCCAGCGATTCCTTGTTGCCCAGCTTCGCCCACAGCTCGTCGGCCACGTGCGGGGCCAGCGGCGCCAGCATCTGCACCAGCGGCTCCGCCAGTGCGCTCGGCGTGCCGTCCGTCGCCGCGTAGACCTTCGTGACGTGGTTGTTCAGCTCGATCAGCTTGGCGCCGGCCGTGTTGAACCGCATTGCGGCGTAGTCCTCGTGCACACCCGCGATCGCCTTGTGCAGTGCCCGCAGGTCGGCTTCGGTCGGCTCGGCGCCGGTCAGCCGCACGCTGCCGGTCTGCTCGTCGATCACGTTGCGCCACAGCCGTTGCAGGAAACGCTGCGCACCGACGACGTCCTTGGTCGCCCACGGCCGGGACACGTCCAGCGGACCCATCGACATCTCGTACAGCCGCAGCGTGTCCGCCCCGTAGTGCGCGCACATCTCGTCGGGGGAGACCGAGTTGCGCAGGCTCTTGCCCATCTTCCCGTACTCGCGGAAGACCTCGCGGCCATCGTGGTACCAGTGGCCGTCCACTTCGGACACCTCGTCCGCCGGCACATAGATGCCACGCTCGTCGATGTACGCGAATGCCTGGATCATGCCCTGGTTGAACAGCCTGCGGTACGGCTCGACCGCGGTCACGTCGCCCCGGTCGAACAGCACCTTCTGCCAGAACCGGGAGTACAGCAGGTGCAGGACCGCGTGCTCGACACCGCCGATGTACAGGTCCAGGCCACCGGGATCACCGGCGCCGTGCTCGGTCGGGCGTGGACCCATCCAGTAGTGCTCGTTCTCCGGCGCGCAGAACGTTTCCGTGTTCGTCGGGTCGATGTAGCGCAGTTGGTACCAGCACGAACCGGCCCACTGCGGCATCACGTTGACGTCTCGCCGGTACGTCTTCGGCCCGTCACCCAGGTCCAGTTCGACCTCGACCCACTCAGTGGCCTTCGCCAGCGGCGGTGACGGCATCGAGTCGGCGTCGTCCGGGTCGAACGTCGTCGGGGCGTAGTCGGCGATGTCGGGCAGTTCCACCGGCAGTTGCTCCGGCGGCAGCGGGATCGGCAGGCCGGTCTCGTCGTAGACGATCGGGAACGGCTCGCCCCAGTAGCGCTGCCGCGCGAACAGCCAGTCGCGCAGTTTGTACCGCACCGTGCCCTCGCCGTGGCCGTGGTCGGTCAGCCACGCTGTGATCGTCTGCTTGGCGTCGGCGATGTCCATGCCGTCCAGGAATCCCGAGTTCATGGCGGCACCCTCGCCGGTGAATGCCTCACCGTCGAAGTCCTCGGTCGGCGTGACGGTACGCACGATCGGCAGGCCGAACTCGACCGCGAAATCCCAGTCCCGCTGGTCCTGGCCGGGCACCGCCATGATCGCGCCGGTGCCGTAGCCGGTCAGCACGTAGTCCGCGATGAACACCGGGATCTGCTTGCCGTTCACCGGGTTCGTCGCGTAGGCCCCGGTGAACACGCCGGTCTTGTCCTTGTTCTCCTGCCGGTCCAGGTCCGACTTGATCGACGCGGCCCGCCGGTATGCGGCAACGGCGTCGGCGGGGGAGTCCGCGTCACCGGTCCAGCGCGCGTCGACGCCGGTCGGCCACTGCGGCGTGATCAGCTCGTCGACCAGTGGGTGTTCCGGCGCCAGGACCATGTACGTCGCGCCGAACACGGTGTCCGGCCGGGTGGTGAAGACGTCGATGCCCTGTTCACCGGCGGCGAACCTGATGCGGGCGCCGTGTGAGCGGCCGATCCAGTTGCGCTGCATGGTCTTGACCTTCTCCGGCCAGTCCAGCAGGTCCAGGTCGTCGACCAGGCGGTCGGCGTACGCGGTGATCCGCATCATCCACTGGCGCAGGTTCTTCCGGAACACCGGGAAGTTGCCGCGATCACTGCGGCCGTCCGCCGTGACCTCCTCGTTCGCCAGCACGGTGCCCAGGCCGGGACACCAGTTCACCGGCGCGTCCGACAGGTACACCAGCCGGTGGTCGTCGACGGCCGTGCGCCGCTCGATCTCGGTGTACTCGGCCCACGGCCGGCCGTCCGGCGTCGGTCGCGTGCCGTCCGTCCACTCGCCGACCAGTTCCACGACCGGCCGGGCCCTGTGCACTGCCGGGTCGTACCAGGAGTCGTAGATGCGCAGGAAGATCCACTGCGTCCAGCGGTAGTACTCGACGTCGGTGGTGGCGATCCGGCGGCGCTCGTCGTGGCCCAGGCCCAGCCGGCGGATCTGCGCCAGGTACCGGTGGATGTTCTCCTCGATGGTCTTGCGCGGATGCTGGCCGGTGGACATCGCGTACTGCTCGGCCGGCAGGCCGAACGAGTCGAAACCCATGGTGTGCAACACGTTCCGGCCCAGCATCCGGTGGTAGCGGGCGAACACGTCGGTCGCGATGAACCCCAGCGGATGCCCGACGTGCAGGCCCTCACCGGACGGGTACGGGAACATGTCCTGCACGAACAGCTTGTCGTCGGGCAGCGGCCGGGCCGCCAGCGGTCCGACCGGGTTCGGCGCGTGGAACGTGCCGTGCTCGGTCCAGTACTGCTGCCAGCGCCGCTCGATCTCGCCGGCCAGTGCCGCGGTGTACCGGAAGGCCGGTACCGCTTCGGTCGTCGTGGTGACGGCGTCGGTCATCGCTGGAATCCTCCTGATCAGCTACCTGCTCCGGACAACAGAAAACCCCCCAGGCCGCCATCTGGCCATGAGGGGTTGCCGCGCCAACCTCTTACGGTTCGGTTAGCGCGGCTTCATAAGGAGCAGGCACACCGTGCTCATGGGAGGAGAATACCGCACGTGACCGGACCGGGTTGTCGATATGTGCCCATCGCCGCCGCACTGGCCCTGCTACTGGCCGCGTGCGGCTCGGCATCACCTCCACAAGCTGCGCCGACGACCACGGCGGCGCCCGCACCACCGGTGCCATCCGTCCCCGCCGGCACCAACGTGGACTGGACCACGTACCACCACGACAACGCCCGCACCGGCGTCGGCACCGTCGGGCCACTGGGCACGCTGGGCATCGCATGGCACGCGAACCTCGACGGCGCGGTCTACGGTCAGCCACTCGTCGTCGGCGACACGATCCTCGCCGCCACCGAGAACGACACGGTCTACGCGCTGAACACCGACACCGGCGCCACGCTCTGGTCGGCACACCTCGGCACGCCGGAACCCCGCTCGGCGCTGCCGTGCGGTGACATCGATCCGCTCGGCATCACCGGCACGATGGTCTACGACCCCGCCACCGGACTCGTGTTCGCACTGGCCGAGACGACCGGCGGCGCGCACACCCTGTACGGCATCGACGCGAAGACCGGCAAGGTCACCGTCACCACCGAGGTCGAGCCACCGTCCGGGGACCGGCTCGCCCACCAGCAGCGATCCGCCCTGACGCTGTTGGACGGCCGCGTCTACGTCGCGTACGGCGGCCTGTTCGGCGACTGCGGCCAGTACATCGGCTCGGTGGTCTCGGTGACGACGGCCGGCACGAACCCGCAGCACTACGCGGTACCGACCGGTCGCGAGGGCGGTATCTGGGCGCCCGGCGGCGCGGTGGTCACCAACGGCACGCTGTACTACTCGGCCGGCAACGGCGAGTCCACCAGCGGCGGCTACGACGGCAGCGACTCGGTGATCGCCCTGTCACCCGCGTTGCGGCGCACGGACGTGTTCGCGCCGTCGACGTGGCCGCAGGACAACAAGGACGATCTGGACCTCGGCTCGGCCAGTCCCGCCGTCATGGGGCAGTGGGTGCTGGAGATCGGCAAGCAGGGGGTCGGTTTCGTGCTGTCGGCCGGCCACCTCGGCGGGGTCGGCGGCCAGGTCGGCAAGGTGGACGTGTGCCGCTCGTTCGGCGGCAGCGCGGTCACCGACGGCCTGGTGATCGTGCCCTGCTCCAACGGCCCCCGCGCGGTGGCCATCTCGTCCAACGGCACGCCGTCGGTCCGGTGGCGGGCCACGATCCAGGCGGCCGGCTCGCCAACGGTCGGCGGCGGCGCGGCCTGGGTCGTCGACTACGACACGGGTGTCCTCTACGCCCTCGGTGTCGACGACGGACATGTGTTGGCGCAGTTGAACATCGGCAAGGCGCCGCACTTCGCGTCGCCGACGCTGGCGGGATCGCGGGCGTACGTCGGCACTTTGACCGGGGTGGTCGCGGTCGGCGGGGCGTGAGCCGGACGTAGGGTGACGCCGTGCTGCTGCGGATCGTGTTCCTGGTCGTGCTGGTCGCATTCGGCGGGGCGCTGGGTGTCGTCGGCGCGCTCGGGTGGCGGGAGAGGCTCGCACCGAGCGGTCGGCTGGGCGTGCGGACACCCGCCGCCCTGCGCAGCCCGGAGGCGTTCCGGCTGGCCAACCGCGTGGCCGGCGTGCCGGTGCTGGCAGCCGGGATGGTCGCCCTACTCGGCGGTGTCGCGGCCTTCGCCACGGACAGTGCGGTGATCGCGGCAATCGGCCTGGTCGGAGCGGTGCTCATCGCCCGAGCGGGTGGCATCGCCGGCGACCGCGCGGCGGTGATCCTGCCGGCGAAGGAGGCAGTCCCAGCGGGCTGCGCGGGCTGCGCGTGCGGCGGCTGCGGCTAGTTCCGGTGCACGTCACCCGGATGGGTGGCCAGCAGCGCGGTCGGCATGCCCTGACGGCGTAGGACGCGACCCCACAGGTCCACGGTCGGCGGACTGAGCACGTCATCAGGTAGCGCCGGGACGACGATCCAGAACTCGCGCTCGATCTCGCCTGCGAGCTGCTCACTCTCCCAACCGGCATAACCGGCGAACACCCGAAGCCCACGCAACTTGGGCACGAGCGGCTCCGGATCGGCGTCGAGATCGACGAGCGCGACCGGCCCGCGAACCCCGATCACGCCGGTCAACTGGTTGGCGTCCTCACCGGTGCGCAACGCGCCGAGGCACAGCGCGGTCTTCTGCTCGACCGGCCCACCGACGAACACCGCCTTGGGCCGGCTGACGTGCGGACCCCAGGCCGGCAACACGTCGTGAACAGCGACTTCGCTGGGCCTGTTCAGGACGACACCCAACGTCCCCTCGCGGCGGTGATCGATGATGTACACCACGGTCCGGGCGAAATTCGGATCCACCATGCTGGGTGCCGCGACCAACAAGGTCCCCGGTTCGACGTCATCATCCGGCCGCACCTGTACATGATCCCACCTCACGGACACCGGCCGGTCAGCCGGCTGTCCCCGCGAATTCTCATACCCGCGGGAACATCCCCGCCGCCTCACTCGTTGGACGGTTCGGCTGTCCCACCCCGTGTCCCCTGGGCCCACACCAGAACCGCCGTCGTGGAATACCGTCCGGCAGGAGCCGCGACGCGCAAAGCCGCCGAGAGGCGACCGCGTGGGATAGCCGACCGAGCGGCCGAGCCATGCTCACGAAGTGCGTGAGCGGGCTCGGTCGGTCGTGTTTCCGGGCCAACCCGAGCCACCCGAGCCACCCTCGGGCATCCGGGGCAATGGGGACGTGAGGGTGGGTCGGCCGGGGCTTCCCGCCGTAGGCTCTGTTCGTGTCGTTCCCTGCCGGGTCTCCCACTGCCGTGCCCGATGCCGCACCACCCGACGCGGGACGGCTCGGGCCTCGGCGGCTACTGGCCATGCCGGGGTTTCGACAACTTCTTCTCTCCCGGTTCGCCGCCCAGTGGGGGGATGGCCTGTTCCAGGCCGGTCTGGCCGGCGCCGTCCTCTTCAACCCCGAGCGGGCCGCCGATCCGGCCGCCATCGCGGCCGGGTTCACCGTTCTCCTTCTTCCTTACTCCGTCGTCGGGCCGTTCGCCGGCGCGCTGCTCGATCGGTGGGACCGGCGGCGCATCCTCGTGCTCGCCAACCTGTTGCGTGGTGTCCTGATCCTGCTGACCGCGCTGGCCGTCGGCACCGGGCAGAGCGGGTTCCCGATGTTCGCGGGGGCGCTGTTCGCCGTCGGGGTGAGCCGGTTCGTCAATTCGGGGTTGTCCGCTTCGCTGCCGCACGTGGTGGAAGATCGGCATCTCGTCGAGGCCAACGCCGTTGCCGCCACCCTCGGCGCCGTGGTCGCCGTGATCGGGGCCGGCTGCGCTGTCGGGCTGCGCGGTGTGCTCGGCGCGGGCAACAGCGGTTCGGGGATGGTGACCTCGGTCGCGGTGCTCGGATCGATCTTCGGTGCGTTGCTGGCCAGCCGGTTCGCGGTCGGGGAGCTGGGGCCGGATCGGGTGGACGAGCCGGTCGAGACGATCGTCGCCATCGCGCACGGGCTCGGGGACGGGGCTCGGGTCGCGTTGCGGACGCCCAGTGTGGCCGCCGGGTTCGTGGCGTTGTTCGCGCATCGGGCGGCGTTCGGGGCTTCGTCACTGGTCACCGTGCTGTTGTTGCGGTACAGCCTGCACGACGTCGGTCCGTTGAAGGCCGGTATGTCGGGGCTGGGCGAGGTGGCGTTCGCGGGCGGCGCCGGACTGTTGCTGGCGGGCCTGCTCACGGCACGCATCGTCGGCCGGTTCGGGCGGCGGGGTGCGGTGTGCGGGGCACTGGTGGTCGCGGCGGGGGCGCAACTCGCGCTCGGCCTGTCGATGACGTTGCCGATGATCCTCGCGGTCGCGTTCGTGTTGATCGCGGCCGGCCAGGTGATCAAGCTCTGCGTCGACTCGGCGGCCCAGCGCGACGTCGGTGACGAGACGCGGGGCCGGGTGTTCGCGCTCTACGACACGCTGTTCAACATCACGCAGGTCATCGCCGTGGCGGTGGCCGCCGCGATCGTGCCGGCGGACGGACAGGCGCGCTGGCTGCTGCTGGTCGTGATCGCGCTGTACCTGATCGGGCTCGGCGGCTACCTGCTCGTGCTACGCAACCGGACCGCCTAGGACGCACCGATACCACGTTCGCGGGCCCACGCCAGCAGCGCCGTGACCGCGTCCTCGTGCGACAGCGGGCCGTTGTCCAGTCGCAGGTCCTTCAGGTACCGCCAGGCTTGGCCGACCATCGGTCCCGGTGGGACGTCGAGCAGGCGCATGATCTCGTTGCCGTCCAGGTCCGGCCGGACCCGCGCCAGGTCCTCCTCCGCCGCGATCTTCGCGATCCGCTCCTCGAGCTCGTCGTACGACGCCCGCAACGCCCGCGCCTTGCGCACGTTCCGTGTCGTGCAGTCGGCGCGGACCAGCTTGTGCAGTCTCGACAGCAGTTCGCCGGCATCGGTGACGTATCGGCGGACGGCCGAGTCGGTCCACTCGCCCTTGCCGTAGCCGTGGAACCGCAGGTGCAGGTACACGAGGCCGGCCACATCGTCGACGACCTCGTTCGAGTACCGCAAGGCGCGCAAGCGTTTGCGGACGAGCTTGGCACCGACGACCTCGTGGTGGTGGAAGCTCACCCCGCCGCCCGGCTCGAACTTGCGGGTACCCGGCTTGCCGATGTCGTGCAGCAGCGCCGCCAGTCGCAGCACCAGGTCCGGACCGTCGGTCTCCAGGTCGATCGCCTGGCGCAGCACAACGAGCGAGTGCTGATAGACGTCCTTGTGTTGATGGTGTTCGTCGATCTCCAGCCGCATCGCCGGGACCTCCGGCAACACGTGATCGGCCAGCGTGGTGTCCACCAGCAGCTCGATGCCGCGCTCCGGCCGCCCGCCCAGCATCAGCTTCGACAGTTCGGCCCGCACGCGTTCGGCCGTGATCCGCTCGATCTCGGCGGCCATGTCGGTCATCGCGTCGATCACCCTGGGAGCGGGCTCGAAGCCGAGCTGGCTGGCGAACCGGGCGGCACGCAGCATCCGCAGCGGGTCGTCGGCGAACGACGACTCCGGTGTCGCAGGGGTGTCGAGCCGGCGCTCGACGAGCGCGCTCATGCCGTCGTGC
Organism: Pseudonocardiaceae bacterium; assembly: GCA_036269975.1. Classification (GTDB taxonomy): domain Bacteria; phylum Actinomycetota; class Actinomycetes; order Mycobacteriales; family Pseudonocardiaceae; genus DATEPR01. The sequence continues at coordinate 10,319 of DATBDL010000042.1, read as the reverse complement.
GGGTCGATGAACCGCTGGGTGGCCAGATCGACGGCCATCGCGTTGACCGTGAAGTCCCGGCGCACCAGGTCGCCCTCGATCGAGTCACCGAACGCCACTTCCGGGTTACGGCCGACACGATCGTAGGAGTCCGACCGGAACGTCGTGATCTCGCAGATCCGATCACCCAGTCGGGCGCCGACGGTGCCGAACGCGATGCCGGTGTCCCACATGGCGTCCGCCCAGCCGCGCAGCAGGCGTTGCACCTCGGGCGGCCGGGCGTCGGTGGTGAAGTCGAGGTCGGTGCCGAGGCGGCCGAGCAGCGCGTCGCGCACGCTGCCACCCACCAGGTAGAGCTGGTGGCCGGCCTTGGTGAACCGGTCGGTCAGGTCCTTCAGCACCGGGGAGAGCCGCATCAGTTCCAGCACGGCGTTACGCTGTGCCGCCGCGCGGCCGTCAGCACCGGGATGAGCGAATTCAGACATGGGATGCCCAGGATATCGGGCGGCGGCAGCGCCACGGACGGTTGCCGCCCGACGGCGATCCGGACTGATCGCATTACCATCGGACGCATGTCTCCGTCGCCCGGTCGGTCCGGCGGTTCCAAGCCGGGCCGGCGCAACCGGCGGCCCGGTCGCCGGCTGCGCACGGTCGAGGAGACGTCGGCAGGGGGACTGGTGGTGGATTCGGCCCAGGACACGGCCGTCCTGATCGGTCGGCTCGACCGCAAGGGAACACTGCTCTGGTCGCTGCCCAAGGGGCACATCGAGCCGGGTGAGACGGCGCCGCAGACCGCGGAACGTGAAGTGCGCGAGGAGACCGGGATCCGCGGCACGGTGTTGCGCGAACTGGGCACCATCGACTACTGGTTCGTGGTCGAGAACCGCAGGGTGCACAAGACGGTGCACCATTTCCTGATGACGGCGGTCGGCGGTGAACTGTCCGACGAGGACATCGAGGTGACCGAAGTGGCCTGGGTGCCGCTGGTCGATCTGGAACGACGACTGGCCTACGCGGACGAGCGCCGGCTGGCACGGCGGGCGATGCGCCTGCTGCGTGCCGACCAGTCCAGCGCAGACCCCGCGGAGCGGGCATGAAGCGGTTGGCGGTCGCCGTGCTGGTCGCGGGACTGGCCGTGCTCCTCTCCATGTCAGCCGCCGTCGCCGCGCCGAAACCGCCGCCGAAGCCGACCGGCACGCCCGCGGTGCCCGGCTCGTCGGTGGGCCAGGACTGGCTGCGGCTGACCCTGACGTCGCAGCAACCCAGGATGGTGACCGCGACCGACACGTCGGTCACGGTGAGCGGCACGATCACGAACATCAGCGACCGGCGAATCCGGCAGATCACCACCCGGCTCCAGGTCGGTGACGCCGTGACCACCGATGCCGGCCTGCGGTCCGCGCTGGCACCGAGCGCGAACTACCTGCACGGCAACACGGTTTTCACGCCGATCGCCGGCAGCCTGGAACCCGGCCAGAGCGTCTCGTTCACCGTCAGCGCCGACCTGACCGGCCCGGACTCGCTGCGGCTGACCAAGCCCGGCGTGTACCCGCTGCTGGTGAACGTGCAGGGCGTGCCGGACTTCGGCACCACGTCCAGGCTCACCGCGGCCAGCATGCTGCTGCCGGTCATCGCCGCTCCGGGTGGCGCGCCGGCGCCCCAGGTCGGTTCCCAGAAGCCGCTGACCATCCTGTGGCCGCTGATCGACCAGCAGCCCAGGATCGTCAGCGACAACGACGGCCTCGTGCTGTCCGACGACTCGCTCGCCACGTCGCTCGAGTCGGGCGGGCGGCTGTTCGGGTTGCTGGACGCGGTACGCCAGGCATCGGCGAACGACTCCGGGTTGCTGTCGGCGCTGTGCTTCGCCGTCGACCCCGACCTGCTGACCACCGTCCAGGCCATGGCCGGCGGTTACCGGGTCGTCAGCGGTGCCGGGACCAGCCAGGGCGCCGGCGCCGCTGCGGCCGCGTCGTGGCTGGCCACGCTGAAGACGCTCACCGCCGGCCGGTGTGTGCTCGCCCTGCCCTACGCGGACGCCGACCTGGCCGCGCTCTCGCACGCCGGCGGCGCCAACATGTTGCAGTTCGCGCTCACCGCGGGCACCACGGTCGTGCGGGAGCTCGGCGGCGACACGTCGACCACCGTGGTGTGGCCGGCGGACAACGCGCTGGACACCACGACGATGACCGACCTGGCCGGCGCCGGCCAGCACACCGTGCTGCTCAACCCGGACTCGGTCACCCCCGCCGCCACCGGCCCGGCGCCGCTGGCCGGCTTCACCGGTGGCAACGCCCCGACCGTGGTGCCGATCGACCAGGTCACGTCGACCGAACTGGCGCCGCGCACCGACGAGCCGGACGTGAACGCCCAGGGCATCTCGGCGCAGGACGGCCTCGCCGCGCTCGTCTTCCGGACGGTGTTCGACAACACCGACAACACCGGCGGCCCCGTGCTGGTGGCGCCCCCGCGCAGGTGGGCGCCGTCGGCCACCGAGGCGCAGGCGTTCCTGCACGCGGCGTCGACCGTGCTGACCGGCCACTACGCCAGCGCCACCTCGCTGTCCGACGCGGTGGCCGCCGTGGCCACGACCAGCCAGCCGGTCACGCTGAACTACTCGCCGCAGCAGTCGCTGGCCGAGGTCGCGCCGCAGGTCGTGGCCGGTGCCGTGCGCTCGGACGCGGCTGCTCGGGACGTGGCCGCCGCGATGGGCAGGGACAACACCAAGCCGACCCCGGTGCTGCCGGCCGAGCTGACCGACCCGTTGCGGCTGGACCTGCTGCGGTCCGTGTCGAGTGCGTGGCGTGACAACAGGACCAGCGGCGCGCAGGCAGCGCTCGCCGCCGCGAGCGGCCAGTTCGACGAGCTGCGCGACCAGGTGACGGTGGTTCAGCCGGGGCTGCCGATCCTGTTGGGGTCCAAGAACAGCCGGCTGCCGGTCACGGTGATCAACCGGTTGCCGGTGAACATCGCGATACGGGTCGACCTGACCGGTGACCCCGGCCTGCCGGCCACCGGCATCAACGACATCGTCCCCGCCAACGGCAGCACGACCGAGCTCGTCCCCGCCACCGTGACCCGTTCCGGCCGGCTGTCGATCTACGCGACGGTCTACACCCCCGGCGGCACGCAGCTTGGCCAACAGGCCCGGTTGGAGCTGTCCTCCAGCGCGTACGGCACCATCATCGTGATCGTCACGGCGATCGCGTTCGGCCTGCTGGTGTTGCTGTCGGGCCGGCGGATCTACCGTCGGGTGCGGGCGGCGCGGGCGAACGTGCCCGGCCCGCCAGCCGATCGGGACGCGGCCGGCAACGCGTCCGCGCTGGTCGGCGCCCGGCAGGCCGACGGAGAGCACAGGGAAACAGGGGAGCCGGACCGAGAGTGAATGGCGAGCAGATGACCGAGCGGCTGGGCCGGGTGCCACCACCACCCAACGGCGGCCGCCGGATGCCGCCACCAGGGCACCAACCACAGGGCCAGCCACAGCGGCGCCAACCACAGCGTCATCCGGGCCGCCCGCTGCCACCACCACTGCCACCACAGGGCGACCGCTGGTATCCGGAGCCGGTCACCGAGCTGATCCCGATCGTGCCGCCGACGCCGGACACGCCGTCGCTGGCGCAGGCGAGCGGATCGATGGTGATCGCGACCGCGGTCAGCCGGATCACCGGGTTCGTGCGGCAGGTGCTGCTGGTCGGCGTGGTCGGCTTCGGCGCGGTCAACGACTCGTACAACGTGGCGAACAACCTGCCCAACATCGTCTACGAGCTGCTGCTGGGCGGCGTGCTGGCCGGCGTCGTCATCCCGACCCTGGTAAGGGCCCAGCACGAGGACCCGGACGAGGGGCTCGCGTTCACGCAGCGGCTGCTGACGGTGTCGTTCGTGGTGCTCGCCGTCGGCACGACCATCGCCGTGCTCTGCGCGCCCCTGCTGACGAAGCTGTACTTCTCCAGCAACGGCGTCGACGTTCCGGCGCTGACCACAGCGTTCAGCCGGCTGATCCTGCCGGAGATCATGTTCTACGGGATCTTCGGGATGCTGTCGGGCATCCTCAACTCGCGGCACAACTTCAAGCCGGCCGCGTGGGCGCCGGTACTGAACAACGTGATCATGTTCGGCACGCTCGGGATCTACGCCCTGCTGCCCGGCGAGATCACGCTGAACCCGATCAAGATGACCGAGCCGAAGCTGCTGGTGCTGGGCATCGGCACCACGCTCGGCGTGGTCGTCCAGGCGCTGATGCTGATCCGGCCGCTGCTGCGGATCGGCTTCAGCTTTCGCTGGCGCTGGGGTTTCGACCGCAGGCTGGGCCAGTTCGGGCAGCTCGCGCTGTGGCTGGTGCTCTACACGCTGGTCAGTCAGGTGGGGTACGTCGAGCTGACCAAGGTGGCCACCAGCGCGGCCACCGGCACCTACACGACCTACACGAACTCGTGGCTGCTGCTACAGGTGCCCTACGGCATCCTCGGCGTGTCCATGCTGACGGCGATCATGCCGCGCCTGTCCAGGGCGGCCGCCGAGGGTGACATGGGCGGCATCATCGACAACCTGTCCACCGGCAGCCGGATGGCCGCCGTGATGCTGGTGCCGCTGTGCGCGATGATCACGGTGCTCGGCCCGCAGGTCGGCGAGGCGCTGTTCGCGATCCGGCACAGCCAGGCCAGCAGCGCGACCGTGCTCGGCCTGAGCCTCACCACGTCCGCGTTCGGCCTGTGGTTCTTCGCGATCACCATGCTCCAGATGCGGGTGTTCTACGCGATGAACGACGCCCGCACCCCGACCCTGATCAACGCGATCATGGTCGTGATCAAGGTCGCGCTGTTCTACACCTGCTCGCACGTGCTCGACTCGCATCACGTGGTCTACGGCCTGACGTTCGTCAACGCGTTCGGCTTCGTCGTCAACGCGGTCATCGGCGAGTCGCTGCTGCGGCGCCGGATCGGCGCGCTGGACACCGGTCGGGTGATCCGCACGCTGCTGAAGGTCGGCGTCGCGTCGGCCTGGGGCGCCGGCGCTGCCCTGCTGGTGGCCGACGGCATCGAGAAGCTGCTGCCGGGCGCGTCTGGGCTGGCCGAATCGTGGCTCACCATGATCGTCGGCGGACTCGTCGGCCTGGCGATTACCTTCGGTCTGATGATGTTGCTCAGGGTGAGCGAGATCAAGCCGGTGACCCGTCGGTTGCTCCGGTTGGCCGGACGCCGCTGACCCTCATGCGACCAGCGCGGATGCTCACTCCACCGGTACGGGTTGGACACGGTGGGCAGTGGGTACCGCTTTTCCCGTAGGCTCGACGGTGAGTGACAACCGGCGTTGAGTGGTGGCGGGAAGGAGCCCGATCCCGGTGGCGAACGGGGCGGGAGAGAGTCGCGGTGAGTGGGCCGATGGAATACCCAGCGGGGAAGGGTGGTTCGAACGCCGCCGGTTTCGGTGTGCGTGCGGCCTCGTCGACCCTGCGGCCCGGTGGTGTCGTCGGTGATCGCCGCTACCGGCTGCTGGCCCAGTTCGGTGAGGATCACCGTGCCCCCGCCCAGTTCTGGCGGGCCCGCGACGGCCAGCTCAACCGCGATGTCGCGCTGACCGTGCTGGTCGGCGACCCGTCCGACCAACAGGCCGCCGGTGCGGCGAGCCGGACGCTGGAACGCGCGATGCACGCCGCCACGTTCGTCCATCCCGGCGTGGCCAGGGTGCTGGACGTGCTGAGCCTGGGCAGCGGTGTGGTGCCGAGCGAGGGCATCCTCGGCATGGTCGTCGCGGAATGGACGAACGGCACCGACCTGCTCGACGTGGTCAGCGACGGCCCGGTGCCGGCGGCGACCGCGTCCCGCCTGCTCGAACCGTTGGCGTCGGCCGTGGAGAGCGCCCACCACGCCGGTCTCGTACTCGGCGTCGACCACCCGCAGCGGGTACGGGTCACGCCGGACGGCGCGCTGCGCCTCGCGTTCCCAGGTCCACTGCCGACCGCGACCCTGCGTGACGACGTGAAGGGCCTCGGCGCCCTGCTCTACCTGCTGCTCACCGGCCGCTGGGCGCTGCCCGACGGGCCGGGCGCCATTCCCGGCGCGCCGACCGGACCGGACGGCACCGTGGTCGCGCCGAACATCCTGCGGCCGATGGTGCCGCCGGAGCTCTCCAGCGTCGCCGTGCTGAGCATGGCGGACACGGCGGTCGGCGGAATCCGTACCAGCGCGGCGATCCTGCGGGTGCTGGACCGGATCGCCGAGATGGAGGCGGCGGCCGCGGTGCCACCGGCGGTGACTCCCGACGGCCGGCCGGTCAAGGACGACGGCAGCGTCTGGATCACCAAGAAACCGGTCAACAGCGTCAAGCACAAACGCAAGCTCGCGGTGTGGGTCACGCTGCTCGCGGTGACCACGATCGCGATCGTGGTCTGGTTGGTCACGTCCGTGATCGGTTTCTTCGCCAATTCGACGACCAGCAACACGGCCGGCTCCGGCCCGACCGCCGCCGTCACCACGACGGCCGCCCCGAAGGCGACCACGAACGCGCAGACGGCGACGACGGTAGCGACGGGTGCGGCGGTCAAACCGGCATCGATCGCCGAGTTCAACGTGCGCGGCCACAACGGGGACAACCCGAGCAAGGCGGGCCGCGTGATCGACGGCGACCCGAACACGCAGTGGAAGACCGACGAGTACCGCCAGCCGTTCCCGGCGCTCAAACCGGGAATCGGCCTGATGGCGACGTTCGGCCAGCCGGTAAAACTGTCCGAAGTGGACATCGATTCGCCGAGTGCCGGCACGGTGGTGGAAATCCGCACCGCACCGTCGGCCAACCCGGACATCGCCGCCACACAGGTGATCGGCAACGCCACCCTGACCAACGGGCACACCGAGATCAAGCTCGCGTCGGCTCAGCCGAGCCAGTACGTCATGGTGTGGATCACCACACTGGCCGGCGGCGGCAACTCCAACGAGTCCGCGATCGGCGAGATCACCTATCTCCAGGCCAAGTGATGCCACCGGCGGAATGACGCGTTTCCGCATCGATATCCTCCTGCCGTGACCGCCGCCGCAGCAAGCACGGACGCCGAACTGATCGCGGCCCACGCCGCCGGTGATCCCCGCGCTTTCGCTGAACTGGTACGCCGGCACCGGGACCGCATGTGGGCGGTCGCGCTGCGCACGCTGCGTGATCCGGAGGAAGCGGCGGACGCGTTGCAGGAGGCGTTCATCTCGGCGTTCCGCGCCGCCTCGTCGTTCCGGGCCGAGTCCCAGGTGACCACGTGGCTGCACCGGATCGTGGTCAACGCGTGCCTCGACCGGATTCGCCGTCGCCAGGCCCGCCCGACCGTACCGCTGCCCGAAGCCGGCCCCGGCGAACCGCAGGCCGCCGGGGACGACATGGCCGACCGCGAGACCCGGTTGGTGGTCAGTGAGGCGCTGGCCACGCTGCCGGAGGAGCAACGCGTACCGATCCTGCTGGTCGACGTCGAGGGCTACTCGGTGGCCGACACGGCGAAGCTGCTGGGCATCGCCGAGGGCACCGTGAAGAGCCGGTGTGCGCGCGGCCGGGCCAAGCTCGCCAAAGTTCTGGGACACCTGCGGAACCCGAGTGCGGATGCGAACGTCCCAGATGGCGCGGTTGAGCTGGGCCCCGGCAGCGGGGCGACACGTCACATGGAGGGCCGATGACGGGCATCGACCGGCGTCGTGACACGCCGATGGGGCCGCCGTGGCCGGTCGACGTGCTCGCCGATCTCCATGCCGGCGCGCTGGACGACAGGCTGGCACAACGGCTGTGGCCGCTGGTGCGGCAGGACCGGGAAGCGAGCGCGGTGCTGGACGCGCTGGACGCCACGAGGGCCGAGCTGAGCGGCCTCGCCGCCACCCCGCCGATCCCGATGCCGGCCCACTTCGCGGCCCGCCTCGACGCCGCCGTCGCCGTGGAAGCAGCCACCCGGTTCGGCATCCCGGTCCAGGCGCCGCCAACGCCAACGCCATCACCACTGCCCCAGCAGCCGGTGGCGCCGGTGATCGATCTGGCGCGGGCGCGGCGCAGGCGCAACCAGCGGCTCGGCTGGGGCGCTGGGGTACTCGTCGCCGCGGCGGCGGTCGCGGTCGCCGTGATCGGCATTCCGCGCGGCGCGACCAGCGGCACCCCGAGTGCCGGCGACACGGCACTGGCACTGCACAGCGGCCAGATCAACGGCGGCACGCTGGCCGCCGTCATCGGCCACACCGACTACGGCCCGCTGGCCGACCCGGCGAAGCGCGCGGGTTGTCTCGCGGCCAACGGGCAGAACCCCGACCAGACCCCGGCCGGCGTCCTGCCCGTCACCCTGGACGGCAGGCCAGGCGTGCTGTTCGTGCTCACTACGGGCGAGTTGGCGCAGTACCGGCTACTTGTGGTCGGTCCGGATTGCGCTACTGGCAACCCGGACCGCCTGGACAACCTCGTGATCGGCGGCATCACGACACCGCCGACTCGCTGACGTCACCCGTCGGAGACGCTGAGCACACCGATGGCGTGGAACAACCGACACCTACGATCGCGTTGACACGACTGACAGCGAACAAAGGTGGAGGATTCGGCGTGGCAACGGAAACTGGACAGGTGCGGAACCTGATCGTGGTGGGTTCCGGGCCGGCCGGCTACACGGCGGCCGTGTACGCGGCTCGCGCCCAACTGGCGCCGCTCGTCTTCGAGGGTTCCCAGTTCGGTGGCGCGTTGATGACGACCACCGAGGTGGAGAACTTCCCCGGCTTCGCCGAGGGGATCATGGGCCCCGACCTGATGGAGCAGATGCGCGAGCAGGCGAGGCGGTTCGGTGCCGAACTGCGGGCCGAGGACGTCGAGTCGGTCGACCTGGCGGGTCCGATCAAGTACGTGACCGTGGACGGCACCCGGTACGCGGCCAAGGCGGTCGTGCTGGCCATGGGTGCCGCGGCGCGGTACCTGCACGTACCGGGCGAGCAGAAGCTGCTCGGCCACGGCGTGTCGGCCTGTGCCACGTGTGACGGCTTCTTCTTCCGTGACCAGGACATCGCGGTGGTCGGCGGCGGCGACTCGGCGATGGAGGAGGCCAGCTTCCTCACCCGGTTCGCCCGGTCGGTCACCCTGATCCACCGGCGGGACGAGTTCCGGGCGTCCCGGATCATGCTGGAGCGGGCGTTGGCCAACGAGAAGATCCGCTGGCGCACCAACACCGAACTGGTCAGCGTCGCCGGCGACAACACGGTGACGGGCGTGCACCTGCGTGACACGCTGACCGGCGCGACGTCCGAACTGCCGGTGACCGGCGTGTTCATGGCGATCGGCCACGACCCGCGCAGCGCGCTGGTCCGCGGCCAGGTGGACACCGACGAGGACGGCTACGTGCTGACAGTCGGTCGCACGACACACACCAACCTGCCGGGCGTGTTCGCGTCCGGCGACCTGGTGGACCGCACCTACCGGCAGGCCGTCACGGCGGCCGGTTCCGGCTGTGCGGCCGCCATCGACGCGGAGCGTTGGCTGGCCGAACATGCCGACAGCGCCGATCACGACGAGAAGGCCGACCTGGCCGTCGGCGTCAACTGACCCTGACACTGCAATCCGACAGGAGAGACCATGGCCGGCAACACCGTGACCGTGACCGACAAGACTTTCGCAGAAGACGTGCTGAGCAGCGAGAAGCCGGTCCTGGTCGACTTCTGGGCGACCTGGTGCGGGCCGTGCAAGATGGTCGCGCCGGTGCTCGAGGAGATCGCGGCCGAGCACCCCGACAAGATCACCGTGGCGAAGCTGGACATCGACGCCAACCCGGCGGTGTCCCGCGACTACAAGATCATGTCCATCCCCACGATGATCCTGTTCCAGGGCGGCAAGCCGGTGAAGCAGATCGTCGGGGCCAAGCCCAAGGCCGCGCTGCTGAACGACCTCGCCGAAGTCCTGGGCTGACGGATCACCAAACGATCACTGTATACGCCCCGCTTCCGGATGGGAGCGGGGCGTATCCCATTCGGGCCGCCCGAATGGGTACAGGGCACAATGAGGTGTCACGCGAAGTGGCACCCAGCGCGCCGGCTTGACGCCGGCGCTGAGCCGAGCGAGGGGTAGATGCTGGTTCTCCGCCGCGGCGATGCCGATCCAGCGGTCGTCGAGATCCGGTCCACGCTCGTCGCACTGGAATTGCTGCCGGTGCCGGACAGCGCAACACGGGAGACGGTCTTCGACGCCGTTGTCGAGCAGGCCGTCCGGGCGTTCCAGCAGCAACGCGGCCTGCTCACGGACGGCGTAGTCGGCTCGGCGACCTTCCGGGCGCTGCGCGACGCCACGTACCACCTCGGCGGCCGGCCGCTGGCCTACCTGGTATCGGCCCCGATCACCGGCGACGACGTCTT
>DATBDL010000041.1:0-3349 GCA_036269975.1 Pseudonocardiaceae bacterium | reverse complement strand
CACCGGAGCGGCTTCGGCCAACGTCACGGTCACCCTCGGTGCGGGTAGCTCGGACGATGTGGGTGTCGTGAGTTACGACGTGTACCGGGACGGCAACAATGTCGCGACGGTTCCGGCGGCGAGCAAGACGTGGACGGATGTCTCCGTACCGGCCGGCACCCATACCTGGACGGTGGCCGCTCGTGACCAGCGCGGCAACCAGTCCACCCGGAGCGCGGCGTCCGCTCCGATCACGTTCCCGGACACGACGCCGCCTACGCCGCCCACCCTGTCCGCGGCGAGCGGGCCGACGGGCGAGATCGACCTGAGCTGGTCCGGCGCCACCGACGACGTGGGCGTCACCGGCTACAACGTCTACCGCGACGGCGGCACGACGCCAGCGGCAGCCGACGTGCACGCGACGGCGTGGGCCGACATCGGCCTGGCGCCGGGGTCTACCCACACCTACACCGTCGTCGCTCACGACACGGCGGGTAACAACTCCGCGCCGAGTAACGCCGCAAGCGCCACCGTGGCGAACACGGTGCCGATCGGTCCGCCCGCCGGCCTCACCGCCCAGCAGTCGGCAACGGCGGGTCAGGTCGCGATCACCTGGTCGCCACCGGACGCCGGCACCGCCACGTCCTACGCGGTCTATCGCGACGGCCAAGCGCTGAGCTCGGGGCCCACGACCTCCTACACCGACCGCAGCGCACCCGACAGTGTCGCGGTGACCTATCGCGTGGTCGCGTCCGACGCTGCTGACAACACGTCATCGGCGAGCGTCACGATCACCCCCGATTGGACGGCGCCGAGCGCGCCGGGCCAGGTCAGCGCAGCCGCCACCGGCGTGTCCACCGCGAAGGTCTCATGGACAGCAGCTACCGACACCGTCGGCGTGACGGCGTACACGATCACCCGCTCGGCGCCGGGTGAAGCCATCAGCACGGTAGCCACGGTTTCTGGTGGCACGACCGCAGTGACGGACACGACCGGAACGCGTGGCACCACGTACACGTATTCGGTGGTCGCGGCGGACGCGCAGGGCAACACCTCCGCGCGGTCGACCGCGGCGGTCACATTGCCGGTATTCACTGAGAACTTCGAGTCCGGCAGCATCGCCCCACCGCGGTGGACGACGCCCACCGCCGGGCTCACGACGCAGCAGAGCACGGTTCACGCCGGCAACTGGGCCGCCGAGGAAACCTCCACCGGCACAACCACCTGGTCCTCGGCGCAACTTCCGGCCACCTACCGAGCCCTGCACGTCAGCGCCTGGGTCTACCTCAAGCAGCGCAGCACTTCGGCCGGCCTATTCAAACTACGTAGCGCTAGCGGCGCCTACATCGCCTACCTGTATGTCAACGCAGGCGGATTCCTGTCCGTCCGCAATGACGCCGGGCTGGTCACGCACGCCGGCTCGGCCACGGTCAGCACCGGTCACTGGCACCAGGTCGAGATCGGCGTGGACACCAACCCGGGAGGACAAATCACCATCTGGGCTGCGCTGGACGGCACGCGGGTCACACTCGGCACTCCGGTGACGAGCACCGAGACGCTGGGCAACAATCCGATCGGGCAATTGACCCTCGGCGACGACGTCGCCGGACGCAGCTACGACATCGCGATCGATGACGTCTGGGCCGACACCAGCGTCTAGCCGACCGAGCACTCGCTCATCCTTTGGCGGGGCGACGCTGCACGAAGCCGTCATTGCCCGCAGGCGTTGTGCCCGCCCGGGGTAGCCGGGCACAGGTAGACCGGGCGGTGATGTCGTAATACTTCGCGTCCTTGCGGTACGTCGCGATCAGGACCGCCTGCTACGTCGCCGCCGACACCGCCCGGATAGCTCAGGCCCTCGGCGTGGACTGTTTGCCGCGCACCGAGGCCGCACTGCGTTCGGCGCTGCGGGAACGAACACGGCGTCCGCATTTACTGCGGATCGGCGGAAGGAACGTGGTGTAGGGCCGCCGGCAAGATGTCGTCGGTTACGTCGTCACCGTGTCTGGCTACTGCCGGAGTCATGGCGGTGGAAGGCTCCGCCTCCGTGGGTCCAGTGACCGGAGAGCTGCAGGACGAGCACGCTGACCGCGACGCCGATGAGGACCGTGCCGAGCAGGACGGAGGCCCGGCGTCGGGCACCTGCGACCGCGCGGTGTTGCCGGGATCCGGTGGCGAGTTGGAGTGCGGGGACGGTGCGGACAAGCACGTGAAGCCCGGTCGCGGCGAGCCAGACGATGAACGCTCCTTGGTGCAGGGTGAGCGCGTCGACGCGGTATCCGGCGAGGGTGATGATCGGGGTGAATGTGGCAGGGCCGAGGGCGATCAGCGCGAGGCCGGTGCCGAGTACGGCGAGGCCCGAGAGTACGACGAGGGGGCCGAGTATGCGCAGCAGCAGCGGCGGGGGGCCGGCCTGCCGGTAGGCGGCCGAACCCAGGTAGTAGCGGGTGATGCGCCAGCCCGTGGTCAGAGTCTTCAGCATTACCAGCGGAAGGAGGAAGGCGCCGATCAGGATGTGTACGGTGATCAGCCCGCGCACCGACACCAAGGTGGCGCACTCGGCCAGCGAGACCACCAGGAGGAGGAGACCGGTCCAGGCGGTGAGGCGAGCATTTCCGGCGGGACCGCCGCTGGGCGTGGTGATGGGATCGTCGCGACGACGTGAGCCTATTGCTGTTGCGTAGGCGTCGTTCAGCGCTGCCCTGACAATCTCCGCCGAGGCCGCCCTAACGGCGGGCAGTGACTTCGATCCCAACGGCGGGTGCTGCATCGTTACGGTCCTCCGGCAGTGTCGATTAAACTTCCGCCCGAGACGGTCGACCGCGAACCCTGAGCGTCTTCTCCGCCTCGACCCAATATCGGTAGGGCCGATGGCTGAGTCTGGGAGTCAGCGGACGGTGGCTCTGGTGGAGCAGGTCTGCAGCGGTCCACGCGCCGGGTACCTTCTCTGGCTTCCACCGGTGATGAGTTGTCCAGCCGCCTCGGTCGTGGGGCCGGCCACCCCGTGGGCGAACCGCATCGGTTCGACGAAACTCGCCGCAAGCCACAGCATGACGGCGACGGTGATATGGATTCCCACGGTCGCGTATGCCAGGTAGTCGTCCGGGGCCGGCCGGCGGTGCGGGGCCCGGCAGTGCGCGGCTCAGCCATGGTTGGCGTCCAGTGCGGACTGCAACGACTGTGCATAGCCCTTGCTGTCATAGGACGCGCCGCTGATCACATCGATGTGCGCGCTCGCCGCCTTCAACGCCTCGCTGCGCAGCAATGGTGCGGCGTATGCCGCGATCTGTTGCGACTGCGGGTTGTCGTTCGGCAGTTGTAGCGGTGTGACGTCGGTCAGCTGTCCGTTGGTCTCGGTGATCCGTACCTG
>DATBDL010000040.1:0-9465 GCA_036269975.1 Pseudonocardiaceae bacterium | reverse complement strand
TGTGGCGGGTCGGGTCCTGTGGTCCGATGTCGCGATCCAGCCAGCGCTTGACAATAGTTGCCAATATCGACAACTATTGCTCATGACTTCGGACGGTCCTGGGTTGGCAACGCTGTTACGGGCACTCGGTGATCCTGCGCGGTTGCGGGTGGTCGAACTGCTCAGCGAGGCACCACGGCGCGCCGGCGAGCTCGCTGACGATCTCGGGCTGCCGGCGCCCACCATGAGCAAGCACCTGCGACTGCTGCTGACGGCCGGCATCGTCGAGGACGAGCGGCGGGTCGAGGACGCCAGGGTGCGGGTCTTCCGGCTGCGGCGCGATTCCGTGGTCGCCGTACAAGCGTGGCTGGACCAGATCCAGGCCCACTGGGACGAGCAACTCGGGTCCTTCAAGGCCCACGTCGAACGAAGGGGCAACCGATGACAACGCGAGAATCGATGGTCGAGGTCGCCGTCGATCCGGACACGGCCTTCACGGTGTTCACCGAGGAGCTGGACCTGTGGTGGGTGCGCGGACCGATCAACCACCACGCGGCCGGACGGATGCTCGCCATGCGCTGCGAACCGGGCATCGGTGGACGGCTGCTCGAGGTCTACGGCGACACTACCGACGACGCGCTGGAACTGGCGCGCATCACGGCATGGGAGCCGGGCAAACGGCTGGCGTGGACGAGCTCGATCGACGACGTGCGCACCGAGGTCCACTTCGAACAGTCCGATGTGGGCACTGTGGTCCGCGTGATCGCCCTGGTGCCGTTGGACGGCCAGGATCGTGGCGGCACGTCTTGGGTGCGGGTCGTGCCCAAGTGGTTCGGGCCCTGGTGTGCCGAGCGTGAGCACGCTCCGCACGAGGTACGGGATCTGGCGCGGCTCGGGTTGGCCGTCGCCTACGCCAAACCGGCCGCCGCTGCCCGGTGGCTGGCGGCTACGTTCGGCTTCGAGTCGCCGGACCCGCTGCCCGACGGTACCGACCCGCTTGCGGAGAACGACTACGGCCATCCGTGGATCGAGTTCCGCATCGGCAACAGCTCACTGATCATCGCCAAGCTGTACGGCGACCGGGCTGCGAACCAGCCGCCCGTCCACGTGCCGTGGGTGTACGTCGACGACGTGGCTGAGCATTTCCACCACGCTTCGAGCAGCGGCGCGACGGTCGTCGACAAGCTCGACAGCCCGTGGGGACTGCCGTTCTACGTCGCCGACGACCTGGAGGGCAACCACTGGACCTTTGCCCAGGCCCGACCGACTATGCGGTGAGGCGCGCTCACTCGTCGTCGGGTGAGGCCACGACGTGCACTGCGGCCTCCTCCGCCGACGCGCCAGCGCCGTCGATGCCCACGTCCGCCGCCAGCAGGTCGCTGTCGCGCGTGCCGTCGAACTGGTCGACCAGCCGACCCGACCGGACCGCGCCGACCTCGTAGTCGCGCAGTTCGCCATCCGAATCGCTCACGTCACCCAGGCCGTCGTCGTCCACGTCCGATGATCCGATGTCCGGCAGCTCGCGGGCCAGCCGCCCGTCCAGGCTCTCGCCGGTGGCCTCCTCGCGGGCGGTCGTGCCCCAGTCGTCGACCGCCCACGGCCGCTCTGCTGGCGAGTAGCCCTCGTCAAGTGGATCCGCGACCCCGGTGCCGTCGAGGGTGTCGCTGGCGTCCAACTGCTCGTAGACCTCGTCGTCCAACTCATCCCGGTCCATTCACCCACTACAGCACAGTTCTAGCTGGCTCCCAACCGCTGTCGCACGCCGGTCACCTCACCCGCGATGGACAGGATGTCCTGAGCGGCCCGGTGCCAGCAGTAGTAACGCAGCGTTTCCGCTGCCTGGTCGGCGACCCTGCGGAACATGTCCGCGTCGGCCAGGACCCGCGCCAGCGCGCCGGCCAGTTCGGTCGCGTCGTTGCCGTCGATCAGCTCGCCGTTGTCGCCTTGGCGGACGATCTCCGGCATCGCGAACGCGCGCCGCGCGACGCACGGCAGGCCCCTGGCCAGCGCCTCGGCCAGCGCGATCCCGAACGCCTCGAAGTGCGACGGCATCACGAAGACGTCGTGCTCGTCGTAGACGGCGGCGATCTGGTCGGCGGGCAACCGGCCGAGGAACCGCACGCCGGGCGGGAGCGGCCCCGGCAGCGGCCACTCGGCCGGCCCGACCACCGTCAGCGTGATCTCGGGGTCCACCTGCGCCCGTAGCACGGCAAGGGCCGCCACCACCTGGTCGCCGGCCTTGCGGGTGAAGTCCTTGCCCACGAACAGCAGTCGCCGGCGCGGCCGGTCCGTTCGCGCAGTCAGCCGCGCGGGCGCGACGTCGATGGCCGAGGCACCGGGGTGCACGACGTGCACTCGGTCCGCCGGCACGCCGCTGACCCGGACGAGGTGGTCGGCGAACCAGCGGCTCATCGCCAGAATGCCGGCCGCGCGTTCGTACACCCGGTGTTGCCGATCCCGCAGCCGTTTGATGTGGTCCCGGCTCAGGGTCGGGAACTGAATGAATCGGCCGGTCTCTCCGGTGTCGTCGAGCAACACGTCGTAACTGAGGTCCTGGAGCACCAGATAGGGGGTGTCGAGTATCGCCAAATCCTGAATCTGGACTATCACATCGCTCGGTCTCGCGCGTTCGTTACGAGACATCCCCAGTTCGCAGTAACGCATGACGGCGGGCGAGTGTTTCCACATCGAGACCCAGTTGCCGTTGTGCCGGCGTGCGTGCAATGCCTTGAGCGGCAAGCGAACCGCGCGTGGCATCGCTAGGCCGACGTCGACGAGATCGGTGTGGTGGCGGAGTGCGGCACGCAGTCGCCACGGGGTGTTGGACCAAGTGAGCTCGGGGCGTGAATCCCAGAAACATGCATATCCGATGCGCATGCGCGCAGGTTACTCGTCGGCACATCTGGCGACAACGCTGTGCATTTCCTGTGCAGCCTGTTCCGTTCGGCCGATACGGCGTGCTCAGGTGCTGATGAACAGCCTGGCGGAGATTGGCCGTGGCAGCTTTTCAGCACATGATTGTCGGGTTTTTCGTCCTGTCGCCGGCCAATCCACAGCCATTCGCACCAGAACACCGTTGCCGAATGCAGCAAGCAGCGGCATTACTCCGTTCGATTGATTGGAAACACACATCCTTTGGTCCGATCGATGCAGGTCAGCCCGATTCGACCGATTCGAGTAGCAGACTTCCGAGCATTGTTGAAACAACTGGAAGCGCTTTGGCCGATTAATTGACCCGATGATTTTCCGAGTGCTGGCTGCCTGGGATCCAGCGTACCCGGTAAGCGGACCGCAGTCATCCTATCTCTGGGTTCCACTGACCGATGCCAGCAGGTAACGGATCGGTCGCCGGACGCGACTACGCCGGCAGCGGTGATCAGTACATCGGGAGGCCCAGGGTGAAGATCGACCTGTTCAACGAGATCCAGAACCCTCGGCCGTGGCCGGCCGGCCACGAGCAGCGCCGGTTCCAGCAGGCGATCGAGCAGGCCAAGCTCGCCGACGAGCTCGGTTACGGCTGTTGGTGGCAGGTCGAGCACCACGGCGCCGGCGAGTTCAGCCTGTCGTCGGCGCCGGAACTGCTGCTCGCGGCGATCTCCCAGCACACCAGCCGGATTCGACTCGGGCATTCCGCCGTGCTCGCGCCGGGCAAGTTCAACCATCCCATCCGGGTGGCCGAGCGGGCCGCGACCCTCGACCATCTCAGCGGCGGTCGGGTCGAGTTGGGGCTGACCCGTTCCACGATCCCGGAGTGGCGCCTGTTCGGCATCGAGCCGGACACCGCGCGCTCACAGACGCGGCAGGCGTTCGAGATGGTGCCGAAGATGTGGACGTCGGAACGGTTCTCCCACCACAGCGAGGACTACCAGATCAGCGACGTGTCGATCGCGCCGAAGCCGCTACAGCAGCCCCATCCCCCGCTGTGGCAGGCGGCCGCGAGCCCGGCGTCGTTCGAGGAGGCCGGCCGGCGTGGCGTCGGCGTTCTCGGCACCACGATGTGGGAATCACTGCCCAGAGCCCGCCGCATGATCGACCTGTATCGAACGGCCGCGCGGCAGTGCACCGACCCGGTCGGCGCGTTCGTCAACAACCAGGTCGCGTTCTTCACGTTCGTGCACTGCGCCGACACCGACGAGCAGGCGATGCGCAACGGCGCCGCCGCGGCCGCCGCCTGGTACACGGTCACCGCGTTGACCTTCTTCGAGGCGGCCACCGACTTCGTACGGATGATGAAACGGCACGAGGAACTGCTGGCCAAACCGGACGGCGGGGGCCTGACCGGTGAGTTCCTGCGCGGCGAGGCCGACAACCCGCCGACCGAGGCCCAGTTGCTGATCGGGCGCATCCTGCAGGGCGAGACGGTCCCGGACGACGAGGTGTTCACCGTGCTCAGCGCGCAGGACTCGCTGATCGTCGGCAGCCAGGAGACCTGCCGCAAGAAACTGCGCGCCTACGCCGAACTCGGCATCGACAGGATGATGTGCCTGCACCAGATGGGCGGCCTCGCCGACGACGACGTGCTCAAGAGCATCCGCCTGATCGGCGAACTCATCCCCGATCTGGACCGGGACTGACCCCCACGAGGACCCGCCGGCACCTGTCCACTGAGGACGAAATGCCGGCGGGTGGCCACAGCCGGCCACGCCATCGCGCCTGGAATACGGCCGGTGTTGGGGTGAACTCGAACAAACCGGTTCCCAATGTCCCGCGCTGCGGTTACCGTCCATGTGGTGACAGACGGTTACCTGCGCTTCCCGCACCTGCACGATGATCTCGTCACCTTCGTTGCCGAGAACGACGTCTGGCTCGCGCCGTTGTCCGGTGGCCGGGCGTGGCGACTGTCCGCCGATCGCGTGCCGGCCCGCAGTCCACGCTTCTCCCCCGACGGCACCACGATCGCGTGGACCAGCCACCGGGACGTCAACCCCGAGGTGCACATCGCACCCACGGATGGCGGACCGAGCACCCGCCTGACGTACTGGGGCGAGGTCGAGACCGACGTGCTGGGCTGGACGTCCGACGGCGCCGTGATCGCGAAGACGTCAGCCGGCCGGCCAACGGTCCGCCAGACGTGGGCGCACGCCGTGCCGACGACCGGCGGCCCCAGCCAACGACTCCCCTACGGACCGGTCGGCCAGATCGCGTTCGCCCCGAACGGCGCCGTGCTGTTGGCCAGCGTGGTGTCGAGGGAACCGGCGTGGTGGAAGCGCTATCGGGGCGGCACCGCCGGCAAGCTCTGGCTGGACCCGACCGGTGACGGCGAGTTCGCCCGACTGCTCCCCGACCTCGACGGCCACCTCGTGTGTCCGATGTGGGTGGGTGAGCGCATCGCGTTCCTCGCCGACCACGACGGCGTCGGCAGCCTGTACTCGTGCCGGCCCGACGGCGACGACCTGCGCCGGCACTGCGTACCCGAGTTCTACGCCCGCCACGCCAGCAGCGACGGCCAGCGGATCGTGTACGAGTCGGCGGGCCGCCTGTGGCTGGTGCCCGATCTGGCACCCGGCACCGAGCCGACGCAGTTGGACATCCGGCTCGGCGGCCCGGACAGCGGCCGCCAGCCCTACCCGATCGAGACCGCCAAGCACCTCGGCGACGCGGTACCGGACCACACCGCCCGCGGCAGCGTGGTCGAGGTACGGGGCAACGTCTACTGGCTGACCCACACGGACGGACCGGCCAGGACGCTGGCCGCCGAATCGGGCATCCGCGGCCGGTCACCGATCGTGCTCGGCGACTCCGGCGACGTCGCGTGGGTGACCGACGCCGACGGCGAGGACGCGGTGCAGATCGCCCCCGCCGATGGCAGCGAGCCGGACGTGCCGCCGCGCCGGATCGGCACCGGCGCGCTCGGCCGGGTGCTCGAACTGGCGGCCGCACCCGACGGCACGCACATCGCCGCCGTCTGCCACGACGGTCGACTGGTGGTGATCGACACCGAGTCGGCGGAGATCCGGGAGGTCGTCCGGGCCGACGAGGGCGACGTGACCGGACCGGCCTTCTCGCCGGACTCGCGCTGGCTGGCTTGGTCGCATCCGGGGCCGGAGCCGTTGCGGCAGATCAAGATCGCCGCGCTCACCGATCTCGCCGTGACCGACGTGACCGACCTGCGGTTCGTGGACTCCCGGCCGGTGTTCACGCAGGACGGCAAGTACCTGGCGTTCCTGTCCGTGCGCAGCTTCGACCCGATCTACGACGTGTACTCGTTCGACCTCTCGTTCCCGAGCGGATCGCGGCCCCACCTGGTGACACTGAGCGCGGACACGCCGTCGCCGTTCGACCCGCAGACCGCCGGCCGCGCGCCACTGGAGTCCACAAAGGATGATCCAGAGTCTGACAGCGCCGAGGTCACCGTGGATCTGGCGGGGATCGCCGAACGCCTGGTGCCCTTCCCCGTCGACGCGGCCGAGTACTCCGGGCTGATGGCCGGCGACGACGCGGTGTTCTGGCTGAAGCACCCGGTGCTCGGCGTGCTCGGCAGCGACAGCGCGGGCCGGCCGGACGAACGGCGCGGCCGGCCGGCGCTGGAGCGCTTCGACCTGACCCGGCTGCGGGTGGACCGGGTCGAATCGTCGGTCGACTCGGCCACCGTCTCCGGCGACGGCCGCCGCATCCTGGTCCGCGACGGCGACAGGCTCACCGTGGTCTCCGCGAAGCGCCGCCCGATGGCGGGCCGCGACGACGATGCCGACGACAAGGTCGACGTCGACCTCGACCGCATCCGGGTGACCGTCGACCCGGCCGCCGAGTGGCGTCAGGCATACGACGAGGCCGGCCGGTTGATGCGCGACCACTTCTGGCGCGCCGACATGAACGGCGTCGACTGGGTCAAGGAGTTGGATCGCTACCGGCCCATCGTCGAGCGGGTGGCCAGCCAGGACGATTTCGTCGACCTGGTCTGGGAGGTACAGGGCGAGCTGGGCACGTCGCACGCCTACGTCATTCCGGAGCCGGACGAGCACGGCAACCGGCGCTCGGTCGGCAAGCTGGGCGCCGACCTGGCCAGGAACGATGACGGCCAGTGGCGGCTGACACGGGTGCTGCCGGGCGAGAGCTCCGACCCGAGGGCCCGCTCGCCCCTGCGCGCGCCAGGCGCCCGCGTCAAGGCGGGCGACGCGATCATCGCCGTCGACTCACAGCCGGTGAGCGCGGCGACCGGCCCTGGCCCGCTGCTCGCCGGCACCGCCGGCAAGCCGGTGGAGCTGACCGTGGCTCCCGCCGAGGGCGGCGCGGCACGACGCATCGTGATCACCCCGCTGGCCGACGAGATCCCACTGCGCTACCAGGACTGGGTGGCCGACCGGCGCGCCCACGTGCACGCCATCAGCGATGGCAGGGTCGGCTACCTGCACGTGCCGGACATGATCGCCAACGGCTGGGCGCAGTTGCACCGGGACCTGCGGCTGGAGGTGCGCAGGGAAGGACTCGTCGTCGACGTGCGGTACAACCGGGGCGGCCACCTGTCGCAGTTGGTCGTGGAACGGTTGGCGCGCAAGGTGACCGGCTGGCACGTGGCAAGGGACGACTACCAGGTGCAGACGTACCCGCAGGACTCGCCGAGGGGCCCGATCGTGGCGGTGGCCAACGAACTGTCCGGCTCGGACGGCGACATCGTCAACGCCGTGATCAAGGCACGCGGCATCGCCCCGGTGGTCGGCACGCGAACATGGGGCGGCACGATCGGCATCGACATGCGGTACCACCTCGTCGACGGCACGCTGGTCACGCAGCCGCGCTACGCGACCTGGCTCAACGGACCGGGTTGGGGCGTCGAGAACCACGGCGTCGACCCGGACATCGAGGTCGTGATGACCCCGCAGGACTGGGCGGCCGGCCGCGATCCGCAGTTGGACAAGGCGGTCTCGCTGGTACTGGAGGCTTTGGTCGATCACCCGGCGGCCACGGCGCCACCGCTGCCGCCACCCGGTTCGAACTGATCCGGGCCAGGTAGCGTCAGTTCGTCGCGCTCGCCGTCCGGCCAGGTGACCCTGACCTGCTCGGCGGCGATCGCGATGTCGACGTCGCCGGTCAGTGCCACGCCGGACAGGGTGACCAGCGCGGCGTAGATCTGGCCCGGTAGCACCGGATTCTCGGTCGCCACCCACGGGGTCACGGCGTGACGGCCGAGCGGGTTGCGGTCGGTCGTCCGGACGTGGCCGCCAAGTGGCAGCCCGTGCCGGCCGGCTACGGTGCTGGTCAGGCCGTCGGTTCGGCGCGCCGTCGCGGTCGACTCGCGCACGTCGGCGGTGGGCGGTTCGTCGGCGGCGACGGGCCAGCCACCGATACGCAGGCGCAGCGGACCGGTGTCGGACGGCGGACCGTCCACCCGTGCGATGCGGACCTCCCATGCGCCACGCAGCACCGATGCCGTCGTGAGCCACGGGCCGAGTGTCCAGGATTCCCCGCCCTCGGTCCGCCAGGGCACCGGCGCATCGCCGACCAGCCAGTGCGCCCTGGAACGTGAGATCGCGATCCGGCCGTCGATCCGGATCGGGTGGACCGGCCTGCGATGGGACACCCGGCCGTCTTCGGTGATCAGTGCCACGTGGGAGTCGATCGGGGCCGCGTTCTCGATGTCGAATGCCGCATGGGTGGCGTAGCCGTGGCGGGCGTACTCGGGGGCGTCGAAGCTGGGGTGGTCCAGCGACGCGTGATCACCCCCGTGGGCGGCGACGCGGACGATGCCGTCGGCCTTGGTCCCCGACACCAGCCAGCCGGGTGCGGGCAGCGTGAGCTGGACGTCGCCCCGCTCGATCGGCATCGGCTCCTCGACGTCCGTCCACACGGGATGGTCAGGCGGCAGCACGAGACCGGCGAACGCCTTGCTGGCCCAGTAAGGGGAACCTGGGCCGGAGTAGGGCTGGCGGAGGTTCGGGAACGACCGGTACCAGCCAAGCGGCAGCAGTCCGGCGTCGTCGAAGCAGCCCGCGTTCGCGAAATGGCGCACGACGCCGCTGGCCAGTCGCCGGGTCGCGCCCGGTGCCAGCGGCGTCGCGTCGAGGACGGCGCCGGCCCAGAACGGGGCCAGCATGGCGAAGCGGTAGGTGAGCGAACGTCCCTGGAGCAAAGGTGCGCCGTCTGCGGCGACGAGGTGTCGGACGTCGCCGAGGAAGTCGGTCAGTCGGCCGCGGTAGCGCGCCAAGAGCTCGGCGGAGTCGGAGTCGGACATTCGGCAGTACCACAGTGGGTAGAACTGCATGGCCCAGCCGCAGTAGTAGTCGAAGTTGCGCAGGGCGCCGGACTCGCGCGTGCCGTCCGAGTACCAGCCGCCGCCGACGTGCCAGGCATCGGTGCGGGCGATGGTGCGTTCGATGTCCTCGGCCAGCCACGGTCCGCCGACCGAGCGCAGGAACGCTTCCATGATCGCCTGGAACCAGGTCCAGTTGTTGTCCCAGATGGGATCGCCGAGAATACCGGCGAGCCACGCCACGATCCGCTGCCGAACGCCGTCGTCGAGCCGATCCCAGATCCACGGCCGCGTTTCGT
>DATBDL010000039.1:0-4469 GCA_036269975.1 Pseudonocardiaceae bacterium | reverse complement strand
CTTGCCACGCCGGGGGTGTAGGCGCGGGAGAGATCGTCACGGTTGCGCAGCGCGACCTTGGGCGTGACCTCGATCTTGCCGCCGAGGTGGATCAGGAAGGTACGGTCGGAGACCTTGCGCACCAGCACGCCGGGCAGCGATTCCAGGGCGGACGTGATGTCCTTGGCGTGATCGGCCGACGTGGCGTTGCATGTGATGTCCACCACGATCCGGTCGCCGTGCGACTCGACGACGTCGAACGCCGTGATCACGCCACCGACGCGGCCGACCGCCGAGGTGAGCTCACCTGCCGCGCTGGTGGACGGTGGCGCCTCCACCCGGACCGTGATCGAGTACCCAGGCCCCGGCACGGGCATGATGCGCCTCCCCAGCGTGGATGGATCCCAGGTCCGGACCCTAGTCCGTGGGGCTTCACGGTACCGAGCCGGCCGTGCTACCGGTTGATAACGGTGACGGGGTGCTCGTAGGGAAGTTGCTCGGCCGGCAGCGGGAAAGGCTCGTCGCCGAACGGGGACAGCGAGCCCTGGCGGTCGGACGCGAGTTCGCTGACCGGGTGCTCGTGGTCGGAGGCGCCCGCCGGCCACTGCGGGTCGATGCGGTCGGACCTGTTCGTGCCGCGCCTGGCCACTGCTCCTCCTCCTGCGCCGAGCTGCGCTGAACTACACAGCCATGCCCAGTGTGCCGTATCCCTGCTCGATCACCACGGGCGGCCGTATACCGTGGTCACACGATGTCGGGCACATCTCTGGCGGACTGGCTGCGCTCCCTGGACGACGAACAGTTGTCCGCGCTGCTGCGCGCCCGTCCGGACCTGGCCACGCCACCGCCGTCGGACACCGGCGTGCTGGCCACCAGGGCTGCCACCAGGGCGTCCGTGGCCAGGGCCGCTGAGGAACTCAACGCGGGCACGCTGGCCGTGCTGGACGCGCTGGTACTGGCCGACGCGGACGTCGGAGGCGTGCCGGTGGCCGAGATCCACCGGATGCTGGGGCCGGACGTGAGCCCGGTTCAGGCCGACCGGGCGATCGACGTCCTGCGGCGGCTGGCGATCGCATGGCCGTCGGCGGCCGGGTTACTGGCCGTGCCGCAGGCTGCCAGGGAGGCGACCGGGCCGTATCCGGCCGGGCTGGGCAATCCGTCGCACGAACTGGACGGTCTCGACGTCGCGGCTCTGGTGGCCGGCCTCGGTGAACCGGAACGCCGGCTGGTGGGGACGCTGGCGGCCGGACCGCCGATCGGCCGGACCCGCTCGCTCGCCGACGCGCTCCCAGCGGCTTCCGCCGAGCGGACGCCCGTGCAGAAGCTGTTGGCGGCCGGGCTGCTGGTGCGGCGGGACAACGAGACGGTGGAACTGCCGAGGCAGGTCGGACTCGTGCTGCGCGGTGCCCGGCCGCTGGGCCAGGTGCGGCCGCTGCCGCCGGTGCCGGCCACCGTGGACCACCGCGTGGACATCGCGGACGGCACCGGTGCCGGTGAGGCCGTCGAACTGGTGCGGCACATGGCGACACTGTTGGAGCTGTGGTCGAACGAGCCACCGCCGGTGCTGCGTTCCGGCGGCCTCGGCGTACGGGAGCAGCGCAAACTGGTACGCGACCTGGCCGTCGGCGAGCAGCGGGCGGCGCTGCTGGCCGAGCTGGCGGTGGGCGCGGACCTGGTGGCCGACACCGAGAACAGCAACCCGGCGTGGGTGCCGACGACGCAGGCCGACAACTGGCTACAGGCGACGGTCGAGCTGCGGTGGGCGGCGCTGGCCAACGCGTGGCTGAACCTGCCGAGGCTGCCCGGCCTCGCCGGCCTGCGGGACGAGAAGGACAGGCCGTTGGCGCCGCTGAGCGACGACCTGCGCCGGCCGCTCGCGCCACGGGACCGGCGCTGGATTCTGCGTACGCTCGCCGAGCTCACACCGGGAGTCGGGATCACGGAGCCGGCCGAGCTGGTCGCGCTGCTGGCCTGGCGCGCGCCGCGCCGGGGTGGACGCATGCGCGACGACCTGGTCCGCTGGACGCTACGGGAGGCCGCGACGCTGGGCATCGTGGCGTTGGGAGCGGTGACGTCGGCCGGCCGGGCCTTACTGGCGGACGGCCCCGCCGCCGCCGCGAAGCAGTTGGCGGCCGCGCTGCCGGAGCCGGTGGACCACGTGCTGGCGCAGGCGGACCTGACGGTCGTGGCGCCGGGCCCGCTGCGGCCGGACCTGGCGGCGGAGATGGCCCTGGTCGCGGATGTCGAGTCGGCCGGCGGGGCCACGGTGTACCGGGTGCGTGAGTCGTCGATCCGACGGGCGTTGGACGCCGGCCGAACCGCCACCGAGCTGCACGAACTGTTCCGTACGAGGTCACGCACCCCGGTACCGCAGGCGCTTGGCTACATGATCGACGACGTGGCACGCCGGCACGGCCGGTTGCGCGGCGGCACGGCAGGCTCGTTCCTACGCTGCGACGACGAGGCACTGCTGGCCGAGGTACTGGCACACACGGAGGCGCACCGGCTGGAGCTGCGCCGGATCGCGCCGACGGTGCTGGTCAGCCCGTTGCCACTGATAGACGTACTGGACGGCCTGCGCTCGGCCGGTTTCACCCCGGCAGCAGAGGGCACGGACGGCCGCGTGATGGACCTACGGCCGACAGGTCGCCGGACGGCGGCGCGTCCCCGTCCGGAGCGGCATCCCACCGTCCCCCCGACGCCGAGCGATGCCCAGTTGGCGGCGGTGGTGCGTCAGTTGCGCGTGGGCGACCAGGCCGTGACCGCACGCCGTGGCCGAACCGCCGGCCCACGACCGGGCGGCGGCATGACGGACATGGCGGCCACACTGGACATCCTGCGCGAAGCGGTACGAGACCGGCGGGACGTGTGGCTGGGGTACGTGGACGCCCAGGGCGTGGCCAGCCAGCTATTCGTCAGCCCGGCAGCGGTCGGGGGCGGCATCCTGGAAGCACGAGACCACGCACACGACGAGATCCGCCGCTTCACCCTGCACCGAATCACGTCGGTGACCCTCACCGACGACCCGATCGGACCGGCCTGACTGCATGACCACCGCTCTGGCCGATCTCCGCTGAGGAGACCGGCCAGAGCCGGCGAGACCGTCAGACGCGGACCGTGGCTCGTTGTTGGCGCATTGCGTGTTCGACCAGGGTGATCAGGATCTGCTTGGTCGATTCGCGGTTGCGCGCGTCGCACGTGACCACCGGGACCGACTGGTCGATGGTGAGTGCCTCCCGGACGTCGTTCACCCGGTGGTGCAGCACTCCCTCGAACCGGTTGATCGCCACGATGTAGGGCAACCGTCGGTCGTCGAAGAAGTCGATCGCGGCGAACGCGTCGGCGAGTCGTCTGGTGTCCACCAGGACCACCGCACCGATGGCGCCTCGGACCAGGTCGTCCCACATGAACCAGAACCTGTGCTGTCCGGGCGTCCCGAACAGGTACAGGATCAGGTCCGAGTCCAGCGACAACCGTCCGAAGTCCATCGCGACCGTGGTCGTGGTCTTGTTGGGCGTCGCCGAGAGGTCGTCGTGACCGATGCTGGCGTCGGTCATGACCGCCTCCGTGGTCAACGGGACGATCTCGGACACCGAACCGACCAGGGTCGTCTTTCCGACACCGAAGCCACCGGCCACGACGATTTTCGCCGAGGTGGTCGCCTTCCGGCCGCTCGGTGCTGGTTGTGCCGCACCTCCGCCGCGTCCTGGCGAACTAGAGCCTCCGAAGACCACTGAGCACCCTTTCCAGGAAGTCCATGGACGGCCGATCACCGACGACCATCCCACTGGAGTGGATGACGACCAGCCCCATGCCGGCCATGTCACCAATCAGTACCCGAACCACACCGAGTGGCAACCTGAGATGGGCCGCCACTTCGGCAACCGATCTGGTGTCCATACACAGCTCACAGATGGAGCGGTGCTCCGGCAGCAGGGCTTCTTCCACATCCCAACCGCGGTCGCCGGTGGAGACCAGCGCCTCGATCGCCAAGTCGTAGTCCGAGCGGGTCCGGCCGCCGGTCCGCGTGTAGGGGCGAACCAGTGAACCGGTCTCGGTGACCGGGTCCGGCGGGGCTTGCTGCGGCGGCACCGCCGGCCGCTGCCACGCCGTGCTCCCTCGGTCGTTCGCCACCAGTCCGGGCTCGCCGAACAGGTCGGCTCCCGGACCGCCGAACAGGCCGTTCCGGTAGCCACTGATATCGAACCGGTTCGGTATGTCCGACCCGGCGTGGTCAGCGGGTTCATAAAACTCGCCGTCCGCCATCTCGCTGTGTCCTCGCTCCCCCACGCCTGGTGGATGATCACCGGCGACTTCGTCGACCACCTGGCCGGTATCCATGGTGACCGCGGCGCTCAGGTACTCGTCCCGGACATCGTCGGCCGGCCGGTGATCCTCGTTTTCTTCTTCGTTGCTGTCGTCGTCGTAGAGATGAAAACCGTCCGCGGCCCAGCGCCGATAATCGAACCTGTCACCAATGCGTTCGCGGC
>DATBDL010000038.1:0-9710 GCA_036269975.1 Pseudonocardiaceae bacterium | reverse complement strand
CAACTGAACCGGCACCGGCAAGGCCCGCGCCAGGTCGGTCATGAACATCACGGCACCCTTGAGCACCCCGACCAGCAGCAGGTCACTTGTCGGTTCGACGGGGCGGTCGGCGGCGACCTGGACGGCGAGTTCCTCGACCTTGGCCTTGATCTTGTCCTCGGTGAGCAGCACGGACGCGATGTCGTCGTCGTACAAGGCCAGGTCCTCCGCTGCGAGCTCAGCGATCCGGTCGGTGCAGCGCAAGCCTGCCATGCGCCCGCCGCACGACCAACCCGCCCGCCAGCCACACACCGCCCTGGCCACGCCACCGGCCGACCAGGTCGTCGGCGGCCCGCAACTGGGTGTCCGTGAGTTCGCGCACACCGCCGGCCAGCAGCCATCCGCGCAGCGCACGCCGCCGCACGGCCGCCGGCACATCGCACAGCGCGTCGACGGCCAGCTCGTCGTCCTTGGTCGCGACGCAGTTGATTGCCCTGGCCAAAGCGGCACCGGCCAGGGCGTCCAGGGCGTCGTTGTCGTCGCGGAGCTGGGCGGCTGTCCTGGCCAGCGCGTCGGCGACGCCGCCGGCGAGCACGTCCTCGAGCAGTGGTAGCACCTCGGCCCGCAGCCGGACGCGGGTGAAGCGGGGATCGGTGTTGTGCGGGTCGTGCCACGGAGTCAGGCCCAGGCGGGCACAGGCAGCGACCGTGGTGACTCTGGACACACCCAGCAGTGGACGGCCCCACGGCGGGTCCAGCGGCCGCATACCAGCGATGGACCGTGGTCCGGAACCGCGGCCGAGCCCGAGCAGAACCGTTTCGGCCTGGTCGTCCCGTGTGTGGCCGAGCAGGACGAGCGCGGCCGGTGCCGGGAGTGCGGCGCGCAGTGCCGTGTAGCGGACCCGGCGGGCCGCCGCCTCGGTGCCCCCAGGACCCGCCACGTCGACCCGTAGCACGCGGGCCTGGTTCAGGCCCAGGTCACGAAGGGTGTCGACGGCCGTGCTGGCGACGTCGGCCGAGTCGACCTGCAGGCCGTGGTCGACGACGAGGCCGTGCGTGCGCAGGCCCATCCGTGGCGCGACGTAGGCCGTTGCGGCGGCCAGGGCGAGGGAGTCCGGGCCACCGGACACCGCGACGGCCAGTTCGCCCTCGATGAGATGGCCATCGGCAACGGCCGTGGTGAGCAGTGCACGGACGGCGGCGCGGACGAGCGGGACGGCGTCGTCGGTCATCCGTGGACGCGGCGCAGCCACGCGTCGGGATCGGCGATCTCCGCCCTGGTGGGCAGCGTCTCCTGGGTGGTCCACACGGCGTTGAAGCCGCTCATGCCGACCGTGTCCACCACATGGCTGGTGAACGCGGAGCCCTCCGCGTACTGGCGGACCTTCGCCTCGACACCGAGCAGCGTGCGCAGCAACCGGTCCAGCAGGCCACCACCCTTGCGGCGCTCGGCGAACCGGCGGCGAATCACCGCGACCGACGGCACGACAGCGGGGCCGACGGCGTCCATCACGTGGTCGGCGTGGCCCTCCAGCAACGTGGACAGCGCAATGAGACTGTCCAGCAACCTGCGTTGCTCCGGCGACTGGAACAGCTCGATCAGGCCGACCGGGCCGGGGCTCCTGATGCCGGACCGCATCCGCTCGCGGGCGGTGCGCAGGGCGTCCGGCAGCCGGCCCAGCGCGTCGACCGCGCTCTCGTCGATGCTGCCGAGCAACCTGCCGACCTCGCCGGCGAAGTAGTGGCGCAGCCACGGCACCGCGGTGAACTGCAGCCGGTGCGTGCACTCGTGCAGGCACACCCAGAGCCGGAAGTCCGAGGCCGACACGCCCAGTGCCCGCTGCGCGCCGACGATGTTCGGCGCGACCAGCAGCAGCCGGCCTTCGCCGGTGTCGCCGCCGAACGGGTCGTACTGGCCGAGCACGCGGGAACTCAGGAACGCCAACACCATCCCGGCCTGCACACCGGCCGTGCCGGCGAGCACGCTGCCCAGCGGGCCGCTGTAGGTGGCCGGCAACGCGCCGTCCGTCAGCGCGGCAAGGCCCTCGACGGCCGCCTTGACCCAGCCCGGCCGGTCGACGACTTCGCCGTCGCGCAGCGGCAGGCCGTCGCCCAGGCCGGTCAGCGCACGGACATGGCCCTCGGCGACCGACGTGATCTCGCGCAGTTCGCGCACGGCGGCGCGTGCCTCGGCCGGATCGATGACCGGTCCGCCGCCCGCCAGCGCCTGACCGGTGCCGGCCGCGACCGACCAGTCGACCGGGGGCGCGGAACCAGGAGGTCGAGCCGTGGCCACGTTCACCATCGCGACGTTACCCGACGGGCTGGCGCACGGCCCTGACGCAGCGGAAACGCCGCACGGTCGTTACGCCCAGCCACAGTGTGACCGGGTTCATCGACAGCCGCAGCCGCGCAGCGCGGCCGCCATCGTGTCCAGCACCGAAGGCGCGAGAGTGCTGGGCGCCTGGTTGGACACGAACGCGAACACCAGCATCCGGCCGTCCGCGTCCAGCACGACCCCGGCGAGCGCGAACACGCCCTGCTCGGTCAGCGTGCCGGTCTTCGCCCGCACCCAGCCCCGGCCCGCCGAGGACGGCGCGGTCTGGTAGCGGTCGGCCAGCGTGCCGTCGCCGACCGGGCTCCCCGCGATCGGCAGGCCGAGCAGCAGCGGCCGCAACTTGGCCACCCGTGGGTCCGACGTGTCCGAACTGGCGGCGACACGAAGGACCTGCGCCAGCAGCCGTGGTTGCAGCCGGTCGTTCGGCGACAGCCCGCTGCTGTCCGAAAGGGACATACCAGTGGTGTCGAATCCGTTGCGCCGCAACACATCCATGACCGCCGACACGGAGCCGGTGAACGTGGGCGGCTGGTTGTCCGCGATCGCGACCGCGCGGCCCATCATCTCGGCGAGCACGTTGTCGGAGATCTGCAACAGGTTCGTGACGAGGTCCGGAACGGTCGCCGAGTGCACGATGCCGAGGATCTGGCCGCCGGCCGGGGTCGGCGTGCTGGTCACCGCCACGGCACTCGTCGGGACACCGAGTTGGGTCGCCAGCGCCTGCCCGGCGACGAGGGCCGGACTGTAGGTGCGCGCCGTGTCGGCCTGCGTCGGGTTGAGGCGGCCGCCGTCGAGCATCGCGGGCTGGATCGGCGCCCAGTTGTGCTGGCTCGGGCTGGCCGGGTCCCAACCGGGTGCGCTGGTCGGGCCGCCGAACCTGCTGGTGTCCACGACGATTCTCGTGATCTGGCCGGGGTTGTGCGCCTTCACCTGGGCGGCGAGATCGGAGATCCGCGCGGCACCGGGGTACACGGACTGCTGTGGCGCAGGCAGTGACGACAGCGTCGGGTCGCCACCACCGACCAGCACGATCGTGCCCGGCTGGCCGCCGGCGACCACAGTGGTGTCCAGTGTGGTCTGCGCCCCCAGGCTCAGCAGCGCGGCAGCCGACGTGAGCACCTTGTTGGTGGACGCGGGCGCGACCTCCCCCGTCGAGCCGTGATCCCACAACACCTGGCCGCTCGCCGCGTCGAGCACCGTGCCGGCGAGGCTGCCGACGACCGGGTTCACCACGGACGGGCCCAGCGCCCCCGCCACACCGGCGTTGGTCGGCATCGGCGCGGAATCGTTGGGGGGCTTGAGCTCCGCGGAGAAGACCACCGGCGAGGGCGGCGGTTGCGTGACCGGGCCGGCGACCGAACGCAGACCGAGCTTGACGGCGACGGCCGGCTGCGTGATGACGACGGCGACACCGACCGCGATCACGACGATCAACGAGCCGGCCGCGATCAGCAGCGCGCGGCGCTTCTTGTTCCTGGACTTGGGTTTGCTGTTCGTCCTGGTGCTGGGACGCGGGATCGCCGGTTCGTCGTCGGTGTCGTCGTAGTGGTTATCGTCGTAGTGGTTATCGTCGTCGTACGGAATCGTCGGGATGAGCTGGGTGGTCTCGGCGGGGGTGTGCGCGTCCCGGTAGACCGGGATGAGCTGCGTCGACCCGACTCGTTCGACCGACCGAGGTTGGGGTCTCGGCGTCGGCCGGACGGGGCGGGGTGGCGGGGCCGGCGGGTCGATCCGGGGTAGGAACTGGGTGGTCGCGGAATCGGCGACCGGGGTCATGCGGGCGGTCGGGTCGGGTTCCGGTTCCGGCGGTGTCGGATTCTTGACCGGGAGTGTCGGTTTCGTGACCGGCGGTGTCGGTTTCGTGACCGGGAGTGTCCTGGCCGCCCGGTCCGGCGCCTTGATCGGGAATGCGTCGGTCTCCTGCTCCGGCTCCTTGACCGAGAAGGCCCTCGTCCGCTCCGCCGGCGCCGGCTGCTCAATCGGGAAGGCCGCGGTTTCCTGCTCGGGTTCCTTGACCGAGAAAGCCTGGGTCTCCCGCGCCGGCTCGGGTTCCGGTCCCGGCACCGGTCCGGGCGCTGCTTCGGGTGCTGCTTCGGTCGCCGGCTCGGGTTCGGGTTCTGGCGTCGATTCGGCTGGTTCTGGCTGGGCTTCGGGCTCC
Source organism: Pseudonocardiaceae bacterium (assembly GCA_036269975.1). Lineage (GTDB taxonomy): Bacteria > Actinomycetota > Actinomycetes > Mycobacteriales > Pseudonocardiaceae > DATEPR01. Next base: position 5,236 of record DATBDL010000038.1, on the reverse strand, counting down.
GGCGCTGGCTCGTCCGTAACGGCATCGGCCTGGTCGTCGGCCGCTGACTGGGCCGGCCACTCGACGGTCGGCTCGGGGTCCGGTTGGGCTACGTCGGGCTCGGTCGGTTTGGCGACGTCCGAGTGCGGTTCGTCCTGGCCGGGCCACGCGTAGGCGGCCTTCGCCGGTGGCTCGTCACCGGCCGTGGCTGGCCATTTGGCCTTGTCACTGTCCAGGTCCGGCCACGCGGCACGGTCCGCCGTCGACGTGGGCGCGGCAACGCCCTGCGGCGACTCGCCTCGATCCTGCACGCGGGGCCTCCTGCGCGGTGCCGAGTGGGCATGGGGGGCAAGGTCACACCGCGGGTCCAGCTCGGCCGGGCGGCTCGGCCACGGTGCTTGGTCCACACTAGTGGCGTAGCCAGAACGACGTGCACTCAAGCGACACGAGCGAGGACGACGTGGACTTCGACGTCACCATCGAGATCCCCAAAGGACAGCGCAACAAGTACGAGGTCGATCACAAGACCGGGCGCATCCGGCTGGACCGGACCCTCTTCACGGCCACCCAGTACCCGGCCGACTACGGGTTCGTCGATGACACACTCGGTCAGGACGGCGATCCGCTGGACTGCATGGTGCTGGTCCAGGAGCCCACGTTCCCCGGTTGCCTGATCCGCTGCCGCGCGATCGGCATGTTCCGGATGACCGACGAGAAGGGCCCCGACGACAAGGTGCTCGCCGTGCCGTCGGACGACCCGAGGCAGGAGCACCTGCGCGACATCCACCACCTCAACGAGTTCTACAAGCTGGAGATCCAGCACTTCTTCGAGGTCTACAAGGACCTTGAGCCGGGCAAGAGCGTCGAGGGCGCGGTGTGGGTCGGACGCGTCGAGGCGGAGGCCGAGATCACCAAGTCCTACCAGCGGCAGATCGACAACCAGCACTGAGCGGCGGTTGGGTGGACCGCCTCCCGGTCCACCCAACCGCGGGCATTGTCAGGCTTTCAGGCCCGACCGGGCATCGGGTAGTCGGCCAGCAGTTGCCGTACCTCGCCCGCGATCTTGTCGATCGTGGCGTCGTCACCGCTGTCGGCGGCCACGATCGCCCGATCGATCCAGTCGGCGACCGCCGGCATCTCGTCGACGCCGAGACCGCGCGTCGTCACCGCGGGCGTGCCGATCCGGATGCCGGACGGGTCGAACGGCTTGCGCGGGTCGAACGGCACCGTGTTGTAGTTCAGCTCGATACCCGCTCGGTCCAGCGCCTTCGCGGCCGGCTTGCCACCGATGCCCTTGCTGGTCAGGTCGACCAGGATCAGGTGGTTGTCGGTGCCGCCGGAGACGAGGTCGAACCCGCGCTCGGTCAGGGCGTCGGCAAGGGCCTTGGCGTTGGCGACGACAGCGTGCGCGTAGTCGCGGAAGGCGGGCGTCGCGGCCTCACCGAGTGCGACGGCGATGGCGGCCGTGGTGTGGTTGTGCGGACCGCCCTGCAGACCGGGGAAGACGGCTTTGTCGATGGCCTTGGCGTGCTCGGCGTCGGTCATGATCATGGCGCCACGGGGGCCACGCAGGGTTTTGTGCGTCGTCGTCGTGATGACCGGCGCGTGACCGACCGGCGACGGGTGCGCGCCACCGGCGATCAACCCGGCGATGTGCGCGACGTCGGCCACCAGCAGCGCACCGGCCTCCCGAGCGATCTCGGCGAACGCGGGGAAGTCGATGACGCGGGGAATGGCCGTGCCACCGCAGAAGATCAGCTTGGGCTGTTCCTTCAGGGCCAGGTCACGGACCTCGTCGAGGTCGACGCGCCCAGTGTCCTTGCTGACGCCGTACTGCACGCTGCGGAACCACTTGCCGGTGGCGGACACGTTCCAGCCGTGCGTGAGGTGGCCGCCGTGCGGAAGCGACATGCCCATCACGGTGTCGCCGGGTTGTAGGAACGCCAGGTAGACCGCGAGGTTGGCGGGCGAGCCGGAATACGGTTGCACGTTCGCGTGATCGACGCCGAACAGATCCTGGGCGCGCTGCGCGGCCAACGACTCCAGCGGGTCGATCACCTGCTGGCCCTCGTAGTAGCGCTTGCCGGCGTAACCCTCGGAGTACTTGTTGGTCAACACGGTGCCGGTCGCCTCGAGCACAGCGGTCGACACGTAGTTCTCGGACGGAATCAGGCGGATCTTCTCGAACTGGCGCTCGGCCTCCGCCTCCACCAACCGCGCGACCTCGGGATCGGCCGCGGTGAGATGGGGAATTGCTGGCTCGTGCATGCGATGCCTCCTGGCACTCCGTCGGCCGTGACCGGCCGCACGACAGCTACCGATCGTAGAGCGGCATGCGGTGCTGTGACATCCGGCCGGACTGCTCCCCACTGAGCCATCCACGATCGGCCGCGATGGGTGTGCCCGGTCCGGCGAGATTCCGGTGCACACCCATCGCGGCGCTTCAGCTCAGGACGACGGCAGGTCGCCCGGCTTGTCGACGATGCCGACCTGCAGCAGGTATTCCGATCCTTGTTCCCCCTTCTCACCGACTGTGGTGATGCCGAGGTAGGCGTGCGTCGTCGACCGGAACAACAGTTCGGTGGAATCGTTGCCGGTCGGCGAGCCGCCCTTGTCCAACGGCCAGGCGACCCCGATTGCGCCGCCGGGGGCGTTCGGTACGACCTGTAGCCCCGGGATCTTCGCCGCAGCCTCGAACACCGCGGCCCGCTTGCTGGGCAGGACGTAGGAATCGGTGAACAGCTCGCCGATGGCCTTGCCGACCTGGTTCAACTCGGAGGGCTGACTGGGGTCGAAGGTCCGGCCGTTGGAGAGGTAGCGCAGCAGAGCATCCGGGCTGGTCGGCAGGCTCGGGTCGTAGGCGGGCTGCGGCTGGCAGGGCTGGGTTGCTCCGTGAGCCGTGTTGTCACCGCCGGCAACAGCCTGCCGGCCATCGCGACAACCGGGGTTGAGCGTCCTGGTGGCACCGTTGACGATCAGGCCGTCGTGGGTGCCGTCGATCGACAGCCACATCTGGTCGGTCTCGTGGCCGCTGTTGGTCTTGATGTAGACGAACTGGTCCGGTCGCGGGACGACGTCCGGCGAGGTACGCGCGGCAGCGGCAGCGTCGGTCAACACCTGTGCCGCGTTCAGCACCTTGGGCCCCGACGGTGTGGTGCTCGGCCCACCCCCCGGCACCAACACGGCCGCCGCCACCACAGCGGCCGCCGCCACGCCGGCACCGGCGAACCACAGCAGTCGACCACGCGAACGCGGGGTGTTCTCGGCAGCGGGAGGTGTCGCGAATTCGGCAAACAGCCGACCACGGGCGGCTCCGAGTTCGAGAGCGGTCGGCAGCGGCGCCTCCGGCCGCAGGGCCTCGATCACATGCAGGTCATCCATTGTCCAACACCTCCTGAAACGTCATGGCCGGATTCCCGTCACCCAGCACGGTCCGAACCTTGCGCCGAGCCCGGTTCAACCGAGAACGAACAGTGCCAACCGGAATACCGAGCGCGGCGGCGACCTCCTCGTAGGTGAGTTGCTCCCAGGCGATCAGCAGCAACACATCGCGGTCATCCGGGGAAAGCCCGGCCAACGCGGCGGTCAGCGGGCCACGCATCGACTGCGCGGTGACCCGAGCGGCAATCCGGTCGGCGTGCCCCGGCGAGACCTCGGTAGCCAGATCGACACGCCGCAGCCGCAGACGACGCACCTCGTCCCGCCGATGCTGGCTGACCAGGTTGGTAGCGATCCCGTACAGCCAAGGCCGCGCGTCCCCCCGGCCAAGGTCGTAACTACGACGGCGGCGAAACGCCACGAGGAACGTCTCCGCCAGCAGGTCTTCGGCAATCTCCCGGCCAAGCCGGCGAGCAAGGTAGCGATGAATGTACGGCGCGTGCCGATCGAAGATCACCGCGAACAGTTCGGACTGGACGAGCGAGCCCTCGATAGCCGCAGCATCATCCACGTGATCACCCCCGACAACGGCCTGCACAGATAGCTGGTTCATCGGCCTCCTCCGGTGAACTGGAACAGTGTCACCTGCTATCCGTCCGAGACCACAATCGAGTTCACGCCGCCGGGTGAGGGGCTCGAGCCCGCCGCGTGCCGTGGGACGGGGTAGCTGCTGCTACCTGTGCGGCTGAGATCTCTACATCACCGTTGCAGCGCTTCGAACTCCCACCGTTCCAGATCGGCCGGCACATACCTGGCGACTACCCGTCGAGCGTCATTCTTGAAAGATATCGTCAGAGACACCATCCGGCACGGAAATCGACGCGCTGTCACCTCGTAGCGAGTCTCATACAGGCTGGCCAGAAAATCCGGCAGATCCTCGGTCCGGAGGTTGTCGAACGTATACCGGCCGACGATCGCCGTCGCGAAGGCACTCCCGTCAGCGCCGAACAACTGCACGACAGGTGCTCCGGTGTCCGGCCACTCGATATCGGCGACGACCATGTCGGTCACCTCCAACGCCGGCCGCACGTCAACCATCGCGTCCGGGTAGCGCTGCGCCACCTGACGCAGCAGTTCACCGAAGACGGACAGAGCATCCGTCATGACAACCACCTCGAATGAATATTGTGAAGTGCTGTCCGAACACCTTCGCACGGAAGACCACGCGGCAGCACCCTTTCCCAGCCCCAGGCTCCTGCTCCCCTGGGCCGACCAGCCCAAGGCGAACCGTGCCGATGACCAGTCGGGGCTATGACGCAGGTAGGAAGGTCAACGGTCGCAAGCGCCACATCGCCGTGGATACCTTGGGGTTGTTGTTGTGTGTGCTGGTCACCGCAGCCTCTGTTCAAGATCGTGATGGTGCTCGGCCGCTGCTGGAGCGGTTGGCCGCGTCATGCCATCGCATCAGGCTGGTCTGGGCTGATGGTGGCTACGCCGGCAAGCTCCTGGACTGGGCGTGCACGGCCGTGACGATCACGGTGCAGATCGTGAAGCGTTCTGATGATGCTGTCGGGTTTGTGGTCCTGCCTCGGCCTTGGGTGGTCGAGCGGACTTTGCCCTGGATCACAGGACATCGCCGATGTGTGCGCGACTACGAACGCCTGCCCGAACATCACGAGGCGATGGTCCTTTGGTCCGAATCACCAGCCGCCGGTTGGCCAAACAGGCATAGAAATGGGCACTAACCTGGGCCTTTCACGTGAGGTAATGCGACACAGGCTGTAAATACAAGGAAGTGCCTGTCTCGTAAGGGAGAATCGGGCTTGCGACGGTCCGACAACCCAACAAGGAAGGCACTTCCACGGTGAAGCGTACCCAG
>DATBDL010000037.1:0-12625 GCA_036269975.1 Pseudonocardiaceae bacterium | reverse complement strand
GCCTGATCCACGGCTGCCCGACTCGCGGCTGCCCGACCCCCGGACTTGTCTCGGACTGCCGCTTCGACTTCCGGACTGCTGCTTCGGCTGGGATCAGCGTGGTGGGGTGGATGCCTGCGCCCAGAACCGCTGCGGCACCCGCCCTGCCAGCCGGGCCGCTCTGCCGGCCCGCACGCCGTCGCGCATTGCGGCCGCCATCAGTGCTGGGTTGTTCGCACGGGTGACCGACGTCGCCAGCAGGACGGCCGCGCAGCCCAGTTCCATCGCCAGGCACGCGTCCGAGGCCGTGCCGATGCCGGCGTCCAGGATCACGGGCACGCCCGCACGCGCGACGATCAGTTCGATGTTGTGCGGATTCCGGATGCCCAGCCCGGTCCCGATCGGCGAGCCGAGCGGCATCACGGCGGCACAGCCGAGATCCTCGAGGCGCCTCGCGACGACGGGGTCGTCGCTGGTGTAGGGCAGGACGGTGAAGCCGTCGTCGACGAGTTGCTCTGCCGCGTCGAGCAGTTCGACCGGGTCAGGTAGCAGCGTCCGGTCGTCGGCGACCACTTCGAGTTTCACCCAGTCCGTGGACAGTGCCTCGCGGGCCAGCCGTGCGGTGAGTACGGCATCGGCGGCGTTGCGGCAGCCTGCGGTGTTCGGCAGGGCCGCGATGTTCAAGCGCCGCAACAGGTCTAGTACGCCGGTGCCGCCGCCCGCGTCCATCCGGCGCATGGCGACTGTGGTCAGTTCGGTGCCGGACTCTGCGAGCGCGCGTTCGAGCACGGCCAGGTTGGTCGCGCCGCCGGTACCCATCACCAGGCGTGAGCCGAACTCGCGGCCTGCGATGACGAGCGGATCGGTCCGCGTATCGACGGGGTCGGTTCGTGTGTCGACGGGGTCGGTTGGCGTGTCGACCGGATCGTGGTGCGTGTTGACCGGGTTGGTTTGCGTTTCGGGCGGGTTGGTCTGTGTGTTGGTCTGTGTCATGTCGACCTCCCTACCGTTGATCTGCTGTGATCTTCATGTCAGCCGCCCTGGACTGCGGTTAGCACGTCGATCTCGTCGCCTTCCAGGACTCGGGTGGCTGGCCAGGATGCTCTGGGCACCACCTCGCCTCGGCACGCCACCGCGACTCCGGTTTCCGGCGCGCCTAGGCGTCGCAGCACGTCCGCGACCGTGGCTCCGTCGGCCAACTCCCACTCCTCGCCGTTCACCACGGCTTTCATCGCACCTCCCGAGTGAGTTCAGCCACCCGAGTGTGTTCAACCATCCGAGTGTGTTCTGCTACCGGCTTCATCGGGCCTCCCGGATTAGCTCCGCTACTCGGGCCACTGTGCCGGGTAGTAGCAGGATGCCGTTGCGGCCGTGTCCGGTGGCTGCCAGTACACCCGGTTCCAGCCACCGCACTATCGGCAGGTTGTCGGGGCTGCCGGGGCGGAATCCGGCCGCCGCCTCCGTGAGCACGTAGTCTGCGACGCTCGGGATCAGCCGTTCCGCATCGGCCAGTAGGTCGCGTACGCCGCCTACTCTCGGGTCCGGCTCGAAACCGGCTTCGTACTGGGTCGCGCCTACTACCAACCCGTTGTCGTCGCGTGGGACCAGGTAGACGTGCCTGCCTTCCACCAGTCCTCGGACTGTGTGACTGGGTGGCGGCAGCGAGCCGGGTCTGGCGCGTAGCCGGAGGATTTCGCCCTTGACCGGACGGACTTGGCTTTGCAGTGCTGGATGCAGCCCGGCGCTCCACGCACCCGCTGCCACGACGATCACGTCGGCGCGGATGGTCCGGTCGGTCGTCCTTACCTCCGTCGGCCGGATTTCGGTTGCGGCAACGGGAATGTGCTTGGCGCCGGTCGTGGCCAGCAGTGCGTCCAGCAGCTTTCTGTTGTCTACCGCCAGATCTCCTGGCACCGACAGGCCGGTGCGGACGGCTGGGCCCAGGCCGGGTTCTATGGCGCGCAGTTCTCGGCCGGTCAATATGTCGACCTTGCGGTCCAGGGTGGCCAGAAACTCGGCCAAGTTTGCCAGCTCGGCGCGATCGGCTGTGTCTACCGCCGTGACCAGCGTGCCGTCGGTGCGTAACCGGGGGTCGTGGCCTTTCTCGCTCAGCCGGGCTGCGAATTCGGGCCACTGCCGCAACGATTCGATACCCAGCGCCAGCAGGGCCTCCTCGCCGGGCCATGCCTCGGTGACCGGCGCGAGCATGCCACCGGCTACCCAGGACGCCCCGGAACGTGGTGCGGGATCTATGAGCGTGACGGCAGCACCGTCCTCGGTGAGGCGCCCCGCTACCGCGGCGCCGACCACCCCGGCACCCACCACCGCGACTGTCATCTGCATCAGCACGCTCCCTGCGCCGGCATGATCCGGATCAGGTTCGACGGTCGGGGCTGACCAGCCCCCTCTCAGCCCGGCTGCTCCGGACTCCCGTGCGGACCACTCCCACCCACGTTAGCCGACGCCCGCCGCCGCCCGAGTGTCGGACAAGCCCCGATCGACGGGCAGGTAGCGTGGCCGCGTGCCCGGAGTGGACGGACTGGACGGCGATCGGATCAGGCGGCGGCTGGCGGACGCTCGGCTGTACCTGTGTACGGACGCCCGCCGATCACGCGGTGACCTGGCCGAATTCGTGGACGCGGCACTGGCCGGCGGCGTGGACGTCATCCAACTGCGTGACAAGGGCGACACGGGCGACACGGGCGTCGGGCCGTTGGAGGCTCGGCAGGAACTGGCCGCTCTTTCGGTGATCGCGGAGGCGTGCGCCCGGCATGGCGCCCTGCTCGCGGTGAACGACCGTGCTGACATCGCGCTGGCGGCCGGCGCGGACATGCTCCACCTGGGCCAGGACGATCTCCCGGTCGCGATGGCCCGCCGTGTCGTGGGCGACGACATGATCATCGGGCGGTCGACACACGCGGTCGACGAGGCGTCTGCGGCCGCCGTGGAGCCGGGTGTCGACTACTTCTGCACCGGTCCTTGCTGGCCTACGCCTACTAAACCCGGTCGCCCGGCACCGGGATTGGACCTGGTGACGTGGGCCGCGCGGCTGGGCACGGACCGGCCTTGGTTCGCGATCGGTGGCATCGATCTCGGTCGGTTGGACACTGTGCTGGCGGCCGGCGCGACGCGGATCGTGGTCGTCCGCGCCATCACCGACGCCGAGGACCCGACGGCCGCCGCCGCAGCGCTGAAAGCGGCGCTGAAGCGGCAGTGGGGCAGCACTGAAACAGCAGTGGGGCGGCACTGAACAGCAGTGGGGCGGCACCGGAGCAGCAGCGGGGCGGCACTGGAACAGCACTGGAGCGGCACTGAAAGCGGCCTCGACCACCCGCTGTGATGGGTGACCCGTCATGATGTCGGGCGTGATGGAGCACGAGGACAGTGCGCGGCTCTACCTGGCGGTCGGACGGTTGACCAGGTCGTTGCGCCGGATCGGGGCCGGGTCGTCCGAACTTGGTCATGGCGCTGTGTCCGCCCTGTTCACGCTGGTCAACACCGGTTCCATGCGGCTGGGTGACCTGGCGGCACGGGAGGGTGTCGCGCCGCCGACCTTGTCCCGGATCGTCGCCAGCCTGGTCGAGGGCGGCTACGTTCGCCGCGAGCCGGATCCGCATGACGGCCGCGCTTCCCTCGTCACGGCGACCGAGGCCGGCGAGCAGGTGGCGTCCGGTCTCTACTCGATCCGGTTGCGTGAACTCCAGCGCCGCATGGACCGCCTGTCCGTCGACCAGGTCCACCTTCTGGTCGACGCCCTCCCGGCGCTGGAAGCGCTGGTGGCAGAGGACGACTAGATCGGCGCCGCGCCGTGCAGGCGCCAGAACGGGGACACCGGCCCGACGCCGGCTCCCAGTGGGTACGCGTGTCGCACGGCGTTGGAGACGAAGCGTTTGCCGAAGCGGACTGCCTCGGGGACCGGGGCGCCGCCGGCCAGTGATGCGGTGATCGCGGCTGCCATCGTGTCGCCGCCGCCGTGGGTGTGTTTGGTGTCGTAGCGGGGGCCCGGTAGCTCGATGAACGCCGTGCCGTCGTAGAGCAGGTCCACGCAGTCCGGGTCCTGGGTCAGGTGGCCGCTCTTGATCAGGGTCCACGCCGGTCCGAAGCTGTGGATCGCTTCGGCGGCATCGGCCAACTGGTCTCGGTTCCGCACGTCGATTCCGGTCAGCAGGCGGACCTCGTCGAGGTTGGGCGTGACCAGGGTGGCGCGCGGGAACAGCTTGGTACGCAAGGTATCCAGTGCATTGTCCTGTAGTAGCTGGTCGCCGTGCATGGACGCGGCGACCGGGTCGACCACGAACGGCGTCGCGTACGCCCTTCCGATTCCTACCTTGTCGCACGCGGCGGCTACCGCTTCGATGATCTCCCGGCTGGCCAGCATGCCGGTCTTCGCGGCGCCCACTCCGATGTCGACGGCGACCGCCTCGATCTGCGCGGCTACCACTTCCGGCGGGATCGACACGAAGTCCGTGACGCCCAACGTGTTCTGCACCGTGACGGCTGTGACCGCCGTCATGCCGTGCACGCCGCACGCGAAGAACGTGCGCAAGTCGGCCTGCAGGCCGGCACCGCCGCCGGAGTCGGAGCCGGCGATGGTCAGCGTCGTGATGGGGACGGTTGTCGGGACAGCCATGGCAGCCCTTCCTACGCCGGCATTACCCGGTCAGGTTCGGCGGTCGGCGGCGCCGGGGTCACGCGATGTGACGCCAGCCGCCCTCTCAGCCCGCTGCGGCGCGAGCTCCCGCGGTCATCCAGTCGATGGACCCGAGGCTAGCGACCCGTGTCGTTGCACGCCAACCCGCCTGTTCGTCGTAACGTCTGCGCATGTCGGACATGCCAGACCCGCCGCGCTTTCCACCCGGCGGCCGGCGGGCGCCCCGCCCGGTCGCCGTGCGGTACTGCATGGCGTGCGGTGAGCTGGCCGGCCGCGGTTACCCGGTGTGCCCGGACTGCGTGTGCGCTGTGGACGGTTTGTGGCTGGCCGACTGGGCCGCGCTGCGGACCGAGTGTGCCGGCGTTGCCGAACCGGCGCTGGCGGAACTGGTCGTCGCCGCCGACGTCGGGGCCCACTCGTGGACGTGTGTCGATCATGCGATGTCCCTGATCGACTGCCCGTCGTGCGGCCTGCCGTTGGGTGGCGGCCCGGTGGGCTGCGTGCTGTGCCGGATCGCCGACGAAACCCGGTGGGCGTGGGAGCATCTCGCGCCGGCCGACTCGATCACGCCGAACGAGCACGCGCTGCGCACCGCCCGAACGGTCCTGCGTGCCCCGCACCGGCACCGCGCGACCGTGGTGCTCACCTGGCGGCTCGAACTGCCGTTCCTGCTGACCGGCGAGGTGACCGACCCGGCCAGGGCGCCGTGGCTCACGGCGTACCTGCGGGCCGGCCGGTATGCCGAACTGGCGGCCGCCGGCAGCTTTACGCAGCTCACCGGCACTCCTGAGCTGCCGTGGCGGTGATCGGCACGGATCAGCGCTGATCACAATGGGACAAATAGTGGACAACGCTACGACGGATGCCTTACCCGGTAGTGGCCAACACCCCCGTGCTGCGACACAATTATCGGATGGACAAGGGGACTATCACGATCTCGATCGTCGGTGCCAATCCGGACGACCTGGACGAGCTGGCCCGCAGCCTGCGGTCGGACCTACAGGAAATCAGTGGGCTCACCATCGCCCAGGTACCGTCCACCGAGCCGACGGAAGGCACGCGGTCCCTCCTGTATGTCGAGAGCATCGGCTCGCTCGCGGTCGGATATTACGGCGGCACGATGATCAAGGGTATCGTCGACATCGTCAAGGAATGGATTCACCGGCACGACAAAATCAGTGTCACCATCGAAGAGGACGGCAGGAAGGTCGAGGCGAACGGCCTGCCGGCGGACGACATCGTGAAGGTGCTCGAGGCGAGGCAGCGCACCGGATCGGCGGGCGCTGGGGAAACTGAAACCGGGGAAGCGGACTGAGTCGATGGCGGACGAGGATGTGCTGGGCACTCACCGGCGACGGGGGCTCGCCGTTGTCACGGGCCGGTACCGGCACGACGACCTGCCCGACCTGGACTCCCCGGCGCAGGACGCCGAGACCGCGCGCCGGATACTCGGCAATCCCGCGATCGGTAATTTCGCGTCGTTCGACACGTTGCTCAACATGGACGCGAATTCACTGGAATACAAGATCTACGATTTCTTCCTGACCGCGAAACCGGACGAATTCCTGTTCGTCTACTTCTCGTGCCACGGCCGCCGGGACCCGGAGGGCCGGCTCTACCTGACCGCGATCGACACCGAGCCCAACCGCCTCCCGCCGACCGCGCTGTCCGCCGACGACATCCGTGCCTGGGTGGACGCCTGTCCGGCCGAGAAGGTCGTCGTGGTGCTGGACTGCTGCTACGCGGGCGCCTTCGGCGGCGAGCCCAGGCAGCGCAGCAACCGCGACCGCGTCATCCTGCTCACGGCCGGTGCCACCGAACTCGCCCACGAGGGCAGCCCTTCGTCGACGGCCAAGGCCGTGCCCTCCGCGTTCGCCAGCGCGTTCTTCGAGGGCATCGAGATGGGCCGCGCCGACCGCAACTACGACGGTGCCATCACCGTGCGAGAGGCGTTCGACTACGCCGTCGTCGCGCTGCGCAAGTCCGGCCGCAAGCAGACTCCGCAGATGCGTGCGGGTGTCGCCGGCGACCTGAAGCTGTGCAAGACACCGGCACTGCCCGGCCGGCTGACCAGGGACGTCGAGTCGTTGGTGCGCAACGGTTTCCCGCCGGCGCGGCTGCTCGCGGTCGAACAGCTCGGCGACCTGCTGAACTCCGGCGAGCCGGCCAAGGTGAGCACCGCCGAGATGACCCTGGTCGACCTGTGCTCCGACGAGGACGAACGGGTCGCGCTCGCCGCCAGTCGGATGCTGGACCGCCAGCACTCCACCATTCCGCGCCGCCAGTTGCCGAAATCGCCGCAGGCCGAGCAGGAGAGCGACCCGCTGTGGTTCCGGCGCGCGGTGTTCTACGAGGTGCGGGTGCGGACGTTCTTCGACTCCAACGGCGATGGTATCGGTGACCTGCAAGGACTGCGTGGAAAGCTGGAGTACCTCCAGTGGCTCGGCGTCGACTGCCTGCTGCTGACGCCGATCTACGACTCGCCGCTGGATGACGACGGCTACGACATCAGCAATTTCGAGAAGGTCCACCCCGACCTGGGCACGATGGCGGACCTGACCCGGCTCGTCGACACCGCGCACGCCATGGGCATCCGGATCGTGCTGGACCTGGTGCTCAACCACACGAGCACCGCGCACGCGTGGTTCGAGAGTTCACGGACCAGTCCGGACGGCCCGTACGGTGACTTCTACGTCTGGCAGGACGACGACGACCGCTACACCGAGGCCACCATGATCGGCACCGGTGCGGCCCGCGACCGCTGGGCGCTGGACCGCAAGCGCAAGCAGTACTACTGGCACCGGTTCGCCGACCACGAGCCGGACCTCAACTTCGACAACAAGGCGGTGCAGGACGCCATGATCGGCATCCTGCGCACCTGGCTGGACCTCGGTATCGACGGTTTCCGCCTGCTGACCGCGCCCTACCTGTTCGAACGCGACGGCACGCCGTCCGAGGGCCTCGACGAGACCCACGACTACCTGACGCGGCTGCGCACGGAGATCGACAAGAACTACGCCGACCGCATCCTGATGGCGTGGGCCGACCGGTGGCCGTCGGACGCGGCCGGCTACTTCGGCAGCCAGCCGGACAAGCCGGAATGCAACATCGTGCTGTACACGTCGCTGATGCCGAGGATGTTCCTGAGCATGCGGCGGGAGGACCACAGTGCGGTGTCGTCCGTCCTGGCGCAGACGAGGGAGATTCCGTCGGACTGCCAGTGGGGCATCTTCCTGCGCAACGGCGACGAGATGTCGCTGGACCTGATCACGGCGGAGGAACAGGAGTACCTCAAGCGGGAGTTCGCGCCACTGGCACGGATGCGCAACGACAGGGGAATCCGCCGCAGGCTCGCACCGCTGCACGACGGCCGGCCGGAACAGCTCGGCCTGTGCATCGCGCTGCTGCTGTCGCTGCCCGGTGCGCCGGTGCTCTACTACGGCGACGAGATCGGCATGGGCGAGAACCTGTCGCTGCCCGGCTGCGCCGCGATCCGGACGCCGATGCAGTGGTCGTCCGACCGTTCCGGCGGCTTCTCCACCGCGGAACACGAGCAGTTGGCGCTGCCGGTGGTGCTCGGCTCGACCTACGGCTACCAGTCGACCAATGTCGAGGCGCAGCTACGCAATTCCACGTCGCTGCTGCGCATCACGAGGCGGCTGATCGAGATTCGGCGGCACAGCGGCGCGCTGACGACCGGGTCGTTCGCCGAGATCCGGTCCGGCAACGCGGCGGTGTGGGCGTACGTCAGGGCGTTCGATGGCGAGCGAATCCTGTGCGTGGTCAACTTCTCGAACTATCCGCAGGCGGCCGAGTTGGACCTGGCCGAGTACGCGGGCCAGTGGCCGGTCGAGATCACCGGCGGCGCTCGGTTCCCCGCGATCGGCGCCGGCCATCAGTATCAGGTCAGCCTTGCCGGCAACGGTTTCTACTGGCTACGGCTGGTCGAGCACAAGGACCAGGACATCCACCGGCCGGAAGCCGATACGGTGCCGACGTTCTGACGCTTCCTTTACAGGGGCCCGTCGTGCCAGACGGCCGCGCGCAGGACGACGAGGACACCGATCACGACGTAGACGGACGGGGTCAGCCAGCGGCCGATCTTGACGATGCCGGGGATCAGGCGGGCGTGGTGGCCCACGATCAGGGCCGCCGCGCACCAGATCCCGAGCATGACCAGCATCGCGCCGCTGGCGATCACCTTCGAGCCCGCGGTGAGCTCACGGTAGAGCGGGGTGTAGACGGAGATGTTGTCGCCGCCGTTGGCCACGGTCACGACGGCGACCTGCAGGACGCCGCCGGTGAACCGGTTGTCGTTCGGCTGGTCGTCGCTGTGCCGGATCGCGCGCCGAAAGCCGTTGAGCCCCAGCGCGATCGGCAGCGCGCCCAGCACGGCGATCCACTGTGTGCCGATCAGCCCGAACAGCGCGGCCCCGGCCAGGCCGGCCACCAGCAGCACACAGAACCCGATGTACTGGCCGATGACGATCTGGTGCCACGCGGTCTGATCGCGAGCCGTGCCGAGGACGAGCAGCAACAGGACGACGAAATCGTCCATGTTGGTCCCGACGAACGCGACGACGGCAGTTGCGACGACGGCGGCCAAATGGTCCACCGCCGCATGATACGAGCAGCTAGGACGATGGCCGACCTGACGGCACGCCTCGGGCAAGTCGAGGACCTGGTTGAGCCCGGCTCGCGTGGCTGGGCCTGCGTGGCTGGGGTGGGCGGGCTAGGCTGGTTGCCGTGTCAGGCGAACGGGTCCGGGTCCGTCGCGGGGTCCCACGACAGTCCTGGCACGCCCCACTCGTTGCGCTTCAGCATCCGCTTCGCGTCCTTCGCGTAGCGCCCCACCAGCCGGTCCAGGTAGAGCAGGCCGTCGAGGTGGTCGGTCTCGTGCTGGAAACAGCGGGCCAGGAAACCGGTGCCTTCAGCCTCGACCGGCTCGCCGTCGCCGTCGAATCCGCTGACCTTCGCCCAGTTCGCCCTTCCGGTCGGGAAGGTCTCGCCGGGCACCGACAGGCAGCCTTCGAAGTCGTCATCCGGGTCCGGCATGGTCTCCGGGACGCTGTCGGTCTCGATCGTGGGATTGACCACCGCTCCGCGCTGCCGGACACCGTCGTCGTCAGCACAGTCGTACACGAACACCCGCAGGTCCACGCCGATCTGGTTGGCGGCGAGGCCGGCACCGTTGGCCGCGGTGTTCGTCTCGAACAGGTCTTC
The DNA here is from genome assembly GCA_036269975.1 of Pseudonocardiaceae bacterium. Taxonomy (GTDB): domain Bacteria; phylum Actinomycetota; class Actinomycetes; order Mycobacteriales; family Pseudonocardiaceae; genus DATEPR01. The sequence goes on along the minus strand of DATBDL010000037.1, from coordinate 2,772 downwards.
GATCAGCCCGCGGAGCGCGTCGTCGAAGCTGGTCACCGGGCGGGTCGGCGTGCGCAGTACCGGGTCTCCGACGACCCGGATCAGGTGAATCGCCATGGTGCGAACCCTAAAGGGCACTGTTGGATGACGCGCCGGCAGATCGGCGGCGCCCGTCCGCGCGTGCGTGGTGTAATGGCGGCCGGGGAATCACACCGGTGTGATCGTGGCCGACATGCGTCCCCGACCGCGAGCGAGGAGCCAGATGGACGCCGCTGAGGCCCTGACACCGGCCGAACAGCCGGAGGGCGGCCTGACCGCACGCGAGCACGAGATCCTGGCCTTCGAACGCCAGTGGTGGAAGTACGCGGGCGCCAAGGAACAGGCGATTCGCGAGCTGTTCGACATGTCGGCGACCCGCTACTACCAACTCCTGAACAACCTGCTGGAGAAGCAGGAGGCGGTACTCGCCGACCCGATGCTGATCAAGCGCCTGCGCCGCCAGCGTTCGGTTCGGCTGCGCAGCCGCGCGGCCCGCAGGCTGGGGTTCGATCCGAGGTGAGCATGCAAGGGGCCAGGCCCGTCCGCACCGCTGGTTTCGTGTTGATCGGGGTCGCGGTCGTCGCCGTCGGACTGGGTGTATTCGCGTTGACCAGCAACGGTTCCGGCCAGGCCGCCAACGGCCGGCCACCCGTCACGTCCACCACGACGGCTGCTCCACCCGCGACCACGACGACCCATCCGAAGCCGACTACCACGACGCAGGCGCCGACGACCACACCGTCGTACCCGTCCGGTCAGACCACCACGGTCGCGCCGCCGCCGACCAGCGCCACGGCCGCATCGCCGCTGCGGACCGTGGACATCCGCGTCTACAACAACAGCCTGATCCACGACCTGGCCGCGAACGCCGCGCAGGACTTCCGCAACGCCGGATACAACGTCGTCTTCGTCGGCGCCTACCCACAGGGCATCATCCCGCACAGCACGGCGTACTACACGTCGGCGCCGGGGGAGCAGCAGGTCGCTACGCAGTTGGCGCAGCAGTTCGGCATGCGGGTCGCGCCCCGGTTCCCCGGTATCGCGGCCGCCAGCCCCGGCGTGATCGTGATCCTCACCAAGGACTTCAACCCAGGCAAGTAGCGCTAGCCGCGCTGTCGTGCGGTGGCGTAGTCGGCCAGGTCGGCCAACTGTGCCGGATCGAGTGACGGACGCACCGCATCGCGGGCGGCACTCAGGTGTGCCGACGTGACCTCGCTCGCGTCCAGTGACTCGCGCATCGCGGTCAGCGCCGCCTCCCTGATCAGCGCGGCACAGTCGGCGGCCGAGTAGCCGTCCAGCGCGCCGGCCACTTCGGTCAGGTCGACGTCGCCGGCCAGCGGTGTGTTGCGGGCGGACGAGGTCAGGATCGCGGTACGGGCGTGCGTGTCCGGTGGCGGCACGTAGATCAGGCGCTCCAGCCGGCCGGGCCGCAGCAGCGCCGGATCGACCAGTTCCGGCCGGTTCGTCGCGCCCAGCACGACCACGTCCCGCAGGGGTTCCACGCCGTCGAGTTCGGTGAGCAGCGCCGCGACCACCCGGTCGGCGACGCCCGCGTCGGACTGGCCACGGCGTGGGGCCAGCGCGTCCACCTCGTCCAGGAACACCAGCGTGGGCGCCGCCTGGCGGGCGCGGGTGAACAGCTCCCGCACGGCCCGCTCCGACTCGCCGACCCACTTGTCCATCAGCTCGGCGCCCTTGACCGACAACACGTTCAGCCGCCCTGACCCGGCCAGCGCCCGGACCAGGAACGTCTTGCCGCAACCGGGCGGCCCGTAGAGCAGCACACCGCGCGGCGGCGCGATGCCGAGCCGGTCGAACGAGTCCGGATACTGCAACGGCCACAGCAGCGTCTCGGTCAGCGACTGCTTCACGTCGGCCATGTCGCCGACGTCGTCCAGCGTCAGGCCGCCGGTGGCGATCGTGTCCGATGTGGACATCGATACCGGTCGCACGGTTTCCAGTGCCCCCAGTAGATCCTGCTGCCCGATGCGTGGCTCGTCGGCGGACCGCTGCCGGATCGCGGCCCGCACGGCCGCCTCGCGGCACAGCGCGCCGAGGTCGGCCACCACGAATCCCGGCGTGCGCTCCGCGACCGCACCGAAGTCCACATCGGACTCGACCGGCACGTGCCGCAGCAGCACGCGCAGCAGTTCGGTGCGCGCCCTGCCGTCCGGTGCCGGCAGCGCGAGCTCGCGGTCGACCAGATCGGGAGTTCGCAGCCGGCGGTCCACCGAACCGGAGTGCGACGTCGTGCACACCAGCGCCAGCGACGGCACGCGCACCGCCGCGCGCAGCGTGTCCAGCACCACCGTGGACACCGGTTGCGGATTGCTGGCCGGCAGCAGCATGTCGATGTCGGTCAGCAGCAGTACCGCGGGCGTGCCGGCCTGGGCGGCGGCGACCGCGCTGTCCACTGCGGCCCGCACCCGCGCCGCCGCCGCGTTCGCCTCCAGGGCGCTGACCCCCGGCGCCGCCAACTCGACGAGTTTCGCGTCGACCGAGTTCGCCACGGCACGCACGAGCGTGGACTTGCCGACCCCCTCCGGCCCGCTGACCAGCGCCCCGAGCTGCGCCGGTGAACCGAGCCGGCGCAGCAGTTCGGGTTGCCGGAACGTCAGGTCGAACCATTCGGTCAGCCTGCGCACGGCTTCGTCCGCGCCGACCAGGTCGGTCACCGGCGGCACGGCGACCGGTTCGATCGCCGGCAGGTCGACCGGCGGTGTCGTCGGTTCTGCCGCGGCCGGCTCCGGGGTC
>DATBDL010000036.1:0-34253 GCA_036269975.1 Pseudonocardiaceae bacterium | reverse complement strand
CAGTGGACCCCGCGAGAACTGCTGGCGGCGGCCGTCAGGCATCCGCCCCTGTTCACGCCCGGCCAGGAGTACTCCTACAGCAACACCGGCTACGTCGTGCTTGGCCTGATCCTGGAGCGGGCCACCGGACTCAGCGTGGCCGACCTGATCCAGCAGCGGATCGCCAAGCCGCTCGGCATGACGAACACGTACCTGGCACCGCCGGCGCGGTTCGCCAAGCTCGCGCACGGCTACGAACCCGATGCCGCCCACATCGCCCCGCTGTTGCCGCCGGGCACGCCACCGGGACTGGAGTTCGCCGGCCCCGACCGTGGCGACTTCGTCGACACTACGGAGATCAACGACAGCACGGAATGGGCGGCCGGCGGCATGGTGTCCACCGCCGCCGACTGGGCGCGGTTCCAGAAGGCGTTGCTGTCCGGCCGGTTGCTGCCGCCGACCCAGTTGCGGGAGATGGAGACCACGGTCTCGGAGGGACCGTCCACACAGGACACCGCAGGGCTCGGCCTTGACCGGGTCGTCACACCGTGCGGCGTCGTGTGGGGCCATGACGGCCAGACAGCCGGCTATTCCAGCGAGGGCTACACCACCGGCGACGGCAGCCGTACGGTCGCGATCGTCACCAGCACCGTCTTCGGCCTGAAGGTGCCGAAGACGGGTGCCGCCGACAGGGCCCTGCAGACGGCGGCCATCTGCACGATGCTCGGCAAGCCCATACCGGCGACGGCGGCGCACTGACACGCGGCTGGGTTCACCTGGTCGGCCGTCAGTCGATCCGTCGGTAGGCGGGCCAGGTGAGGAAGTCCACGAAGTCGTCGGCCAGTGCCACCTGTTCGAAGATCTCGCACGCCGCGGCCAACTGGGCAACGCCCTCCTCGGCCAGTGCCGCTCTGGTTTCCGCGAGCACCGCGCGGACCAGGTCGGCGGTGACGGTCTCGCCGTTGTCCAGCACCACGTCGTTGTGGACCCACTGCCAGAGCTGCGACCGGGAGATCTCCGCCGTCGCCGCGTCCTCCATGAGGTTGTGGATCGCGGCGGCACCGTTGCCCGACAGCCACGACGCGAGGTAGCGAACCCCGACATCGACGGCGGCCCGCAGGCCCTGTTCGGTGGCCGCGCCCGGTGTGCTGGCGATGTCCAGCAGTTGGTCCGCGGTCACCGACACGTCCTCGCGCAACCGGTCCAACTGGTTGGGACGATCACCCAGTCGCGCGTCGAACACCTCCTTGCAGATCGGCACCAGGCCGGGATGCGCCACCCACGAGCCGTCGAAACCGTCCGCTGCCTCGCGTTCCTTGTCCGCCCTCACCTTCGCCAGCGCCTGTTCGTTGACCTCCGGATCACGGCTGGGAACGAACGCGGCCATCCCACCCATCGCGAACGCCCGGCGCCTGTGGCAGGTCCGTACCAGCAGTTCGGTGTAGGCACGCATGAACGGCACGGTCATCACGACGCTGTTGCGGTCCGGCAGCACGAACCGCTCCCCCGCGTCGCGGAAGTTCTTGATCACGCTGAACAGGTAGTCCCACCGGCCGGCATTGAGGCCGGCCGCGTGTTCGCGCAACTCGTAGAGGATCTCGTCCATCTCGAACGCGGCCGTGATCGTCTCGATCAGCACGGTCGCGCGCACGGTGCCGTGCGGGATGCCCAGTTCCGCTTCCGCCCTGGTGAACACGTCGCTCCACAGCCGGGCTTCGAGGTGGCTCTCGGTCTTGGGCAGGTAGAAGTAGGGCCCGCTGCCGCGCTCGATCAGCTCACGCGCGTTGTGGAAGAAGTACAGGCCGAAGTCGACGAGGGCGCCGACCATCGGCGCGCCGTCCACCTCGATGTGCCGCTCGTCGAGATGCCAGCCACGCGGCCGCATCACGATCACGGCCGGCGCCCGGTCGGTGCGAACCGCGTACTCCTTGCCGTCCGGCGACGTGAACGCGATCTGCCGGCGCACCGCGTCGTACAGGTTGACCTGGCCGGACACCACGTTCTGCCAGTGCGGCGTGTTGGCGTCCTCCAGGTCGGCGAGCCACACGTTGGCGCCGGAGTTGAGGGCGTTGATGGCCATCTTGCGTTCGGTGGGACCGGTGATCTCGACCCGACGGTCGGCCAGATCAGCGGGCGCGGGTGCCACCCGCCAGTCGCCGGCGCGGACGTCCGCCGTCTCGGGCAGGAAGTCCAGCCGCCGCTGCTGGGCGATCAGGTCGCGTCGCCTGGTCCGCCGGGCCAGCAACTCGTCACGGCGGGCACCGAACTCGCGCTGTAGGCCGGCGACGAACTCCACGGCGGCCGGGGTGAGGATGTCCGCTCCCCGGTCGACCGGCTGGCCGAGCACCCTGATCCCATCCGCACTGTTTGATCCCATCAGGCAGTTCTACTTCCGGAGCCGAGCGGGGGCAAGGCGGGCGCCGCGCTAAGCTGACGTCGGCACCGCGCCGATCGAGCTGCCGATCGAGCTGCCGATCGAGCTGCCGCCTCTCGGCTTCCAGCGGCCCAACCAGGATCCTCCGCGCGAAGGACTGTTCTGCCATGCCGCGATACATCCTGACCGGCGCCCCAGGAGCCGGGAAGACAGCCGTGCTGCGCCTGCTCGAGGTCGGTGGACACAGCGTCGTCGAAGAGGCGGCGACCGACGTCATCGCGCTCGAACACGCCATCGGCCACCCGGAACCGTGGCGCGACGACGCTTTCGTCGACAAGATCATCACCTTGCAGCGTCGACGGGAGAGTGACGTCCGAGCGGCCGAGACCGTCTTCTTCGACCGCTCGCCGGTGTGCACGCTGGCGTTGAGCCGCCATCTGGGCCGCACCACGTCCGACCTGCTCGCCACGAGGTCGATCGAGTAGTAGCGGACCGCGTGTACGAGACCGCGGTCTTCTTCGTCCGCAACCAGGGCACCATCGCGAACACCGCGGCACGGCGGATCGGTTTCGCGGACTCGCGGGTCTTCGAGCGGGTGTACGAGCAGACGTACCGCGATCTCGGGTTCCACCTCGTCGACGTGCCGGCCGGCCCCCTGGCCGATCGCGTCGCACTGATCCAGGAGACGCCGGCTGTCAGCCGGGCTGGGTGATGGCGATGCGTTCCTCGATCGCGAACCTGGTCAGTTACGGAATGAGGACGACCTTGCCGACCGCCGTGCGGGACTCGGCCAGCTTCACGGCGTCGGCGGTGCGGGACAGTGGCAGTGTCGCCGCGATCTGCGCGGTGAGTCGGCCGGTCGCGATCAGGTCGAACACCGCGGTGAGGTCGGCGCGCAGCCGGGCGACGAAACGGCCGTGGGTGAACCGGCGGCCGGCCCAGAGGTTGTAGAAGTAGGCACCGCGCCCGTTGGGCGCGGCATTCCACCACCACATCCGCGCCAGCACGCGCACTACCGGCAGCATGGCCGAGCCGGTGCCGTCCTGCACGGCCGCTACGCCGTAGGACACGAGCGTGCCGCCGCGTCGCAGCAGGTGCCACGCGTCGGTGATGTTGTCGCCACCCACGTTGTCGAACACCGCGTCCACCCCGTCCGGCGCGAGTTCGCGGACCCTGGCGGGCACGTCCTCGGTCCGGTAGTCGATCGGGGTGACGCCCAGCGCCCGCAACGCGTCGTGGTGGCGGGCGGACGCGGTGCCGATCACCCGTGCCCCGGCGATCGACGCCAGTTGCGCCAGCGTGTTCCCGACCCCACCGTTGGCGCCGTGCACCAGGATCGTCTGCCCGGACCGGATGCGGGCCCTGCGGTGCAGCATCTGCCACGCGGTGATGCCGTTGGTGACCACGGTTTCGGCGGCCGCCGGTTCGACACCGGCTGGCACGTCGACGAGATCGGTGGCGTCGACGATGGCGTGAGTGGTCCAGCCGCCGGTCTTGGTGAGGGCGGCGACCCTGCGGCCGGCCATGGTCGGGTCGACGCCGGCACCCACGGCGTCGACGATGCCGACGAGGTCGTAGCCGGGGACGAACGGGAACGGCGGCTGGTCGTAGTAGCGGCCGCGGCGCATCGACAGTTCGGCGAAGGACACGCCGGTGGCTTCCACCCGGACCAGGACCTGTCCCTTGCCGGGCAACGGAATCGGCCGATTCACGACGCGCAGGCCGTCGGGCTCGACGATGCCGGGCAGTACCACCTCGGTGAGCTGTGCGGTCATCCCTGCTCCTTATAGGTCGTAACTGTAGTTAGAAGCTATAACCATAGTATGGTGTTGTCGCACGGCTGATGTCAAGACACGAGGAGGGGCCGATGGCCGGGGCACCCGCCAACCCGCGCGAGCGATACCGCCAGCAGGTGCGCGACGAGATCAAGGGCCATGCCTGGACGCAGATCGCCGACACCGGAGCGTCGGCGCTGTCCCTCAACGCGATCGCCAAGCTCATGGGCATGAGCGGGCCCGCTCTGTACCGCTACTTCGCCAACCGCGACGAGCTGATCACCGAGCTCGTCCTGGACGCCTACCGCGACCTGGCCGAGGTCACCCGTGCGGCCGCCGCGGCCGCCGCACCCGATGACCGCCTCGGCGAACTCGCCACGGCGATCCGCCGGTGGGCGCTCGCCAACCCGCACCGCTACCTGCTGATCTACGGCACCCCCGTCCCCGGCTACGCGGCGCCACCGGAGGCCACCACGATCGCGGGCAGCGTCATGGCGCTGCTGGTCACCGCCTACACGCGGCTCACGACGCACCCCACCCGAAGCCCGGCCCAACGCGTCCTGGAAGACCATCTCGCCGGCCACCAGGGCTGGGCGGGCGATGCCGCTCCGGCCGTCGCGCACGCCGCCCTCACCTTCTGGACCCGCGTGCACGGCGTGCTCAGCCTCGAACTCGCCGGCCACTTCACCGGCATGGGCTTCGACCCGGCGCTGCTCTACGCGGCGGAGGTCGAATCCGTCACTTCGAACCGGCGCAGGCCATGACCGACGCTCCGCCGCTGGCCGGCGTGACCGTGGTGAGCCTGGAACAGGCGGTCGCCGCGCCGTTCGCCACCCGCCAACTCGCCGACCTGGGCGCTTCGGTGATCAAGATCGAACGCCCCGGCCACGGTGACTTCGCCCGGCACTACGACGAGTCGGTGCACGGCCAGTCCAGCTACTTCGTGTGGCTCAACCGGTCCAAGCGATCGCTCACGCTCGACGTGAAGTCGGCCGAGGGCCGCGTGCTCCTGGACGAGCTGCTGGCCACCACGGATGTGCTGGTGCAGAACTTCGCGCCGGGCGCGGCGGCGCGGCTGGGCACGGACGCGGCGTCGCTGGCGCGCACGCACCCACGCGTGGTCCCGTGCACGATCACCGGCTACGGCGGTGACGGCCCGTGGGCCGACCGCAAGGCATACGACCTGCTCGTGCAGTGCGAGACCGGTCTGCTGTCGCTGACCGGGACGCCGGCCGAGATGGTCAAGGTGGGGATCTCGGTGGCCGACATCGCGGCCGGGATGTACGCCTACACCGGTATTCTCACCGCGCTGTACCGCCGTGCCACCACCGGCGTGGTGTCGGCCGTCGACGTCTCGCTGTTCGACAGCCTGGCCGAGTGGCTGGGCGCGCCGGCCTACTACACGCTCTACAGTGGACAGCAGCCGAACCGTACCGGCGCCGCGCACGCCACGATCGCGCCGTACGGGCCGTACGTCACCGGCGAGCGGGACACGGTGCTGGTCGCCATCCAGAACGAGCGGGAATGGCGGGCGTTCTGCCGGCTCGTGCTCGACGATCCCACGCTGGCCGACGATCCCCGCTTCGCGACCAACAGCGCGCGGGTCGCGCACCGCGCCGAACTCGACACGATGATCACCGCCCGGTTCGCGACCCTGGCCACCGCCGCCGTACGCGCCCTGCTGGACAAGGCGGCGATCGCCAACGCACGGCTCAACACGGTCGCCGAATTCCTCGACCATCCGGTCCTGACCGACCGCGACCGCAGGCGAACGGTCGACACGCCCGGCGGCCCGGTCCAGGCACTGGTGCCGCCCGCCATGATCGCCGGGACCGCACCGGTCATGGGCCCCGTCCCGTCGGTCGGCGAGCACACCGACGAGATCCTGCGCGGTCTCGGCCGAACCGACGACGACATCGCGGCACTGCGAGCCGAAGGCGTCATCTGATGACCGTGACGATCGGATTGAGCGACGAGGAACGGACGATCGTCGCCACCGTGCGCGACTTCGTCGACCGAGAGGTCCGCCCGGTGGCGCGCCGACTGGAACACGCGAACGAGTACCCCGAGCGGTTGATCGAGCAGATGAAGCGGATGGGCGTCTTCGGAATGGCGATCCCGGCGCCGTACGGCGATGCGGCGGTGTCGACCCAGTGCTACGTCGAGGTCACCGAGGAGTTGGCGCGCGGCTGGATGAGCCTGGCCGGCGCGATGGGCGGCCACACGGTCGTGGCGAAGCTGATCGCCACGTACGGCACCGACGAACAGCGACAGCGCTACCTGCCGCGGATGGCCACCGGCGAACTCCGCGCGGCGATGGCGCTGACCGAACCGGGCGGCGGCTCCGACCTCCAGGCCATGACCACGACGGCCCGCCGCGACGGCGACACGTACGTCGTGAACGGGGCGAAGACGTGGATCACCAACGCCCGGCGTGCCGGCGTCATCGCCCTGCTGTGCAAGACGGACCCGGCGGCTCTGCCGCGACATACCGGCATCAGCATCCTGCTGGTCGAGCCGGGCGCCGGTTTCGTCGTGTCACGTGATCTGCCCAAACTGGGCTACAAGGGCGTCGAGAGCTGCGAACTGTCCTTCGTGGACCACCGAACCCCGGCCGAGTCGTTGCTGGGCGGCGTCGAGGGCCAGGGCTTCACGATGATGATGAAAGGTCTGGAGATCGGGCGAATCCAGGTCGCGGCGCGAGCTCTCGGCGTGGCGAGGGCGGCGCTGGACGACGCGCTGCGGTACGCCAGGGACCGCGAGGCATTCGGCAGGCCGATCTGGCAACACCAGTCCGTCGGCAACTACTTGGCCGACATGGCAACGAAGTACACGGCGGCCCGCGAACTGGTGCGGTACGCGGCCGGGCGCCTCGACGCGGGCGACCGATGCGACATGGAGGCCGGCATGGCCAAGCTGTTCGCGTCGGAGGCGGCGATGGAGATCACCCTGAACGCGATCCGCGTACACGGCGGGCACGGCTACTCGACCGAGTTCGACGTCGAACGCTACTTCCGCGACGCACCGCTGATGATCGTCGGCGAGGGCACCAACGAGATCCAGCGCAACATCATCGTGTCGCAGCTCATGAGCCGAGGGCTGTGACGAACTAGTTCGTTACGAACATGTTCGTTAGACTGGTGGCATGACAGAGCGTGCCGATGGACCGCGCAGCCGCCGCGAGCGGCCGGCCAAACCCGCCCTGACCAGGGCGGGCATCGTGGCCGCCGCGGTCGCGATCATGCGCGCGGACGGCCTGCGGAAAGTCACCATGCGGCGCCTGGCGCAGGAGTTGGACACCGGTCCGGCCTCGTTGTACGTCTACGTCCGCGACACGGCAGAACTGCACGCGGCCGTGCTGGACGAACTCCTGGGCACGATCAAGCCCGCTCCCGCCAAGGGCTCCTGGCGAGACCGCCTCGAAGCGCAACTCACCGCCTACACCGCGATGCTCTTCGAACATCCCGGTCTGGCCGGCGCCGCACTCGTGGCCCGGCCGAGCGGCGAGCACTACCTGAAGCTCATCGAGAGGCTGCTGGCGCTCCTGGCCGAGGGCGGTGTCCCACCAGCGCAGGCAGCCTGGGGCGTGGACCTGTTACTCCAGTTCGCGACGGCGACGGCGGCAGAGCACGCCACGCATTCGATCGACGACTGGGACGCGCTGACCCGCGCCTTACGGGACGTGTCCGACCGGACGCACCCGCACATCGCCGCACTGGCCCCCGACCTGATCTCCGGCCTGCCGGCAGAGCGTTTGTCGTGGGGATTCCACACCCTGATCAACGGCATTTCGCACACCCCGCGAGGAGAACGACCATGACCACCCATCACTCGATCGTGATCATCGGCGCCGGTCTCGGCGGGCTGGGGCTGGCCCGTGTCCTGCACGTCAACGGAATCGACGCGGCCGTCTTCGAACGGGACGCGGGACCGGCGGCCCGCGCACAGGGCGGCATGCTCGACATGCACGAGGAGTCCGGCCAGGCCGCATTGCGCGCCGCGGGTCTATACGAGGAGTTCCGCGCGCTGGTCCACGAGGGCGGCGAGGCGACGCGCATCATGGACAAGCACGCCGTGGTGCACTGGGAGGAGGCCGACGAAGGCAACGGCACCAGACCGGAGGTCGACCGAGGACAGTTGCGCGCCCTGCTGCTCGACTCGCTGCCGGCGGGCCAGATCCGTTGGGGCGCCAAGATTGTCGCGGCAGAGTCGCTCGGCGGCGCGACACGGCCACTCGGCGGCGGCCGGCACGAGGTGACACTCGCCGACGGCACCACGTTCACCACGGACCTGCTGGTCGGCGCGGACGGTGCCTGGTCGCGCATTCGCCCGCTGGTGTCCGACGCCACCCCCGCGTACACCGGCGTGTCGTTCGTCGAAGCGGACCTGCTGGCCGCCGACACCGATCATCCGGCCGGCGCGGCCGTCGTAGGTGGCGGGATGTTCCTGGCGCTCGGTGACGGCAAGGGCTTCCTGGCCCACCGCGAGACCGACGGCAGCCTGCACATCTACACCGCGCTCACCGCACCCGAGAACTGGCTGAGCGGCCTGGATTTCGCCGACACCACAGCCGCCAAGGCAGCGGTGCTGGCCCACTTCGCGGACTGGGACAAGAGTCTGCAGGCACTGCTCGCCGATGCCGACGGCGAACTGATCCCCCGCCAGATACACGCCCTACCGGTCGGCCACCGCTGGGATCGTGTCCCCGGCGTCACTCTGCTCGGCGACGCGGCGCACCTGATGACACCGTTCGCCGGTGAGGGCGCCAACCTGGCCATGCTCGACGGTGCCGAACTGGGCCAAGCCATCGCGGCGCATCCCGGCGACACCGAGGCCGCCCTGGCCGCGTACGAGCAGGCGCTCTTCCCTCGAAGCGAGGCAGCGGCAGCCGAATCAGCCCAGAACCTCGTGGTGTGTTTCCGTGCGGACGCACCGAAGGGCTTGCTCGACGTGTTCGCCGGCCAGTGACCAGCGGTCCGTCACGGCGGCCGTTGGTCGGCCGGTAATCGAATACTCCGTTGCCGGCGTTGCACGATCCCTTGTGGAGGGCCGGACTGCGGCCCGCGGCGGCGCAGGCGGCCGGCCGATCGACAACGGTCGGTGATCACCTGTCAATCTGTGGAGAGTCGGAGTGGGTGAATGATCACGCCCGGCGGATGCGGACCGTTATGCTGCGGCCGGCATGACAGCACGTCAAAAACTCGAGCAAGGGAAAAGGCAGATGGCGGACGCTACAACGCGCGAAGAGGCATCGGCGACAGCGCCCGCCGGCACATGGGCGGGTGCGGGCCGGAAGTACGCCGTCGAGGCGATCGGGACGTTCTTCCTGGTATTCACGGTGACCACCAGCGTCCTGAGCGGTGGCACGTTCACCCCGCTCGCGGCCGGCGCCGTCCTGATGGTGATGATCTACGCCGGTGCGCACATCTCCGGCGGGCACTACAACCCCGCCGTGACCGTCGCCGTGCTCTTACGCGGCCGGATCGACTTACGTGATGCCATCGGTTACTGGATCGCGCAGCTCGTCGCCGGTGTGGTCGCGGCGGTGATCGCCCACGCGATCGTCAACCCGCCGTCGGACAAGACGCTGCACCTTTCCGGTCACGCTCTCATGGCCGCCGCCCTCGCCGAGCTGCTGTTCACCTTCGCCCTGTGCTACGTGGTGCTCAACGTCGCCACCAGCAAGGACCAGCCCAACAACGGTTTCTTCGGCCTCGCGATCGGTTTCACCGTCGCGGCCGGCGCCTTCGCCGTCGGCGGGATCTCCGGCGGCGCGTTCAACCCGGCGGTCGCACTCGGCGGCGCCGCGGGCGGCCTGTTCGCGTGGTCGACGCTGTGGGTCTACCTGGTGGTGCAGATCATCGCCGGTGCCGGGGCCGGCCTGGCATTCCTGGCGCTCAATCCCGACGACAAATGACTCGGTGGACGGCCGGCGTTCGTCACCCGATAGTAGTCAGCCCGTGTGGGCCTTGAGGAACGTTCCTGCGACGGTGACGGCCGGCGCGGACGAGCCCGCGTCGACGAGCAGGAACGCGAACGCCAGATCGCCCTGGTAGCCGACGAACCAGCCGTGCGACTGGGTGGCGTCGCCGAACTGGGCGGTGCCGGTCTTGCCGTAGACCGGTGGTGTCACGGCCGCCAGCGGACTCGCGGTCCCGCTGGTCACGACCGCGCGCATGAGTTGCCGCAGCGACGACAGCACAGGGGCCGACACCACCGCAGGCTTCGTGTCCGACGTCGTCGCCGGACCGGCCACCAGGGACGGCGTCGGCGTGCTGCCGTTGGCCGCCGTCGCCGCCGCCAGTGCCATGCCGAACGGGCTGACCACGTCCTTGCCCTGCCCGAACCCGTCGCTGGCGCGTGCGTAGACGTCCTGGTCGGTGGGGATCGCGCCGGTGTTGGTCGGCACGCCCGGCATGTTGTAGTCGACGCCGATCCCGAACTGCTTGGCGGTCCTGGGCAGCGTGTCCGGCGACAGTCCGGCGGCGATCTGGGAGAACGTCGTGTTGCACGAGCGGGCGAACGCCGTCGTCAGTGGCACCGTCCCGAGGTCGAAGTTGCCCTCGTTGTGGATCACGGTGTTCTCGATGGTGGTCGTGCCTGGGCAGGGTTCCCGCGTTGCCGGGGTCACGGTCCCGCCCTGGAGCGCGGCCGTCGCCGTGACGATCTTGAACGTGGAGCCGGGCGGATACCGGCCGGTCAGCGGGCTGTCGCCGGCCGTGATCGCGGCGGTGTTGGCCGCGACGGCGAGGACATGCCCGGTGGACGGCTGGATCACGACGGCCATCGCCTGTTGCGGCACGGTGGCCAGCGCCGTCTCGGCCGCCTGCTGGGTCGCCTTGTCCAGGGTGACGGTGATCGGGGCCGGTGTCGCCGGGTCCGCCGTGAACAGCATGGCGCCCTTGCTGCCGTCGGTGTTCTTGACGAAGATCGTGATGCCGCTGTTCGCCGCGTCCTCGGCCTTGGCCAGGGTGCGCATCGTCGGCAGCATCGCGGCGCCGAAGCGGCGCTGGGTCGAGAGCAGTTCGGTCTGGCTGGGGAACGTCACGCCCGGCAGGTCGTGGATCACCGATCTGACCTGGAGATAGTCGCTGTCGCGCAGGGACACGACGGTGTAGCCGCCCGTTCCGGCCGCGGTCGCGCCGGCCGTGATCGACTGGGCGGTGATCGTCGGGTCGAACTGCGACAACACCCCGGCGAGTGTCTGCGCCACGGAGTTGAGATCGACGGCCTGTTTCGCCGACACGGCGACGGACACCACCGTGGTCTGCTCGTACAGGACCTGGCCACCGGCGCCCACAACGGAGGGCAGCGTCGGCTCGACGACGGTCCGGCCGAGGGTCTGGCCCACCCGCAGCATCGGCGTCAGGATCGACGGCGACCAGATCACCTGCCACTGGCCGCCGTTCTGCGCCACGTCGAGCGTGCTCGGCACCTGCCAACCCGGTCCGGCTCCCAACTGCCAGGTCATGGTGAAGGTGGCGGAACCGCGCGAGCCGTTCTTGGTCACCGTCGGGGAGGTCACCGAGGCCGAACGCGGCTGCAACTCGGTGCGCAGTTGCGTCAGTCCGGCTCTGGCCTGCGCGGACGAGTTGGTCTGGGCGGCGGCGCCTGCGACGTCACCCTTGGCCACATCGGTGAGGAACCGCTGCGCGGTGTCCTGGGCGCCGGTGTCCTCGCTGGTACACGCGCTGATGCCCGCGACCCCCAACACGGCGGCGATCCCCAGGGCAGCGACGCGCCCCCCTCGATACGACATAGTCATACCCCCATAGACGACTCAGGTCGGCCTTCCGTTGAGCGTTCGGCCGATTCTGCACTATCACCCCAAACGGCGGCGCCGGAACAGCCACCTCCGCACGCCACCGGGTGACACGCTCACTTGCCGACCGCAAGCATTGCACTGTGCAAGCAATCGCCGAGGACACCGTGGTCGACGCCGACACCGTGGCACTGGAGTCGCTGACCAGAGTGCTGGTCCGCATCGCGTGGGACAGCGCGCACGCGGCGCCGCCCGGCGTCACGTTTCCGCAGATGCGGTTGCTGCTGATGGCCGACGGGTTGGGCCGGGTGCCGTCGTCGGCGCTGGCGACCGCGTTGGGCGTCAACGCATCGTCCGTGACGCGACTGGCCGACAGGCTGGCGGCGGCCGGCTACCTGGTCCGGGGCGAGGACCCGCACAAACGCAGCGTGGTCACGCTCGAGGTCACCGACCGCGGCCGTCGAGTGGTGGCCAAGGTGATGCACCGCAGGCACGCCGCGTTGCACGCGGTGCTGACGCAGGTACCGCAGGCCCACCGCAGCGCCGTGGTCGCGGCCGCTCGCACGCTGGTGAGCGCCGCCGCTGCCGTGCCGGAAGTCGGCTCGGCCGGGCCGGGACCGCTGTGAGCGGGACGAGCGGGACGCGGGCCACGCACCTGGGCGACTTCCACGTACGGCCGAGGATGCTGCTGATCGCCGCGATCGCGTTACTGGTCGGCGCGGCATCGTCGGTGGCCGCGTTCGCGCTGCTCCGGCTGATCGGGCTGATCACGAATCTCGTGTTCTACCAACGGTTCGGCACGAGCCTGATCGCGCCGGGCGCGGCGCACCATCCACTGTGGCTGGTGCTGCTGGCACCGGTCGCGGGCGGGCTCGTGATCGGGGCGATGGCGCGCTACGGCTCGGAGAAGATCCGTGGGCACGGCATGCCGGAGGCGATCGAGGCGATCCTCACCGGTGGCAGCCGGATCGCGCCGCGCGTCGCACTGCTCAAACCGGTGTCGGCGGCGATCAGCATCGGCACCGGTGGGCCGTTCGGCGCAGAGGGCCCGATCATCATGACCGGCGGCGCGGTCGGGTCGATCCTGGCGCAGCTACTGAAACTCACCGCGGACGAACGGAAGACGCTGCTGGTGGCCGGCGCGGCCGGTGGCATGGCGGCGACGTTCAACGCGCCGATGGCGTCCATCCTGCTCGCCGTCGAGTTGTTGCTGTTCGAATGGCGACCGCGCAGTCTCGTTCCGGTCGCGCTCGCCGTCGTGGTCAGCACGGTGTGCCGGGGATTCCTGTTGGGTACCGCTCCGATCTTCGGTGTTGCCGCGCCGCCGGCCGCGCCCGGCCCGTTGGCCACCGGGCTGGCCCTGGTGCCGGGGATCACCGGCGGACTGCTCGCGATCGCGGCGACCGGAATGGTCTATTTCGCCGAGGACTGCTTCGGCAAGCTGCGGGTGCACTGGATGTGGTGGCCGGCGATCGGCGGCGTGCTCGTCGGAGTCGGCGGCCTGATCGAACCGCGCGCCCTCGGTGTCGGCTACGACGTGATCGACCAGTTGCTCACCGGTCGCGCGACGGTGGCGCTGATCGTGGGCATCCTCGTCGTCAAGACGCTGATCTGGTCGCTGGCACTGGGATCGGGCACATCGGGGGGTGTACTGGCGCCGATCTTCATGATCGGTGCGTCGCTCGGCGCGGCGGAGGGCGGTGTGCTGCCGCACGTCACGGCCGGGTTCTGGGCGATGTGCGGCCTGGCGGCCGTTGTCGGCGGCGTGATGCGGTCGCCGTTGACCGGCATCGTGTTCACGCTGGAACTGACGCACGCGTGGAACGACCTGGTCCCGTTGGTGGTGGCGTCGATATCGGCCTACGGGGTGTCGGTGCTGCTGCTCAAGCGATCCGTGCTGACCGAGAAGATCGCGCGCCGCCGGCTGCACCTGACCCGCGAGTACACCACCGACCCGCTGGAGACGTTCTTCGCGCACGAGGTCATGACCCACGATCCCGCCCTCGCGGGCGTCATCGCGGCCAGCGGCACGGTGGTCCACCCGAACGACACCCTGCGCGAGGTCGCCAACAAGCTGGCCATCGGGCATGTCACCCGTGCCCCGGTGGTCGACGAGGCGGAGCCGACGCGGGTGCTCGGCGTGATCACGCTCGCTCAACTGCTGCACGCGCGACGCCGCGACCTGCACGAGGAACACCATCGTGAACGGCTGCTGGCGATCAGGGACACACGCCGGAAACCGAACCGGAAAGCGGCTTGATTGGCGGAAACCACCAATTCCACGGGTGCCTCGATTTCAGGAACTGCGGCCGTCATCGGCCTGGTCTCGTGCGCGCGGGCGTGGTTACGCTCGGCCGGTGGAAATGCGGTCCCCGTGGTACCCGAATTACGTATTGTGCGCGCTGGAGCGTTTCGCGTCGTTCGGTTCGCGGACCGCGTTGACGCAACGGAATCGGCGGCTGAACTACACGCAGGCGCGCCAGGTCGTGCTCGACATCGCCGATCGGTTGCGCGCGGAGGATGTGCGTCCGGGCGACGTGGTCGGGGTCTTCTCCGGTTTACAGATCGAGAGCCCACTGCTTCAGCTCGCGCTGCACCTGGTCGGCGTCCGCTCGGTGTGGATCGACGTCACCGCGATGCCGAGCGAGGTCGACCAGTACCTGAAACTGTCCGCACTGGACGCCCTCGTCTACGACACCCGCGGCGTTGCCGAATCGGGCGCGGCGCTCGGGCGGCGGCTCGGCGTGCGCATGCTCTGCCTCGGCCCGCACGGCGAAGGACCGGACCTGCTCACCCGTGGGCCGGCCCACGGTGACCCGGTCGCGGCGGACACCGAGCCCGAGTCGGTCTTCCAGACCAGCGGCACGACGGGCGTGCCCAAGTCCGTGCACCACCGACAGGTCTTCTACGCGCGGTTGGGCGAGCTGGCTGACGAGCTCGTCGCCGCGGACCAGTGGCGGACCCGGCACCTGTCGTTCTCCCGGCTCAGCCATCCGGCCGGCCAGATCTCGTCGCTGCTCTACCTGTTCAGCGGCGGCAGCCTGGTGTTCGTGCCGGGCTTCGAACCGGCCGCGCTCCTGGCCGCGGTCGCCGGCGAGCGAGCGACGTCGATGTACATGGCGCCGCCGATGTTCTACCAACTCCTCGATCATCCCGCGCTGGCCGACGCCGACCTGAGCAGCCTGACCACGGTCAACATCGGCGGCTCGGCCCTGAACCCGACCCGGCTGCGGCAGGGTATCGAGCGGTTCGGGCCGATCCTGCGGGTGACGTACGGGCTGAGCGAGTCGCCGTTCATCTCCGCGTATCCCGGCGTCGGCACCGATCCGGCCCATCCGGACCGGCTGCTGTCGTGCGGGCAGGCATACGGTGACGTACAGGTCGAGATCCGGGACAGGGACGGGAAGCCGGTCGGGATCGGCGAGACGGGCGAACTGTGGGTGTGGAGCAAGCTCAACTTCGCCGGTTACTGGGGACAGCAGGACCTGACGGCCGACGCGCTGGTCGACGGCTGGGTACGGACACGTGATCTCGCCTGTCGCGACGCCGACGACTATCTCTACCTGGTCGGCCGCGCGTCGGACATGATTCTCGCCGGCCCCAGCTCGAAGTGCGTCTATCCGCGCCCGATCGAGGACATCCTGGCCACCCATCCGCATGTCCGGGCGGCGGCCGTGATCGGGGTGCCGGACGTGGCCGAAGGCGAGGCGGTGCACGCGTTCGTCGTCCGGGAGCCGGATGTGGACGTCACCGTGGCCGAGCTCGCGACGCTGGTGCGCGGCCGACTCCACCCGTCCTGGGCGCCGCGCACGATCGACTTCGTCGACAGCCTTCCCACCACCGCGATCGGCAAGGTGAACACGAGGGCGCTGCGCGAACAGTACGCACGAAGCCATCCGACGACAGCCGCTTCGGTAGTGCCGCGCTAGCAAGGTGTCTGCCGCCGGAGTACACCTGGCGACCCGTGGCCGGCCGGGTCCTTCTCGTTGTTCTTCGCGGAGATGCTGTCCACTCTCGGCACCTACGTGTCGGTGGTCGCGCTGTCGTGGTTGGTACTGCTGAGCACGGGCAGCGCCGCGGAGATGGGCACCGTCGCGTTGGCCGAACTGGGGGCGTTCGTCCTGGCCAGCATGTTCGCGCCGCCGTTGGCCGATCGGCTCGGGTTGAAGCTGACATCGGTCGCCGCCGACGTGGGAAGCGCGCTGTCCATGGGCGCGATCGCGTTGACACCGCGAATCGGGGTCGGCGACCGGGCCAGGACGGTGTTGTTGGCGCCGATGGCCGAACGCGCCGGATTCACCATGCCGAGGGTGATGGGCGCCTACTTCAGCGTGACGCGGGTGACGCAGGTCGTCGGCGCGTCGGTCGGTGGCGTGCTGACGTTCGCGTTCGGCGCGCAGGGTGCGGTCACGGTGGACGCCGTGTCGTTCCTGGTGTGTGGCCTGCTGGTCGCGGTACTCGTGTGGCCGGCCGGGGCACCAGCCACCGAGCGACCGAAACCGGACGCGAAAGGTAGCTATCTGGCCGCGTTTCGCGAGGGTGCGCGGGAGGCGTTTCGCGATCATGTCGTGCTCGGTCTGACGTTGGTCATCTTCGGGCTGAACGTGCTGAACCAGGCCAACATCTCGGTGTTCGTGCCGTTGTGGATCTCAGGTGTGCTGCACTCGGCGGCCGCAGGCGGGTCGGTGATGAGTGCCTACGCGATCGGGTCCGTGTTGGGGAGTCTCGCTTTCACCGCGTGGGTGTCCCGGTTGTCGCGCAACGTCGCGATCGCGGTGGGCGCGCTGTTGGGGAGTGTGCCTCGGCCGCTCGTGTTGGGGCTCAGTCACAGCCTGGTGCTGGTCGTGCTGGTGACGTTCGTGTCGGGCCTGCTCGGGGCGTCGACGAATCCGGCGTACGGCGCGCTGCTCTACGAGCGGATACCGCCGCGTTTCCAGAATCGGGTCTTCGGCGTGCTGGCGGCGGCGTGTACGGCCGGGTTGCCGCTCGGTGGCCTGCTGGCGGGCGCGCTGGTCGCCGGGTTCGGGCTGTCCGGCGGGATCATTTCGACGTCGTCGTTGGGTTTCGTGCTGATCGCGGTCGCGCTGGTCTGGTACCGGCAGGCGGGGCGGGCATCCGCCCAGCTCAGGCCGACGGACCAATCGTGACATAGTGCGCGTCATGCCCACCTTCTCCGCGCAGGACGGGACCCGGCTCGCCTACCGCGTCGTCGGCGACGGCGATCCGCTGGTCTGCGTCCCCGGCGGTCCGACCGACGCCGGCTACCTCGGCGATCTCGGCGGCCTGTCCCGGCACCACCGGCTGATCCTGCTCGACCCGCGCGGCACCGGCGGGTCCGCGACTCCGGACGACACGTCGTCCTACCGCTGCGATCGCATGGTCGACGACATCGACGCGCTGCGCGAGCACCTCGCACTGGACCGGATCGACCTGCTCGGCCACTCGGCCGGCGCGAACATCGCGACGCGGTACGCCGCCCGATACCCGCGCAACGTCGGCAGGCTCCTGTTGGTCGGTCCCGGTACGCGCGCCGTCGGTATCGCGATCACCGGGGAGATGCGCAGTGAGCTCGCGCTGCTGCGCAAGGACGAGCCGTGGTTCCCGGCGGCGTTCGCCGCGTTGACGGCGATCGCCGAGCGCACGGGAAGGGCGGCGAGTGGGCGGGCCTGGGTGTCCAGCAGCGACTGGGATGCCGTCGCTCCCTTCTTCCACGGCCGGTGGGACGCCGAAACACAGCGGCACCACGCGGCCAGCCAGCCGACCAACAAGGAAGCCGTCGCCATCTTCGGGGCCGATGGCGCCTTCGATCCGGACGCCACCCGCGAGGCGCTCGCGGCCGCCGACTTCCCCGTTCTGCTGCTCACCGGCGAGTTCGACATGAACAGTCCCCCTCGGTCGACGGCCGAGTTCGCGGAGTTGTTCCGGCACGCCACGCTCGCGGTGCAGCCGGGAGCCGGGCACTACCCGTGGCTCGACGACCCCGAGCGGTTCGTGGCGGCCGTGGCGGCGTTTCTCGACTAGCGCTGCAGGAAGGCGATGACCGCGTCCCTGCCGGCGTGCCCGAGTTCCCGGTTCTGGATGGAGTGCGACGCGCCCGGCACGACCACGAACGTGACGTCCCGCGCGGTCGCCGCCTCCTGCCTGGCCCATTCCAGCGGCGTGGACAGATCGTGATCGCCGTTGACGATGAGCACCGGCACGTTCGGCAGCCGCGCGCCGGTGTCCGAGCCGGGCCGTTCGGCCGGCCAGTGCAGGCACGTCTGGTCGAAGCCCTGGCTCACCGCGACCGCCGGCGTGTACGGCCAGACCTGGTCGGTGGGCAGGGTCTTCCGCACGACGTCGAGCGCGGCCTGCCGCAACGGTTGCGGTGTCGCGGCGTTGCCCCACGCGAAGCGCATGTCCGCGCACAGCGTCGCAGCGTGCAGCCCTGAGCTGAACTCGTCGACCGGATCGCCGCCGGACGCCAGGAACCGCAACAGCGTGTTCAGCCTGGTCGGATCGCCGGCGCGGGCGGCGTGGATGGCGCCGATCACGTCACCGCTGCCCGGCGGGAAACCCGGCGGATTCGGGTTGCGGTAGGTCGGATCGACGAACTCGTAGGTCACGAGCATGTCGAACAGCGTGACGCCGTCGGCGGACGTGCGCTGCCGCACGAGTGCGGCGAGGTCGGCGGCCGGGTCGAAGCCGCAGGCGGGCGACGCGCACGCGGCGCGCAGGACGCGGCCCTGTGCCCGCAGGCCGGCCAGGTACAGCGAATCCGCCGATGTCGCCAGGTGCGGCACCACCGAGTCGAGCACGAGCCGACCGACGTGGCCGGGATGGGCCAGCGCGTAGCGCTCCGCGACGAACGTGCCGTAGGACACGCCGTCCACGACCATCTTCGGCACACCGAGCGCCTGGCGTAGCTGATCGAGGTCGGCGACGGTCTGGTCGGTGCTGTACAGCGGCGCTGTGGCGCCGAGCAGGCCGGCGCACCGCGTGACGGCGTCGACGGTCGGCACCGCGATGTCCGAACTGCCGACCTGTGCCTGCAACTCGGGACAGTTCAGCGCACCGAACTCACCGGTGCCGCGCTGGTCGACGAACACGAACCGGTAGTCCTTGGCCAGCTCGGGCAGCCGTTCGTCGGTGAGTCGGTCGGCGAACGGTACGCCTGGCTGGCCGGGACCGCCGGTCAGGAACAGCAGCACGCCCCTGGGCGCGTCGACGTCGTTCTCGGTCGCCACCTGGAGGTCGATGCCGCCCGGCACGCGGCCGGTGTGATCGATCGGCACGGCGAGCGTGGCGCAGGTGAAGTCCGGCTCGCCGGCACACGGATGGGCACCGGTGAGCCGAGGACTACCGGCCGCGACGGCTGGTGTCGCCCCGGACAACGCCGTCGTCAATACGAGTCCGGTCGCGATTGCCGCCGCCCACAGGTTTCTCGCCATGTTATGGGACTACCAGTGTGCGGTGGGTCGACGCCAGCGATTTCGGTGACCCACAGCAGACACGCCGCACTGCACACTGACGGGTATGTTCGCCAAGGTCGATGATCCACCGCGCGCCGGGTACTCCGGCAACCTGCTCACCATCGCGTTCAGTGCCTGGCTGTTGGGTGGGCTGCTGACCGACGTGTGGGCGCACAACAACGTGCCCAACCTGGAGACCTTCTTCACGCCGTGGCACGCGGCCCTCTACTCCGGTTTCCTGGCCACGGCGGCCTGGATCTGCTGGCTGGTCCGCCGCAACCTGACCGCGGGACGGCGTGGCATGGCCGCCGTGCCGGCCGGCTACGCGCTGGGCGCGTTCGGTGTCTGCCTGTTCGTCGTCGCCGGCGCCGGTGACCTGACCTGGCACACGATCTTCGGCATCGAACGCAACACCCGGATTCTGTTCAGCCCCACCCATGTGCTGCTGGTGACCGCGATCATCCTGATCGTGACCAGCCCGCTGCGCGACGCGTTCACCGACGTGTCGCTGCCCTCGGCCCCGTCGCTACGGCAACTGCTGCCGGCGGTGCTCGCGATCGCGTTCGCCACCGTGACCCTGATGGTGTTGTTGCAGTACGCCAACCTACTGGTGGAGGCCCCACAGCAGGTCGTCTCGTTGCTGTACGACACCGACGGGCTCTCGGCGGGCGTCGGCGAGGATCTGCTCTTCACCAACCTGGCCCTGCTGTTGCCGTTGCTGGTTCTCGCGCGGCGCTGGCGGATTCCGTTCGGCACCGCGACCGTGCTGTACACCGTGTTCGGATTCCAGGCCGAAGCCGTGCGTGCGTTGGGCACGCCGATGGTGTTCGTCGCGGTCGTACTGGCCGGGATCGGCGTCGACCTGCTGGTCGCGTGGCTGCGCCGGATTCCGGTGGACCGGGTGCGGTTCTGGGCGTTCGGCGCGCTCGCACCGGTCGTCACGTGGGCCGTCTACTTCGCCGTCATCTTCGCGTCGGTCGGCAACGTGCCGCCGATCGTGGAGTACTGGACCGGAATGCCGGTCGTCGCCGGCATGCTGGGCCTGGCGCTCGCGGCGCTGCTGCTGCCCGGCGCCGGTGCGATGCCAACGCAACCGGCACCCGAGCCGAGCCGGGTGCCGGAAGCCCGGCGGACGTGACCACCAGACAGGTCGGCGCACCGGAGCGGGTACGCCCGCGTTATCCGCTGTTCCTGTGGATCGGCGGCGGCCTGGTCGCCGGCGTGCTGCTCGGGCTCGCGTTGACAGTGCTCGGGGCCGCGGTGCCCGGCATCACCGGGCCGAGCGCGGCGGTGGTGATCGGGCTGCCGTTGGCGCGCGGCACGCTCGACGCGGCCGCGTTGACCACGGTCGGCATGAGCATGCTGCCGTTTCTGCTGGGGCTGCGTCCCGCCGACGGCAGCGCGCCGGTGCTCGCGGTGGCCAGGCGGATCGCCGCGGTCGGCGCCGTAGTGTGGGCGGTCGCGGCGCTGACGTCACTCGCGCTGGAAACGGCGGACGTCTACGTGGGCCGGCCGCTCACGATCGGCGAGATCGCGACCTACGTCCACGACATCGGGTCCGGCGAAGCCCTGCTGATCGTGGCCGGCTGTGCGTTGCTGTACCTGGTGATCGCGGTGTTCGCCGTGTATCGCGGGGAAGCGGTGCCGGCGGAGCTGCGGATGGCGGTGGCGGTGTTCGCGTTGCTGCCACTGGTGGCGACCGGGCATGTCGCGGACACCACCGTCGGCTTGCAGGGGATCAGCGTGATCTCCATGCACCTGCACGTGATCACAGCGGTCGTCTGGACCGGCGGGCTGCTGGCGGTGACGCTGCTGATGGTGGCCGACCGGACGCTGTTGGCCGACGTCCTGCCGCGCTATTCGATGGTGGCCACGGTGTGCGTCTTCCTCACCGCGGTCACCGGCGCGTTCTACGGTTGGTTCGAGCTGTACCTGACACCGGGCGTGCACTGGTACGTGGCGCTGTTCACCACCGGATACGGCCAGATCCTGTTGCTGAAGGCGGGTTGCGTGCTGGCGGCCGGCCTGGTGGGCGCACGGGTCCGGTTCACGCTGCTACCGAGAATCCGGCAGCGGCAACGCACCGCGGTGGCCACCCTGACGACGGTCGAACTGGCCGTCATGGGCGTCGCCTTCGGCCTTGCCGTCGTACTGATCAGATCACCGGTCGTCGGCTCGTAGGTCGAGCAGCGCCATTCCCTGGCCCGCCAACGACGACACCACTGTCGAGAGGCCGTCCGCGCCGTCGAGTACCGTCAGATGGCGCCCTGGAGACCTTCGGCCGCGGCGCGCGGCATCTCCGGCAACTGATGGCTCAGGTATTTCGGTGACTGGCGATCTGGAAGACGTTGCCGAACGGGTCGCGCACCATCGCGCGCCGATCGCCGTACGGGGTGTCGAGCGGTTCTTCCACTGTCGTGGCCCCCACGGCCAGTGCCCGCCGATAGGCCGCGTCGGCGTCGTCGACGTACACGTAAAGGAACGCCGGAAACAGCTCGCGCTCCCCCACCGCCGACACCATGACGAGCGAGTCGCCGATCCGGATCTCGGCAGGTCGGCCTTCTGGTGCGTCACCGACGGCGTCGAACGTCGCGCGCAGGAACGCCACCGCGGCGGCCACGTCGCTCACGACCATGCGCGGTGTCACCGAATGACGGGACGGACCCTCCGCGCGCATTCCGGTCCACAGCAGGTCGATCAGGCTTTCGGTCTGCCGCTGCCAGTCGCCGCTCGCGTTGAGGTACAGGGCGCCCAGCGCTCGCAACACGATCACCGGATCGAGATCGGCGCGGACCGATCCGATCCGGAGGTTGGCGTCCAGCAGTGTGGTGACCGCGCCCAGCATGGCCTCGGACGCGCTGGCGAACAGTTCCTCCTGGGACGTGGTCGCGGTGCGGAGGGCCTCGGCCAGGCCGCGCTTGGTCATCATGTAGCGGGCGAGGTGGCCCGTCCACGCCCGGAATGCCTGTTCCGGTGTGTTCGACGCCAGCAGGGTCGGCACCACGTCGACGAGGTGCTGCACCTCGCGCCGGTAGACGGCCAGTACCAACGCCTCCGGGGTGGGGAAATGGCGGTACACGGTGCCGACACCGACTTCCGCCTTCTTCGCGATCGCGTTGAAGGAGACCTCGCCGCACGCGGTCAGGGAATCCAGTGCCGCCGCGAGGATGCGCTCGTGGTTGCGCCGCGTGTCCGCGCGCCGCGAGCTGACCGATCCCGTCATCATGACACCTCCTCGCTGACCACGTGAAATGTAGTGCACCGGACCTGGAGCCACACCAGCTTCGTCCCATCATTGCGAACCGGATAGGGATCCGCTATGTTCGCCAACGAGACAGGAGCGGATAGATATCCGGTTCAGGAAAGAGATCTGGTGGACATCTCCCTGGAAGTCAACGGCCACACCGAGCAGCTCAGCATCGACCCAGGCGTGACGTTGCTGGACGCGCTGCGCGAACGCCTCGACATCACCGGCCCGAAGAAGGGCTGCGACCGCGGCCAGTGCGGCGCGTGCACCGTGCACGTCGACGGTCGCCCGGTGCTCTCGTGCCTCACGTTGGCCGCAACCGTGCGGCGGCCGGTCAGAACGGTGGACGGACTGTCCACAGGGGACGAACTGCACCCGGTGCAGCGGGCGTTCGTCGACCAGGACGCCCTGCAGTGCGGGTTCTGCACGTCCGGCCAGATCATGTCGGCGATCGCCGCTGTCGAGCAGGACGTCGACGACGTCCGCGAGTTCATGTCCGGCAACATCTGCCGCTGCGCCGCGTACCCGAACATCGTCGCAGCCGTCGAGCAAGCGAGGGTCGATGCGTCCCTTTGACCTGACAGCGCCAACAACCGTCGAGGCCGCCGTCGCAGGGCACGGCACCTTCCTGGCCGGCGGCACCACCCTCGTCGACCTCATGAAGCTCAACGTCATGACGCCACAACGGGTTCTCGACATCAACGAACTGCCGCTACGCGGCATCGACACGCACGAGGGCCTGCGGATCGGCGCGCTGGAGCGGATGAGCGACATCGCCCGGCACCCCGGCGTCTACCCCGTCATCTCGCAGGCCCTGCTGCTCAGCGCGTCCCAGCAGTTGCGCAACATGGCCAGCATCGGCGGCAACCTGTTGCAGCGCACCCGGTGCGGCTACTTCCGCGATGTCGCCACGCCGTGCAACAAGCGGGTTCCCGGCAGCGGCTGCCCCGCGATCTCGGGGGCCAACCGGATGCACGCCATCCTCGGCACCAGCGATTCCTGCGTCGCGACCCACGCCAGCGACGTCGCGGTCGCCCTCGTCGCGCTGGACGCGGAGATCCGGCTGGTCGGCGCCGACGGTGCCCGTACCGTCCGGCTCGCCGACTTCTACCGCCCGCCGGGAACCACCCCGGACGTGGAGAACGACCTGCGACCGGGTGAGCTGATCACCGAGGTCTTCGTGCCACGGCTGGACTGGGCGCAGCGCTCCACGTACGTGAAGGTGCGCGACCGGCAGTCCTACGAGTTCGCGCTGTGCTCGGCGGCGGTGGCGCTGGACATCCGGGACTCGCGGGTCGTGGACGCCAGGGTGGCCGTCGGTGGCGTGGCCACCGTGCCGTGGCGGCTGCCGGCGGTCGAGGCGGCACTTCGGGACGTGCCGGCGACCGAGGCCGGCTTCACGGCGGCAGCGGCCGTCGCGGCGGACGGGGCCAACCCCCTCTCCGAGAACGGCTTCAAGGTGTCCCTGCTGGAGCGGACCGTCGTTCGCGCGCTGATCGAGGGGAGTCGTCGATGACCGGCCGGGTGGATGCCCCGCTGAAAGTCACCGGCCGCGCCAAGTACGGTGCGGACAACCGGTTTCCGGGACTGGTACACGGCTACGTCGTGGTCAGCACGATCGCCAACGGCGAGATCGAGGCCATGGACGTCACGGCGGCCAGGAACGCTCCCGGCGTGATCGCCGTGTACTCGCCGCTCGAGCCGCTGGACCTGCGGACCGCGACCACCCCGATCTTCGGCGACACGTGGGTTCCGCTGCAGACCAAGGAAGTCGCGTACTACGGCCAGCCGATCGGACTCGTGGTGGCCGAAACCTACGAGCAGGCACGGGATGCCGCGATGACCGTCGAGGTCTCGTATCTCCGGCGTCCCGCGCTGACCTCGCTGGAGGACGGTCTCGCGACCGCAGAGGACGCGCCGCCCGGCCGGGACGAGACGCCGTCGTCGCTCGCCGTGCTCGCGCCCGGCGTCGAGTCCATCGAGGACGCCATCGCGGCCAGCCCGGTCGTGGTCGAGGCCACCTACCGGACCGCGACCCAGAACCACGCCGCGATGGAACCGCATTCCGCGGTCGCGGTGTGGGACGCCGAGGGCCTGACGATGTACAGCGGCAACCAGGCGAGCAACATCCAGGTGATGGAGCTGTCCAGCGCGCTGGACATCGACCCGGCGACGGTGCGTTCGGTCAACCCGTTCGTGGGCGGGGCGTTCGGCGGCAAGGGAAAGACGTCGGTCACGGCGTTCATGGCGGCCGCGGCGGCCAAGGCCCTCGGCCGGCCGGTCAAGATCGTGCTGAGCCGGGAACAGGTCTTCACCGCCACGGCGACCCGTGCCGCGACCGTGCAGAAGATGACCATCGGCGCGTCCAGGACCGGCAAGCTGATCGCGTTGCGGCACGACTCGTGGTGCAGCACGGCGATCGACCGCTCGTTCGTGGAACCGACGTCGCACGGCACGTCACGGGAGTGGTACGCCACCGAGAACCTCGCCATCAGCCAGAAGATCGTGCCGCTGCACATTCCGCCGACCACGTTCATGCGGGCGCCGGGCGAGGCACCGGGGTCGTTCGCGTTGGAGAGCGCGATCGACGAACTGGCGATCGCGCTGAACATGGACCCGATCGAGCTGCGCCTGCGCAACGACTCGACCGCTCCCCCCGGCAAGGACCTGTTGTGGTCGAGCAAGCATCTCGACGAGTGCTACCACATCGGCGCCAACCGGTTCGGCTGGGCGGACCGCTCACCGAACGGTCACACCGACGGCGACTGGCTCGTCGGCATGGGCACGGCCACCGCGATGTTCCCCGCCATCCGCTTCCCCGCGTCGGTCGAGGTCGTCCTGCGGGCCGACAACACGGCCGTCGTCGGGACGAGCGGCGCCGATCCCGGCACCGGCCTGCTGACGGTGCTTTCGTTGGTGGGCGCGGAATCCCTGGACATCACACCGGATCGGGTCACGCCGAGGCTCGGCGACTCCGCGTTGCCCCCCGGTGGCCTGTCCGGTGGTTCGAGCGCCACCGCGAGTGCCGGCACCGCGACCATGCTCGCCGCGAACCACGTGATCGACAAGCTGCTGGCGCTGGCATCGTCGCCGGGAGCGCCGTTCGGCGGCGCCGATGTCTCCTACGCGGACGGCCACGTGCTGACCGACGGCAGATCGATGAGCTTCGGCGAGGTGCTGCGCGCGACGAA
The DNA here is from genome assembly GCA_036269975.1 of Pseudonocardiaceae bacterium. GTDB lineage: Bacteria > Actinomycetota > Actinomycetes > Mycobacteriales > Pseudonocardiaceae > DATEPR01. The sequence continues at coordinate 8,474 of DATBDL010000036.1, read as the reverse complement.
CCAGTCGTCGATCTCGGCGACCGGCTCGTCGGCGCCGGGCGAGGAGATGACGAAACACTCGTTCAGCTCGTTCGGCGCGCAGTTCTGCGAGGTGCGGGTGCACAGGTGGACGCGTGAGATCCGGGTGTCCCGCCTGCTCGGCGTGTTCGACGCCGGCCGGATCCTCAACGCCCAGACGGCGCGCAGCCAGCTCATCGGCGGCATGATCTGGGGTGTGTCGGCGGCGCTGCACGAGGGACTGGAGATCGAGGCGAACGGCCGGCTGGCCAACGGTGACCTGGCGGGCTATCTGGTACCGGTGAACGCGGACATCCCGAACGTCGACGTCCACTTCGTACAGTACCCGGACACGCTGCACAATGCCGTCGGTGCCAAGGGAATCGGTGAGATCGGCACGGTGGGCATGGCGGCCGCCGTCGCCAACGCCGTCCACAACGCCACCGGCATCCGGGTCCGGCACATCCCGATCACGGTCGAGGACCTGCTGGACTAGTTCCCGGTCACGGCCTTCAGTTTGTCGAAGGAGTCACGGACGAGCCGGGGCAGGTCGCTCTGCCCCGGCTCGGCCATCCAGCGCTCGAACGAGATCCGGAACACCGCGATCCCGGCCTCTGCGGCCAGGGTCGCGTCCGGGTCGGGGACGCCGCGGCCACGTAAGGTGTCGGCGAGGGCGGCCGCGAGTGTCGCCAGCTTGATCAGTTCGCGTTCCCGCAGTTCCGGGTGCGCGGTGACGACGGCCTGGCGCTGCCGGACGATGTCCTTGTCGCGCTCCATGAACATGGCGCCCGCCGCCGCGACGGCCATGGCGACCGCCTCGATCGGCGATGCGGATTCCGGTGCGTCGGCGACGCTCCTGACGAAGAGGCCCTGCAACGCCGCCGAGCCGCCGAACAGCACCTCGCGCTTGTCGGCGAAGTGCCGGAAGAACGTGCGCTCGGTGAGGCCCGCCCGAGTGGCGATCTCCGCCACCGTGGTCTGCTCGAAGCCGTTTTCGAGGTAGAGCGCCAGAGCGGCCTGCTCCAGCCGGCCGCGTGCGTTGGGCTCCCATCGACTCATGACCCCGATCGTACTTGATGACAGCGGCTGACATCAGTGCTACTGTGATGACAGCAACTGACATCACCGGCGACGTCGCCGGCAATCGATCACCTGGAGTTCTCCCATGCGCGTTTTCGTCACCGGTGCTTCCGGCTGGATCGGCTCCGCCGTCGTTCCCGAACTCATCGAAGCCGGCCACCAGGTCACCGGACTCGCCCGCTCGGCCACGTCGGCCGAGGCACTCGCATCAGCCGGCGCCGACGTGCTGCGCGGCACCCTCGACGACCTCGACATCCTGCGGACCGCGGCCGCCGCGTCGGACGGCGTGATCCACCTCGCGTTCAACCACGAAGTGGCCTTCTCCCGCGAAGGCGGCTTCGAGGAGGCCGTCGCCGCGGACCGCCGCGCCATCGAGACCTTCGGCGAAGCACTGGCCGGTTCCGGCCGGCCGCTCGTCCTCGCGTCCGGGTTACTGGGCATCGCACCGGGACGAGTGGCGACCGAACAGGACGGGCAGGCAGCCGACCCGAACGCGACGCCGACGATCGGTGGCCTGGAGATCCGGCAGACCAACGCACACCGCACGCTGGCACTGGCGTCCAGCGACGTCCGCTCGTCGGTCGTGCGGCTCGCCCCCACGGTGCACGGCGACGGCGATGCCGGCTTCGTCGCGGCCCTGGTCGGCATCGCACGCGCCAAGGGCGTCGCGGCCTATGTCGGCGACGGAGCCAACCGGTGGCCCGCAGTGCACCAGATCGATGCGGCGCACCTGTTCCGCCTCGCCGTGGAGCAGGCCCCCGCCGGATCGACACTGCACGGGGCGGCCGACGAGGGCGTACCGATCCGCGACATCGCCGAGGTGATCGGGCGGCGTCTCAACGTCCCGGTGGCGTCGATCGACCCAGCCGACGCGGCCGAGCACTTCACGTGGCTGAGCCGCATGATCGTGCTCGACGCTCCGGCGTCGAGCAGGCAGACCCGCGAGCTGTTGGGGTGGCAGCCGACGCAACCGGGCCTCATCGAGGATCTGGAGAAGGGCCACTACTTCGCCACGCCATCCGCATGACCGACGCGGCCTCCAGCAAAGTCATTCGGGTGTGGCTCTTCTGGGTTCCACGTACGCCCAGGTTGTTGACGGCCAATCGCACCGACATTCCCGGAGCAGGCCGCGGATACAAGGGGGTCCCCTCCAGAAGAGCCGCACCCAAGTCACTCTCAGACCCGGACCGCGAAAGACCGCCAACATGCCGAAATCTCTTCGAGCGCGACCGCCCACAGCTTCTCCCGAGTCGACCAGCGTGCCGTCCACCTCAATGAAAGGGACAACCAATGCTTGATCACTTCCCGGCCTCACCCCGAGGCCACCCGCAGCGCGCGACTGGTCTTGCCCCGTTGGGCGGACACCTCCGAGCCGAGATCGTGGCGCCGTGCCAGCGGGGAGACCGCACGATCGCGCAGGTCGTGGCCGAGTTCGACCTGGTCGACCCCGCGGTGCGCCGCTGAATCGCCAGGCCGACGCCGCCCAGAACCCGCAGGCCCAGGCCGACGGGCTCTCGGTCGAGCCCCGGTGAACGTGTACCCGTTCATCGAGGCGGAGAACGCCGGCCAGTACGGCAACGGTCGAGCGTGCGTGTGAGCTGTCGAAGGTCTCCCGTGCCCACCTGCGTGTGCTGGCCGCTGGCGAGTCTGACCGCGAAGACGCCACCTACGGTGCACCTCGGGTGCGGGCTGAGTTGGCCGCCCAGGCAGATCGGCACTCCTGCACCGCGCATCGCCCGGCTGTTGCGGCAGGCCGGCCGGGCAGGGCGGACACCCAAGCGGTGGCGCACGTTTCGGCACATGTCCAACGTCGCTCGCTTCGGCGACACTGCGCTGGTGTAATCGATCACGCGGAGGTGATGGTGATGCGGGTACTCGTTACCGGCGGGTTGGGCCGGATCGGGCGGGCCGCGGTCGCGGCGTTTGTCGACGCCGGTCACGAGGTCACCGCCACCGACGTGGTCCAGGCGAGTGGATCGACGGTGCCCGGCGCGTGGCTGCGGTGGGCCGATCTGGCCGACGCGGGCGATGCGTTCGCCCTGGTCCGAGGGCACGACGTGGTGGTCCACGCCGCCGCGATCCCGAATCCGTCGTCGCACCCGCCGCACACCCTGTTCCACAACAATCTCATGGCCGCCTTCAACGTGATCGAGGCGTCGGTGCACTGTGGCGTGACGCGCCTGGTCAACATCTCCAGCGAGTCGGTGCTGGGTTGGGCGTTCGCGGAACGGGAGGTCCGCCCGGAGTACCTGCCGGTCGACGAGGAACATCCACTACGCCCGCAGGACCCGTACGCCCTGGCGAAGTCGTTCGCCGAGCAGCTCTGCACGGCGGCGGTGCGGCGCTCGGCACTGCGGGTCATCTCGCTGCGGCCCGGCTGGGTGCTGTGGCCGGACACCTATCCGGCCGCGCTCGGCCCCTTCCTGCGCGATCCGTCGCTACCGCTGACCACATTGTCCTATGTGGATGGACGGGATCTCGCCGACGCCATCGTCCTGGCGGCGGGCAGCGACCTGCCGGGCCATGTCGTCTGTTACGCCGTGGCCCCCGACCTACCCGCCCGCGACGATCTGGTCGCGGAGGCCAGACGCCGCTTCGGCGACGAGATCGTGGTGCGGCCGGTGGACCGGCCGGACGCGTCCGGCACATCGTCGGCCGAGATTCGGCGACTGCTGGGGTTCACCGCCCGCCACTCGTGGCGCGACCAACTGGGCCCCTGACCCGACTTCTGTCCGCAGAAGTGGGGAACCGGACAGCAACACCGCACCGCCGGCGAGTAGCACCGCGCCGAGACCGGCGCCGGCCAGCCACCAGCCGGTTCGCACCTGCTCGTGGAAGACCACGACACCCCAGACGGCCGCCGTCAACGGGTTCGCCAGCGTGATGCCCGGCTGGGATGCCACCAGTGGCCCGGTCCGCAATGCGTTCTGCAACAACAGGAACGCGACCGCGCCGGCGGCCAGCACGGCCCACGCCTGCCAGGTGCCCAACACCGCGCCCCAACCCCGTGCCACGGTCGCCGTGACCGGCTTGACCAGCACCGCGACCAGGCCGGCGGTCATTCCGGCCGCGATCCCGCGCAACGCCGTTCTGGTGGCCGCACCGGCCCACCGGCCCGCGACGAGGGCGGTGGCGATCACCGCGACCGTCACGGCCAGGCCGAGCGACCAGGTGGCCAGGTCGGGTGAGTTCGGATTGCCGCCATGCGCCGACAGGTTCAGCAGCAGGACGATGATCCCAAGGGTCATCGCGGCGATCGCGGACCATTCCCGAACCGCCAACCGGCCGCCCAGGATCAGACTGGACAGGACGAGGCAGAACGGCAGTTCCATCACGACCAATAGCTGCACCGTCGACACCGGACCGCCGGCCAGCGCCAACACCTGCAGGACGACCTCGACGACCATGGCGGCGACACCGGCCGCCCACACTGGCCGATGTCGGACCAGAAACCACAGCAGCGCAAGGGAAACCGCCGGTGCTCCCGGTTCCGCCATGGTCGCCTTGCGCAGTAGCACCAGCGCCAGCGCGCCGACAGCGGCGGACGACAACACCAGTACGACCACCGGCCAGACGCTAGTGCAGCCACGTTCCCGATGGCGCCCAAATGGATGTTACGAAAGTGTGATGCGATGTAGGTCGCCGGTCATCGGGCCGGCCACGAAACCCTTGATGTCGTTCACGTCGCAGCCGCCGTGTCCGTGTGCGGCGTAGGTGAGGAAGTGGCCCGCCAGGGTGCCCCCACCGGCAACGCCCGCCAGGTCGCCGCCTGTGCCGGTGACGGTCCAGGTTCCGGTGATCCGGCCGGAACGGGTGCAGGTGCGGGGATCGAGGGTGAACGGCCAGGTGTCGAACGCGCCGTGCACGAGGACGGTCAGCGTGCCGCCGCCCACGGCGGCCAGGTCGGTCTCGACGTAGGAGTCGGTAGCCTGGTCGAAATCCACCGACTCGGCGGTCAGCGTGCCGGTCCCGGTGATCATCCCGCTCGCGGTGATCGTGGCCGTGGGGTCCTCGACCCGGCCGACGACGAAGATGCGTTGGCTGGTCGACGGTCGCGCGTCGGCGACACCACCACCGGTCAGCAACAGCAGGAGCACCACCAAGACGGCACTCCCCCGACCGACGCGCGCCTCACGCTCGCGGAATCGGCGCCAGCCAGTTTCCCGGCACGTCGGGGTCGTCGCTGAAGTAGAACTCCTCCAGGTTCGCCATCCATTCCACCTTGGAGATCGACCCATTTCCGCCTCGGTCCAGTCGGAGGAATGCCGTCCTTGCCTGTTCCTCGGTGTGGTTCCAGGCGCGGAAGTGTTTGATCAGTTCGTCCTCGCTGATCCGACCGTCCTTGTCCGAATCGGCCAGTTCGTAGAAGGAATCGACCAGCGCGGTCATCGACGACATGAACGCGTCGCGCTGACCGAGGAAGGCTTCGAACCCGGCTACGTACTCGTCGAGCGAGACCTCGCCGTCTCCGTTGCTGTCGAACTGTTTGAGCTGTTCCCACACGTCTCTGGTGCGACCGGCCAGCTCGGCGTGCTCCGGTGTGTCATCGGGATATCCGTACGCGTCGCCATGATTCTTGATCAGTAGTTCGATGTCGTCGTTCCCGACGTGACCGTCGCCATTGACGTCCAGTTCGCGGAAACCGGCGGTCAGCTTTCTCCTGCGAAATTCGGACAACATGACCGTACCCCGCCTCGTTTCGGTGGTCGACCAGCCGTCGTATTCTACGTACGCCGCGTCACACCGCATAGCAATACGAAAACGTGACCGCGGTCCGGTGCGTGGAAAACCTGAATGGAGCAATCGGCATGCTAGCGGCCGCGCGGGCGCGGCGGCGCCTGCCAGAACCTGTTCCAGCGTGGCCCGCCGCGCCCGCAGGAACTCGACCAGCATCGCCCGCTCGTCGCCGATGCCGCGCGCTACTCGACGAGCCGGAGCGCGCCGGACGGGCAGATCAGCACAGCCTGCCGTACCGCATCGTGTTGTTCCGGCGGCGGCTCCTCGTTGCGTACCACCACGATGCCGTCGTCGTCACGTTGGTCGAACACCGCCGGCACGAGCAGCGCGCACTGCCCGGACGCCACGCAGACGGCCGTGTCGGCGTTGATCTTCATAGCGTCACCATACGACCGGAACCGCGACCACCCCGCCGGCGACCCGGTTCGGCCGCATCTCGATGTCGTCGACGTCGACGGCCAGCCGCAGGCCGGGGAACCGGCGGAACAGCGACGGGAACACGACCCGCAGTTCCGTGCGGGCGAGATTGGCGCCGATGCAGACGTGCGCGCCGTAGCCGAAAGCCATGTGCACGTTGGGTTTGCGGCCCGGATCGAACTCGTCTGGCGCGGTGAACGCGGACGCGTCACGGTTGGCGGAATCGATGGCGACGAGCACGGCGTCGCCACGCGCGATGCTGACCCCGCACACCTCGACGTCCTCGTGGGCGTACCGCAGCAGCCCCGTCCCGCCGGTGGCCGACATCCGCAGGATCTCCTCGACCGTCGCGTCGACCTGCGCTTCGGGGTCCGCGACGAACCGGTCCCTGCGGCTGGTGTCGCTGAGCAGGAACAGCACGCCGAGCGCGATCCGGGTGGACGTCGTCTCGTGGCCGGCGAACAGCAGGCCGGCCGCCAACTGGGCCAGGTCCAGGTCGGTGAACGTGGGATCGTCGGCCTGCATCGCCACCAGGTCGGAGATGACGTCGGGGCCGGGATTCGTCCGTTTGGCGACGGCGAGCCCGCCCGTGTACGCGGCGAACTCCGCCATCGCGGCCTGTGCGTCCGCGCCCCCGTCGAACTCGGATATCCGGTCCGAGAAGTCGCTGAACAGCGCCCGATCGGCGTACGGAACGCCGAGCAGTTCACAGATCACGAGTACCGGCAACGGAAACGCCAGCAGTTCCTGCACGTCGACCGGTTCGCCCCGCCGGGCGTCGGCTGCCGCCCGCATGTCGTCGAGGCATCCGTTGGTCAGTTCCTGGATACGGTCCCCGAGCCTGCGCATGCGCGGCGCCGAGAACGCCGGCGCCAGCATCCTGCGCAGCCGCTTGTGATCGCGCTCCTCGGTCTCGAAGTCGCCGCTGGGCCCCTCCTGCAAGGCCGCGTACGAGATCCGGGCCGCCTGCTCCGGCGCGGGATGCGACCGGCCGAACCGGTTGTCACGAAAGACTTCCCGTACCGCCTCGAACGAGGTCACCAGCCAGGCCGGGTCGCCGGCCGGCGTGGTCACCCGCACCAGCGGCCCCTCCCGCCGCAACGTCTCGTACAACGGCGCCACGTCCAACGCGTTCCTGCGGTCGAACGGCAGTCGCGGATTGGCGGTACTGGTCATGAGCCACCCTCGCTTGGTAGCGCTTCGAGTCGGTTCAGCTTCCCACCGTAACCCGAATCGGGTGACCGCATAACTACCGTCAGTACGAACTCGATGTCGCCCACAGGTTGATGCCGCTGTCCACCGCGTACTTGTCGATCTCGGCGAGCTCGTCCGCTGTCAGGTCCAGGTTCTCCAGCGCGGCGACGTTGTCCCGCAACTGCGCCACGCTGCTCGCGCCGATCAGCACCGACGTCACGCGCTCGTCCCGCAGCGCCCAGACCAGGGCGAGTTGGGCGAGGCTCTGGCCGCGCCGTGTCGCGATGTCGTTCAGCGCCCGTACCCTGGCCAGGTTGTCCTCGGTGAGCATGCCGGTGCTCATGGCGCCGCCGGTGGCCACCCGCGAGTCGGCCGGGACGCCGCCGAGGTAGCGGTCGGTGAGCAGGCCCTGGGCCAGCGGCGAGAACGCGATGCAACCGGCGCCCACGTCCGCCAGCGTGTCGAGCAGGCCCTGGTCCTCGATCCAGCGGTTGATCATCGAGTAGGACGGCTGGTGGATCAACAACGGCGTACCGAGGTCGCGCAGGATCGCCGCCGCCGCCTCGGTTCTGGCGGCCGAGTACGAGGAGATCCCGGCGTACAGGGCGCGACCGGAACGGACGGCCGTGTCCAGCGCGCCCATCGTCTCCTCGAGCGGCGTGTCCGGGTCGAAGCGGTGCGAGTAGAAGACGTCGACGTAGTCCAGGCCCATCCGCCCGAGGCTCTGGTCGAGGCTCGCGAGCACGTACTTGCGCGACCCCCACTCGCCGTAGGGCCCGGGCCACATGTCGTAGCCCGCCTTGGTCGAGATGATCAACTCGTCGCGGTAGCGGCGCAGATCGCGCTCCATGATCCGGCCGAAGGTCCGCTCTGCGGCGCCGTACGGCGGACCGTAGTTGTTCGCGAGATCGAAGTGCGTGATCCCGAGGTCGAACGCGCGGCGACAGATCGTGCGGCTGAGCTCGAACGGCCGGTCGTCGCCGAAGTTCAGCCACAGGCCGAGCGAGATCGCCGGCAACTGCAGGCCGCTGCGGCCGCTGCGGCGGTAG
>DATBDL010000035.1:0-12780 GCA_036269975.1 Pseudonocardiaceae bacterium | reverse complement strand
CCTCAACCGGAGCTTGGGTTTCAGCCGGCGCGGCGGGTTTCGGCGCGGGCGTTCGCGCGACCGGTCGGTCCGGCCGAACGGTCCACATCGGCGCCGGAGCGTCGACGTCCGGCAGCAGGCCGATCAGATCCGCGTCCTGCTCCACCGCGACCGCCAGCGTCCCGCCGAGCACCGTCCGCAACGCCGCCGGATCGACGAGGGCCGCCTGGAACGTGGTGGTCACCTGACCGGCGGCGTCCGCTCCCAGTCGCAACCCGTCGGCATCGGCGACCTGCCGAACCAGGGAATCCAACTCCCGCAACAACACCTGCCGATCACGGCCGGCGGCTCGGATCCGCTCCCCGTCACCGTGTTGATGAGCCGCCCGCATTCGTTCGGCCAGTTTCTCGACCTCGACCAACTGCTCCGGGTACCGGCGAACGATCTGGTTGACGAGCCAGGCCCCGACCGTCGGCTTGCGCAGCGCCGCGATCCGCCCGGCCAACTCCCGGTCCCCGGCGGCCCTGGCCTGCTTGGCCCGCTCGGTCCTGGTGGGCAGGAAATCGTCCCGCGAGCCGCCGTACAGCTCGTCGACCACAGCGTTCTCGTCCATCGCCACGGGCCAAACACACCACGTGAGTCACCGTCCGAGCAACTCAGCGGTCCCGCGTGGTGCGCATACGCGTCGCGGCGGCGCCACCGCCGATCAACAGGACCAGCGCGGTCAGTCCCCACCGACGCTGCTTGTCCACCTCGGCGGCGACACTGACCGGCGGCGGTGGCGCGGCCACCGGCAGCATGGTCGCCTGCGTGGTGGGCCGAGGGGGAGGCGTGGTGGCCGGCGGCGTTGTCGTGGGTGGCGTGGTGGTCGGCGGCGGAGTGACGACCACGACCGCCGGCCGGGGGACCACCGGTAGCACGGGAGCGGGCGCCGGCGCGGCGATGGGCGGCGGTGGTGGCGGGGGAACGGTCGTGTTCGGCGGAGGTGGTGGCGGTGGCGGTGGCGGAGCCTTGGGCGTAGCCGGGAAACACCCGACCGTCGACACGCCGGCCCCCGGCCCGGTGACCGGTAGGCCGATCGACAGACAGGGCGGCTTCTTCGTCGGACTGTCCTGCGCCGCGCCACCGGGCCACGCGAACGACACGGCGAGCAACCCGGCCGCCGCGGCGACCAGGACGACCCCCCGTAAGGCCCGACTCATCGACGATCCGCCACGGATGCGGTGGTGCCGATCGGAGCAGTCCCGCTGACTCCGGTGAGCCGACGGCCCGACTCGGGCGCGACGAGCCGACCGACCCACGTCACTGCAGACGGCCCAGTGCGGACTGGAACGCCTCCGGGCCGACCGACGCCCCGCCGGCGAACGGATTCTGCAACTGGTAGATCGCGTACAGCAAAACCGCCATCGTGGCCGCCAACGTCGACACGATGATGATGTGGGCCCGTATTTTCGGGCCACCGAAAAGCAACGGCAGGCCGAGCGACAGCAAGCTCCCGATCGCCAACGCGAACCAGATGACCGCGCTCACGCCCTCCGATGCGTCGTTCAGCCGCTGTTGCCGGGACTGGTACACCGTCAAGAGCTGATCGGACGCTTCCGCCCGCCGGCTGTCCTGCCAGGTGGAAGTGGTCTTCGTCTCGGCGATCGTTTTCTGTAACTCGATCAGGGTCGACCAGCCGGCCGCGCTCACCTCTTCGTGGCCGGCCATCTGCGGCCATTCCGTGTCGACCACCTGGTGGGCGTAGGTCACCGCGAGCTCACGGATCCTGTCACTCGCGGGGGCCGGAAGCTCGTCGCCGGCCCAGGTCACGGCAACCAGGCTCTCCGCCTCCTGATAGGACGTGTCCCTGGCAGCGCTGACGGAGTCGAACAGTCCGATCAGGACGAACGCGATCAGCACCGCCTGCAGCCCGCCGACAATCGTGAACACCTGGCCGGCCGACTCGTTGTTCTCGGCGCGGCCCTCCTTTTCGGTGAAATGCCGCGCGAAGTAGGCGCACGCGCCGGCGAGCACCGCGATCGCGACCACCCATACGGCACCGATGACATAGATACCCATCCGGGCTCCGCCCTCTCGTCGGATGTGCTGCCAGCGGTGATTCGAAAAGGTGACGAAAACTTGACAGCGCGGCGTTCTGACTACTTTGTCCGAGGCTCTCGTCTGACTGTTTCGCAACGTAGCGCAGCGGTTTCCGTGGTCGCAAGGTCCACCGGATATTCGTTCAGTATTCACTCGCAGAGGGGTGCAACAGTTCATTCAGGGGAAGGTATTGACTGTCAAGCACCACTGCGAGTGTCCGAACCGGCGGTTCGAGTGGTCTGTCAGGTATTTGTCTAGGCTTTTCGTGGGTGTCGGTGTTCCATCGGTTGGCGCTCGCGGCCGGCGGCCGGACGGCGCAGTGGCATTGTCATCGGGAATATCCGCCAACTGGTCGTATGGCCTGGTACCGACCGTTCGTCGATATCGGCCGGTTGATCACAATCCGGCGACTCACAGCGGACGTACAGGTATCGCAGTTGTTCCCGGCTGCATCCGACGTGTTCAGCTCCACGTTCGCGCAGGTGAAAGAGCAGGTGCTGGGTGGCGACATCTTCGTGGCCTACGCCAAGGTCGACCCGAAGACCGGCCGCAACGCGGTCGGCAAGGGACTGGGCATCGTCGACGGGTTCACCGTGGACGGCAAGTTCGTGTCCCGCGTCGCCACCGGTCAGAGCCTGAACGCGCCGTGGGGCCTTGCCGTGGCGCCGGCCAGTTTCGGCCCGCTCGCCGGCTCGCTGTTGATCGCCGACTTCGGTGACGGCCGGATCAACGTTGTGCAGCCCAACCCCGGCGGCGGCTTCCGCCGCTTCATCGTGGGCCAGGTACGCGACACCAAGGGTCACACGCTGGTCATCCCCGGCCTGTGGGCGTTGACCCCCAGGCACTGCGTCCACCGGCGGCGCCGACGCGCTGTGGTTCAGCGCGGGTCCCGGCGGCGAGAAGCACGGTCTGCTCGGCGTGCTGCGCAAGGCGCCGTAAGCGGGTTCTCGAAAATGCCGTGGGCCGGCACGCCCGCGCGAGCGTGCCGGCCCACCCCCTTGCTGGTCGGTTCAGTGCTTGACCAGCGTGGCCACCTGGATGTGCGGCCAGTCGATCCCCAGGAAGTTCAGGATCACCTTCTGGGTGTACTGCAACTGGAGGTACGTGCCGACCCCGTCCTCACGCTGCACCTTCTCGATCCAGAAGATCGCGCTCATGCTCGTCGCGTTCGCGTTCCGCACGACGAACGGGATGTTCTCGATACCACCGGCGCTGCCGCCGATCTGGTTGGTGGTGCTGACGATCAGCACGGTGGTCTCGACGATCTTCTGCTTCGAGACGGCCTCGGTCAGCACGAGGTTGGGATTGGCGATCGCGCCCCGCGGAATGCCCGCCGGCAACGGGGTCGTCGTGAACGGGTCCAGGTAGGAGCCGGTCACGGGCTGCCCGGCGTTGGGCCCGGTCGAGAACGTCGGCGTCGAGTCGACGGAGTCGATCTGCGGCCCGCCGGCCACCGTCAGCGACGAGCCCTGGGCGAGCAGCGCGTCGCCGTGCGGGATCGTGGCAAGGCGCGCGACACTCGCCGGCGCGACCGGGTCGGTCGTCGCCGGAATGTCGAGCCACATACCCGGTTCCAGGTGCAGCGCCGCGTTGTCGACCGCGTCGCTGATCTGCTGGAGGTAGTGCACGCCCAGGAAGAAGATGTCGTCCTGACCGGTGCCCCGGTTCGGAATCGGCGCGCCGATCTCGGTGAACGCCAGTATCTCCCTCGTCGCGTTCAGTTCGAGGAAGAACGGCTTGCCGTCGTGCTTGTCCGGCCGCGAGATCAGGTTGAAACCGCTCCCGACCCACGTGCCGGGCAGTTCCAGCAACGGACCGAGCTGTGGCCCCGCCTCGGCCACGGGCGAGCTGGCACGAAACACGGTTGTCATGCGAATTACCCCCTTGGTTGAACACGTACTCGGGCCATGATCACCAGGCACGCGGCGAGCAGGACGATGTCCTTCAGGACGTACTGCCCCTCCAGCGTCGGTGCGTGGTGTGGTCCGCTGAACAGCTCCCCAGGAAACAGGACCACCGGCGACAGGATCGCGAAGGCCCACACGGTCAGTGGATAGATCAGACAGCGCAGTCCCAATCCGGTGATCAGCACCAGCCCGAGCACGCTCTCCACCGTCGCGAACAGCACCAACGTCACGTGGTCCGGCATCAACCCGAACGTCAGAACGCGGTTGACGTGCAGGACCAGGGCCTGCGCCGGGCTGATTCCGGGAAAGTACTTGAGAAATCCAAATCCTAAGATGACCAGTCCCATGCTGATCCGCAGCAACGGGAAGCTGTACCGCGCCAACCAGTCATCGAATGCGTTGCCGTCGTGCGGCGCCGGCCGTGGCGCGGTTTTCGTGGCACTCCTCATGGCCCCCACAGTGATCCCCTCCGAATGTCCCCCTGTGTCCGGTAAGACGTCCGAAAGGCCGGTTCAGATACTTGTTGCGAGCTTGTTCACACTTTCGGGATAGGTGGCCACAGATAGCCACGCGTCCCGCCGCACCACGATCTTTCGGTACCAGGGTGCTGCCCACCGGCCCGGTTCGACCGGTGGGCTGTCACCGTCAGTGATCGCTGGGGCGGGTGTGGATCACCACCAGATTCGTCGGCAGTTCGCTCAGCTCCAACTTCACCGAACGGCCGCGCAACGTGCGCGCGGCGTCGTCCAGATCGTCGCGGGTGAGGGTGAGTTGCCGGCCGGCCTGGCTGGCGTTCTCCCAGCCGTACCGCTGCACGACCGCATACAACAACGTTTCCACGGAAAATACGCTCATCATCGTCCCCTGAAGTCATTTGCCCGGTTCACGGCAGTCGTGAAATACGGGAGAATTGGTTGCGCAACCATTTCGGGGTGACCTCAGCTAGGATGATGATGCGGATCGAAGAGCCACCATTTCGGCGGTCCGGTACCTGGTCGGACGCCGGTCGTCGACAATTGATCAGCGGCCGTGCCGAATGACGGCCGCGAAATTCCGGACACCTGGCCGCTCGGCCCGGACGCGCCCGAACTGGCGCCGCCGGTCACGTCCGCGATCGGACCGCCGCCATCGTTGTCCGGCGGTGGCGCCGGCGTCGGTATCGCTGGTGACTCTTCCGAGCCCGAATGCTTTGGCAGCACGAGGATGCCGTCGAACGTCCCCCCACTCGACGGCGGCACGACTGCTTGCGCCGGGCCGGTCGACGCCAACGGCGGCAGCGCCACCGGATCGGTGACGGGCAGGGTCGTTGTGGGGTCGGTGAGCGCCGGATTCGGTGCGCCGAGGGGGGTCGTCCCGCCACCGCCACCCGACGATCGGCCGGGCGGCGGTGGTGGGAGCACCGGCATGACGGGTTGCAGGATCGGCGTGGTCACGGCGACGGCCGGTTCGATGATCGGCGCGACGGTCCGGACGACGGTGGTGGTGAGGCCGGTCGTGATGGAAGTCAGCGGTTTCGTCACCGGGGCGAGCGTTCGTGTGACCGGAGCGAGGGTCTTCCTCACTGTGCCGACGGTGTGCGCGGCCACCGACGTGATCGGCCGGAGGATCGGCGCGACGGGTATTGGCAGGCCACGCAGTGTGCGCAAACCGATGCCCAGACTCGGTTTCGGTGGGGGAGTCGGCCGGCCGTCGGCGTGCGCCACGGCGCTGCCGGCGACGACAAATCCGAACAGGAGGCCGGCGACCATTAGCGAACGCCGCAGCAGACCGACGATCCGCGGATCGATCGATCTCACTCTGCCGGCGAACGCGCACATCCGCACCACCATACCGGAGGCTACCCAAAAATCGGAGCGAACAATCACCCACCGCCGGTGACGAAATTGCGCAACAATGCCAAGAACGGACGATTTCGACGACCTCCGGGGGTGTGCTGTCCGGTTTGTTACCATGGTGAGGGTGAGGTCAGGTTCGGCAAAGAGGTGTGGGATGACGGAACGCAAGCCACTCGGCACCAGCTTCGAGACCTGGATCGACAAGCAGATCAGAGAAGCCACCGAACGCGGCGACTTCGACGACCTGCCAGGCAAGGGCAAGCCGCTGAGGGACGCGAACGCGCCCTACGACGGCGACTGGTGGTTGAAGGACTGGCTGCGCCGTGAGGGCGCCCCGACCGACGCCCTGCTGCCGACACCGCTGCGGCTGCGCAAGGAGATCCAGCAGCTACGGGAGAAGGTGCGCCCGCTGCGAGCCGAGGAGAGGGTACGCGCGGCGGCCACCGACCTCAACGACCAGGTTCGCGCGTGGTGGCGATCGTCGAACGGCCCGCAGATCCACGTCGGGTTGGTGGATGTCGACGAGGTGGTGGCCCAATGGCGGTCGGACCGGGAGGAGATGGCACCGGTGCCGACCGAGCCCGTCGCCGAGTCGCGGCAACGCGGGCACCGCTGGTGGCGCTGGTGGCGAGTCGGCCGCTGAGCGTCGCTAGCGCAGCCCTGGCGGGTCCTCTCGGCTGACCAGAGCACCTGGACTGTCCACATAGTCCTGCCACACCTTCTTCGGCACGCACATTCGCCACGAGTCCAGTACCAGTTCGCGCATCTCCTCGTAGTCGATCGCCGCCAGCCGTACCCGGACCCAGTTGTAACGCATGTCGCCGGATTGGGGCAGGTGGAACTTGTCCGGCTCGCCGGCTACCAGTGCGGCGCGTTCCTCTTTCGGGTAGCCGAAACCCATCACCGTCTCGTCGCGGGAGAATGCCAGGAACACTATCTGCCTGATCCGGAACTTGATCTGGTCGCGCACCACGACCTCGTACGCACGCGGCAACGTCCGTGCGAACGCACGTGCCTCGTCGGCGGTGACCATATCCGTCCTCCTACCTGATCATGCTGATGGTGACGTACAGGTACTCGTCCAGGATCTTCGCCACCGACATTCCTGGCCGGCCTACGATCTGCGCCACCGCCGCCTCGTCGCCGCCCGCTTCCGCGATGATCGCCACCGCCCACGTGCGGGCCAGACGCAGGTGCCGACCGAATGCCGCGCCGTCCCTCCCACCATGCAACCGGGTCGCGATTGCCGCGTCCCACGGTGTGATCGCCGCCGGTCGTAGCGCGAACAGGGCCTTCGCCGCCGCTGTCGGGCCCAGCGTGCGGCGCGGCGGTGCCACGATGGTGGCCGGCAACGCCGCATACGCGTCCGCCGCACTGTCGATGTCCTCGTCCGACAGGTGGACCAGGCTGACCGACGGCAGCGCGGAACGCCATGCCCGCCACCACGTCGCGATCCCGGTGTCGAACGGCGCCGGCTCACCCTCGCGCGGATAGCGAATCCGGCAGCCCCACGAGTTCAGCCAGCGCAGCAACAGTTCCCGCTGCGCCGCCCGGCCCAGGTTCAGCCCGGTCGGGGACGTCTCGACCAGCCGCGACCACGACGTGTCCACGCCGACAGAGCCGTTGAACACCACTGCGGCTTCCATCAGACCGGCCAGATCCGGTGCGTCCAGTGACACGGCACGGACCCTAGCCGGCACCACTGACGAACCCAGGCACGATCTCGTGCGCGAATAGCCGCTCGATCCCGCGGTACAGCTACCGTTCACCTATTTACACAGTCGGTGAAAGGGGAGGTCAGATGGTGCGCTGGACTTGCGGGGCCAGACCGTGAGCGCATGGCCGGAACTGCGCGATTCACGCACCGTCACGGCCGGCCACGCGCCCGGCACCGTCATCCACTGCGGGCTGATGGACGTGGTGATGGCCGAACTGCCGGTGTCGGTCGTCTTCTGTTACGAGCGGGCCGTCGACATCGACCGGCTCGCCGAAGGACTGTCCCGCGCGCTGGGCCACATCCCGGTTTTCGCCGGCCGGATCCGCCCAGTCGAGGGCGGGCTGGAGATCGTCTGCGACGACAGCGGCATCAGCATGACGACCTACGACTTCGACGACACCCTCGCCGAGGTGATCGGCCGGTTCGGCATGGCCAGCTCGGACTTCGTCGACCACGTGCAAGCCCCCGCGGCCTGCAAGGGCGAGTTGCCGCTGTGCACGGTCCGGGTGACCCGGTTGTCCGACGGCGGCATGGTGGTCGGCTGCTCGTGGCATCACGCGGTCGGTGACATGCACAGTTTCATGCTGCTGATGCGGGCGTGGTCCGCGTTCGTCGAGGGCATGCCGCCGCCGGCCGCCGAGCTCATCACCGACCCCGACACCTACCTCGACGCCGCACTGCCGGCCGCCGACTGCGGCCAGCCGGGCCTGCGGCTGCCGGACGAGGACGAGGCCGCCGCGCTGATGAGGGAGATCAACTCGGCGCTGCGCGCGAACCGGGTCGTGCAGGCGTTCTTCACCGACGCCGAGATCGCCAGGATGAAAGCCGAGATCACCCTGGCCGCCGGGCGGCGCCTCTCCACCAACGACGTGCTGTGCGGCCACGTGCTGAGCACGCTGCGGGCACTGGACGAGGACTTCGAAGCCCGTTCGATGGCGATGCCGGTCAACGTCCGCGGTCGCCTCGACCTGCCGGACAGCGCCGTCGGCAACCTCGTCAACGAGATCTACCTGACGTGCGCGCCCAAGAGCACGGCCGAGGCCATCGCGATCGACGTCCGGGCGGGGGTGAACAGCTTCCTGGACGACCACCTGAGCATCCGCGCCAACCGCGCGTTCCTCGAATCGATCGGCCCCGACCGGCTGCGCGAGTGTTTCCCCCTTGGCTTCAACCCGATGCGGAAGACGTTCGCCGTCACCAACTGGAGCCGGTTCGGCGTCTACGACATCGTGTTCGACGGCCAGGCTCCCGCGCTGTTCAGCCCCGTCACCAACCTCGCGCTGCCCTGGGTCGGCTGGTTCGTGGAGGGATTCGGCGGCACCGGCGTGCTGTTCGTGGCCGCCCTGCCGGCGCGGCTGGCCAACCGCGTGCGCGGCGCGGACGGCCGGGCGGCCCTGCACGTGTACCGCGACGTGGACGAGGAACTTCCGCCGTTGGCCCAGGCGGTCCGCAAGCTGGCCTGAGACAGCGAAACGCGGGCCCGCGTTTCGCGGGCCCGCGTTCGCTCCTTCCCGGATGACGACTACGGGAAACTGGGCAGATAGACGTTGTCGTTGGACGGGTTCACCGCTGCCCCCGTCTCGTTGATGACGTGGCTGATCGTGCCGACACCACCCAGTGAGACGGTCAACAGGTCGGTGAACCGCACGCCGGACGCCGTCGGCGCCTGGAACGCGTGATCGTTGACGATCGACGTGTTGACGTTGAAGAAGCAGTAACTACCGACGCCGAACGCCTGGTGCGTCGTCACCGACGGCGCCACCTCGTAGGCGGGATAGCCGTTCACGCCGTTGTCCGTCCAGGACGCCTGGTCCGGCGGGTCGTACGGATTCTCGTTCTGGAAGAAGTACGTGCGGCCGCCGTTGGCATTCCACAGCACTTCGACCTTCTGGTAGTGCTCGACCGCCAACCCGTACCACGTCGTGTTGACGCCGTTGACGACCAAACCGGTGTCCGCCGTGTTGGACGTCCAGCCGACGCCGCTGCCGTGGTCGGCCCGCCACAGCCACGTGTTGTCGCCGATGGTGTCGGGGCTGTTGACGACCAGGCTGTTGGTCGCCTTGCCGACCCCGTCACCGCCGATGCGGAAGTGCAGGTCGGACACGGCATCCGGGTTCGCCGCGTTGTTGGCGCTCGCGCCGGCCGGACCGATCTGGACCAGCGTGTTCGAGTTGGTCGCGCCCGCGTCGATCAGCAGGTCGTCCACCTGCACACCGCCCACGTCGGCCGTGGAGATCGCGGTGATGCCGTTCTGCGGCTGCAGCGTCGCCAGCCCCATGCCCAGGATGATCGTGTTGGGATGGGTCACGTTGAGCGTCTGGTTGAGCTGGTAGAAGCCCGGCGTGACGATCAGGCTCAGGCCGTTGGCCAGTGCCGCGTTCATCGTGGCGGCCGTGTCACCTGGCTGCGTGACGTAGAAGTCGTGCATCGGCAGCGACGTGCCCGGTGTCGGGCCGTTGGCCCACGAGATGCCGGTCGTGTTCGTCCGCAGCGACGGCACGAACACGTGGTACAGGCCGGCCGAGTCGATGAAGATGTAGGGCTTCTCCAGTTCGACCGGTGACTGGTTGACCGTCGTGAAGGACGGGTTCGGGAAGTGTTGCGCCGGCGCGTTCACGTCACCGACGAACACCATGTTCCACACGTTGCCGGCCCAGCTTCCCCAGGTGTCGTTGCGCGACATCCACTGCTGCTGGGAACCGGAGGTGACCTGACCGCTGATGCGCGAGTCGGACAGGTAACCGCCGCTGGAGAAGCCGTCACCGGTCGGGTCGAGCTTGAGGTTGCCCCGGATGTCGACGCGCCGCATCGACGCGCCCTGGGACACCCCCCACGTGTCGGTGCCGCTGCTGGGCGTGATCGCGAGATTGTCGACGCCACGCCAGAAGTTGACCAGCGCGTTGTTGCCGGACGCGTCGGCCGTCACGCCACCGTTGATGTTGACGTCATCGGGGTTCTGGCCGAGACCCTCGATTTCGGTGTAGTAGCCGACGTTCGCGGTGACGTTGTAGGTGCCCGGCTTGAACAGCAACGCGTTGCGCTGCGTGCCGAACTGGTTGTTCTGCTGCTGGTTGAAGACGGTGTCCAGGGTGCTCTGGATGCTCGCGGCCGACTGGGACGGGCTGAAGATCGTCACGTTGGGCCCGAAGTTCGGCGTGTCCGAGGTGGGCGGTGGCGGCGGAAGCGTGCCGGTCGTCGTCGTGGGCGGAGCAGCGGTCGTGGTGGTGGTCGGCGGCGGCGGGGTGCCGGTGCCGGTGAAGACGCCGAACTCCCAGAGGGAGTAGCCGAACTGGGTGCCCCTGGCAGTGCCCAGCATGCGGATGAAGCGCCCGCTGCCGGCGACGTTGAGGGTCTGGATGCCGCCGGTGCCGGTGGTGGTGGAGAAGATCGTGGTCCAGGTGGCGGCGTCCGGCGATGTCTGGATCTGGAAGGCGGACGCGAACGCGGCTTCCCAGTTCAGCGAGACCTGGCAGACCGACTGCGTCGAGCCGAGGTCGACCTGGAGCCATTGCGGGTCGCTGAAGGCGCTGGACCAGCGGGTGGCGGTGTTGCCGTCGACGGCGTTGGACGCGGGGAAGGTCGCGTTCTCGGTAGAGCTGGCGGTGGCCGGCCGGTTGAGCGCGGCGTTGGTCGTACCGCAGCCCGTGGCGCCACCGATCGTGCCGAAGACCTGGAATTCCCAGACGGAGTAACCGAATTGGGTAGTCCGAGCCGTGCCGAGCATGCGAACGAAGCGCCCGGTGCCGGCGACGTTGAGGGTCTGGATGCCGCCGGTGCCGGTGGTGGTGGAGAAGATCGTGGTCCAGGTGGCGGCGTCCGGCGAGGTCTGAATCTGGAAGCCCGACGCGGCTGCGGTCTCCCAGTTCAGGCTCACCTGGCTGATGCTGGCGGTGGCCCCGAGGTCGACCTGGAGCCATTGGGGATCGCTGAAGGCGCTGGACCAGCGGGTTGCGGTGTTACCGTCGGTAGCGTTCGAGGCGGGGAAGGTCGCGTTCTCGGTAGAGCTGGCCGTGGTCGGCTTGCCCTGGGACAGCAGGGTGGCGGCAGCGTGGGCCGGGCCGCCGCCGATGATGACGAGGTAAGCCGCGAGCAGAAGGGCGGCGGTGGCGGCGACCGTGGCAGGCAGGACTGTCCGTCGTCGCGCAGGCGTGGCGGGGGTGACCGTCATTGGTTACTCCGATGTCATGGTGGAGCGTGGAGCGCGGTCGGCGTAGAGCGCTCTCAGCGCGTAGCATGCGGGCGGTCGAAAAGGGCTGTCAAGGGCCCTCACCTGCGCTGTTGTGATGGTCGGCGGGGTGGTGAAACCGATTAAGCGCTGATCGGGTCTGGTACCGGAACGGGTGCGACGCTGTGAAAAGTCCGCGCTGCCTGAGAGCGCTTTCGGTCTCTTGCTCGGCCTTCGCTCTGTTGCTCGGGCCTTCGGTCTCTTGCTAGCTGCGGGGGATCGGCTCGGCCAGTGCCGCTCGGGAGGCCGGCGCCTGGAATGGGTCGGCGAGGTACTGCGTCTCGTGCGTCACGAGCCCGTCGGCGAACTCCATGATGCTCACCGAGTTGGTGGGGACGCCGTCATAGGTGATCACGCACTCGCTGATCCAGAGGTCGCCACCGCCCTGGATTCGGCTGACGGTGAAATGGCGCTCGGCGGGGTGTCCACCACGTTGCGCTCGGATCGTCGATCGGCCTCGGAAGCGCTCGCCGGACTGGGGGGTAGTCCAGGATCGCGTCATCGTCTGGTCCTTGTTGTTTGGGTTGGCCCGCTCGTCCCGATCTTTCATTGTCGTAACGGTCGGCCAGGATCGGGAAGAGCAGGAACGACTGGCCATGCCTCCTGATGGATCGGGACAACCCCTCGGGTTTGGGTCCGATCCTGGGGGTGGTGGGTCGGGGTTGGGCTGGCCCTCCTGCGTTGGCGAGCGTTCTCGTGGGCCTGCTTGCCTTGTTCTGCCTTTGTTAGTCGAGGTCCAGTAGGGTCAGGTCTGGTGGTACCAGCGTTGTCGAGAACATCAGCTCTCTCAGTAGGTTGTCGTTCAGTACGTTCCCTACCGGCTCGCCGATTTCCTCTCTCGTCAACCCTGATACGCCGTCCTTCGACAACCGGCTTCTTACCGCCGCCACTATGTGTTCCACCCGTTTCGGTGCCCAGTTGGCGCCTGGCTGCAATTCGGCCAGCAGGTCCGCCGCCTGTCGCCAGGACAGTGGTTGTGGGTGCGCCTCGTGCAGCAGATAGCGCTGTCCCAGGGCTACCAGTGCCAGCCGCTCA
>DATBDL010000034.1:0-7508 GCA_036269975.1 Pseudonocardiaceae bacterium | reverse complement strand
GACGTGCCCAAGACGCTGGTCTGGGAGCTGGCCCGCTGGCGCAACGCCTCCGCCCGGGACCACGGGGAGACCGAGCCCATCCCGCAGAACTCGATCGACAAGCCGCCGTCGGCGGAGCTCGCACCCGGGCAGCAGGACAGCGACTCGCTGCCCTCCTACGAGGAGCTCGACGCGGTCATCGCCGACTACGTCGACCGCGACCTCGGCATGGCCGAGCTGCTGGAGATCGGGCACGACCCCGAGGTGGTCGCGCGGGTCCTGCGGCTGGTGGACATGGCCGAGTTCAAGCGCCGGCAGTCGGCGCCGGGAACGAAGATCTCGCTGAAGGCGTTCGGCCGGGATCGGCGCCTGCCGATCACCAACCGCTGGCGGGAGAGCCTGCCCAGCGTCCGTGAAGGGGCGGCACAGGCATGAGCGAGTCGGTTCTGTACGGCGGGCAGTCGTCGGCCCGGGTGCGCGTCCACCACCTCCTGCAGGCCAAGGAGCGCGGGGAGAAGTGGGCGATGCTCACCGCCTACGACACCAACAGCGCCGCGGTGTTCGAGGAGGCCGGCATCCCGGTGCTGCTCGTGGGCGACTCCGCGTCGAACAACGTGTACGGCTACGACACGTCACTGCCGGTGACGGTCGAGGAGATGCTGCCGCTGGTCCGTGCCGTGACCAGGGCGACCAAGCGCGCGCTGGTGGTGGCCGACCTGCCGTTCGGCTCCTACCAGCTCTCACCCGAACAGGCGTTGGCCACCGGCGTGCGGTTCATGAAGGAAGGTCGGGCCCACGCGGTCAAGCTGGAGGGCGGCCGCCGGTTCGCAGCCCACGTGGAAGCGCTGACATCGGCCGGTGTCCCCGTGATGGGCCACATCGGCTTCACCCCCCAGAGTGAACACAACCTGGGCGGCTACCGAGTACAGGGCCGAGGCGACGCCGGCGACACCATCGTGGCCGACGCGGTGGCCCTGCAGGAGGCTGGCGCGTTCGCTGTGGTCATGGAGATGGTGCCGGCGGAGGTCGCCAAGCGCGTGACCCATGAGCTGCACATTCCGACCGTCGGCATCGGTGCCGGCCCGGACTGCGACGCGCAGGTGTTGGTGTGGCAGGACATGGCCGGTCTACGCCGAGGCAGGACGCCCCGGTTCGTCAAGCGGTACGCGGACCTGGCCGGCGTGTTGTCGGACGCGGCCAAGGCGTTCGCGGACGAGGTGCGGGGCAGGGAGTTCCCGGCGCCGGAGCACGCCTTCCACTGAGTCGTCGAACAGCCGGGAGCCGGCATCCGAAACCTCGGATGTCGGCTCCCGGCGTGTTACTCGGTCAGTGCAGGAACGCGAGTGCCGGTACGAACCGGGCCGCGTCGATGGTGCCGTTGCCGCTGGCCAGGTCGTAGCCTGGGCCCGCGTTGAAGCCGACCACGGTGTGCGTCGTGCCGTCGCTGTTGGTGAACGGGCCGAAGGTGTTGTTGCCCTGCGTCACGTCCACGTCACCGACCACGTGGCCGAAGTCGCCCAGGTGGTACAGGCGGCTGTTGATGTTGCCCAGCGAGCGGTGCGCCAACTGGTCCGCCATCGCGACCACGCCCGCGAACTCGGGGCTCGCCTCGCTGGTGCCACCGACGAGGTGGTAACCGACGCGGGTCGGGTCGAACGAGAAGTACAGCACTACGGCGCCGTCGACCGCCGCGCTCAGCGAGATGTCCGGGGTGCCGCGGTGGTTGCCGGTCACCCGATGTACACCGTCCTGGAAGGACGGACGCGGGAACACCGTCGAGACGCCGCCACCACCGGCGCCGCCACCGACCGTGTTCAGGTCGTTCCACACGACGTCCGGCGAGAGCCGGTTGCCGTTGTCGTCCAGGGTCAACTGGGTGCCACCGATGGACGTGACCAGCGGGTCGGCCGACGGCCAACTGTTCACCGGCATCGTGTACAGGTCGGAACCGTTGAACTGGGCGTCGGTCGCGCCGTCGTCGCCGGAGCTGGCCAGCACCGTCACGTTGTGCGCATCCGCGTTCTTCAGGGCCGAACGCAGGTTCAGGATCGACTGCTTGTTCGGGAACGTCTGCTCGGTCGCGCCGAAGCTCTGCGAGATCACGTCACCGAGGTGGTGGTTGATCACGAAGTTCTCGGCCTTGACGATCTCCGGGAAGCCTTGCACGCCTTCGGTTTCGGACACCGGCGTCTCTTCGAGCAGGATCTTCGCACCCGGTGCGAAAACGTGCGACCACTCGACGTCCAGCGTCGTCTCGTCGGCCCAGCCGGCCATGTCGCTGTTGGTCGGGTCGAACGGCGGCACCGCGCCGGCGTCCTGGCGGATCGTGAACGACGGCGGGTCGGGCAGGCCGAACGTCTGGTCGAACACGTGCAGGTCGTTCGCGATGGTCGGGGAACCGAAGGCGTCCACGATCACGATGGTCTTGCCACGGCCGTCGATGCCCGCGTTGTGCAGCGGGGCCAGGTCGTACGCCTTGATGAGCTGCGCCGGCTGGTAGCAGTGCAGCCCGAGGTTGGCCAGGCAGAAGCTGGTGGTCGGCGGGGTGGCGAGGGTCTTGCCGTTGATCGGATCGCTGATGAACGGGTGCGGTGCCACCGAGCCGGGCGCCGCTGCTGACGTGGCTACCGAACTGGCGGCGGTGGCCGCCATCAGGCTCATGGCCGCGGCGACGACGACAGTCGTCACCGCCAACCACCGAACCGGACGTAACGCCATGGTTTTCCTCCTCGACGCTGGGGAGCGCACCTTGCAGGGGGCTGCGCGCGCAGGACGGGAGCCATCCGCCCTGGGTTGGTCATCGTCGCAGGGTGCGCCGGTGTTGCACACACAACCATGCCGGCAGGAACTCAGGCCACGGTCAATCTCGCGCAGGCCGTGGCGATGCTCACACGAGCGTCCACCAAGGACGGACCCCACCAGGTCAGGTACCGGCCGGACACCAGGGCGTAGGGCTGTTCCGGAAAGGCGTCCGGGCCATCGTCATCTGTGAAGAAGTATGGCTCATCTGGGAATACCACCCCGTCGACCGCCATCGCGCGCAGGTCGTCGACGGTGGGCCGGGGGTAGCGGTCCGAATGGTCCGCGTACACGTTGCCGATTCCCAGTCGGCGCAAGACGTCTCCGGCGAACGTGGCGCTGCCCAGCACCACCCACGGCCGCCGCCACACCGGGACGATCACCTTGGCACGCAAGGGCGCCACGTCCCGCCACACCGCGCCCGCCTCGACCAGCCAGTCGGGCACCGCGACGCGGAAGACCTCCGTGCACAGTGTGCGCAACGACGTGAGCGCGGCGGGAACCGATGCCGGTGCCGCGCTCACCCAGACCGGGATTCCCGCCGCCCGCAAGAGTTCCACGTCCGATTCGCGGTTCTCCTCCGCGTTGGCGACCACCAGATCCGGACGCAACGCGACAATCCGCGCCACGTCCGGATACTTCGAGCCGCCGATCCGGGTGGCGACCAGGTCGGCCGGCTGGACGCAGTAGTCGGTCGCACCGACGAGCACACCGGGAACGGTGGCCGCGATCGTCTCGGTCAGCGACGGAACCAGCGACACGACCCGGCTCGGTGGTCCGCTCAGCGGTACGGCGGCGCCGAGCTCGTCGTCGATGTCGATGATCACGCCGCCGCGAACGTGACCTTGCGGCGCACCACGTCGGCCTCGGCCAGTCGCACCTCGATCCGCTCGCCCTCCGGCAGGTCGTCGCCGACGCACCGCGACACCACGGGTGGATCGGCGACGAACACCTCACCGCCGTGTGCCTCGGCGTGCAGCACGACGGCGGGGAACGTCTCGCCGACGCGCTCGGCCAGCACCCACGCCTCCACCTGGGCCAGGCACGCCCGGTCGACCCGGCTGGCCAGCGCGTCCGACGCGGCCATCAGCGCCGGCAGTTCGGGCAGCGCGGCCCGCGTCCACGCCGGCACATCGCCGCCTGCCGCGACCGCGAGGCACACCTCGGTGGCGAACCGGTCCACCAGCCGGCGGATCGGCGCGGTGACGTGGGCGTACGGGGCGCCGATGCCGGCGTGGATCGTGGTCTCGGCATGCAGACCCGCCGCCGTGTCCAGGACCGAGTAGCCTGCGCCGCGCAGCAGCCGGGTGGCGTCCACGTGGAACGCCAGCGCCTCCGGCCGGCTCGGATCGAGCCCGGCCAGCACGCGGGCGGCGCTCTCCGCAGGCGGCCACGGCACACCCAGCGCGTTGGCCCGCCGCCGCAGGCTGTCCATGGCCTCGGGTTCCGGTGGCGGGAGGGTGCGCAGCACGCCGATGCCGGCGCCCAGCATCAGGTCGGCGGCGGCCATGCCGGTCAGCAGGGACAGTTCGGCGTTCCACGCCTCCACGTCCACCCTGGATCGCAGCACGAGTTTCCAGCCGCCGGACTCGTCGGCCACCGCCTGTTGTTCCGGCAGTTGCAGCTCGACGGCGCCACGGCTGACGGCGAGCTCGCGGCGCAACCGGCCGAGCACCGGGAGCAGGGCGTAGGACGGGTGCGGAGTGCCGGCGAGCAGGCGGTCGCGGACGGTGTCGTAGTCCAGTTGACAGACCGATCTGACCAGCGCCCGCCGGACGTCGACGCGTTCGGGCATGCCGTCGGCGTCGCAGTCGATCGTCCACAGGACGGCGGGCCGGACCTCGTCCGGTAGCAGGCTGGCCGCCGCGTCGGACAGCAGCGGCGGGTGCAGCGGGACGTGTTCGTCCGGCAGGTAGAGCGTCTGGCCGCGCCGGCGGGACTCCGCGTCCAGCGCGCCGCCCGGCCGGATGAAATGGCCGGGGTCGGCGATGGCGTAGTCCAGCCGGAAGCCGCCCCGAGGCAGCCTGCGCAGCAGCATCGCCTGGTCGAGGTCCTTGGCGCCGGGCGGGTCGATGGTCACCATCGGCAGGTCGGTGGCGTCCTCGCGGGTGCCCAGCGACACCGAGACGGCCTGTTCCGCCTCGACCAGGGCCGCGGTCGGATAGTCGGCCGGCAGGTTGAACTCGGCGCGGATACCGGAGAAGTCCGCGACGCGGTGCGCCGCCATCCGCCGAGCTCGACCCGTTCGCTCAGCCTGACCCGTCTGCTCAGCCTGACCCGCTTGCTCAGCCTGATCCGTTCGGCCCTGTGCCGCCACGATACGACCCTAGCCAGAGCGGACCCGGTTCGTCTCCTCCGATAGCGGAGATCAACCGCACTGGCCGAATCACCAGCGATTGCCGCCCGGCCGTCGCTGCTGGTAGCCGGTCGGTCCGAACGGCTGGCCGGGTGCGACCGGCGGCTCAGGAGTCGGCGCGGGAAATCCGGTCGGGGGCGTGTCCGGCGGCTCCGGCGACACGATGATCGGCTGGTCCGGCACCCGATCCTGGGGCGGCTGCGCGGGCGGGCGGGCGGGATACGAGATCGGACCGGGTTGCGGCGACGGGGCGGCCGGGACGTACGGCGGGAGCGGGCCGGGTTGCGGGGTGCCCGGCGGCGGCGTGTGGGGTGTGTGGCCCGCCTGGGGCGGCGGAATCGGGTCGAGGCAGGCCACCAGGACACTGGTCTGGTCGGGGTGCTCGATGATCCGGCCGGAACGGTCCCGGTAGACGACCTCGCCGTCGGTGTCGATCTCCACCAGCGCCCCGACCTCGGCCAACTGCTCCTCGTCCAGGTCGACGAGCTTCTCGTAGCGGGACGGCACCACCCGGTACGCCGGCCACGTGACGTGCGAGAACGCCTGGTGGAACTCGGACAGCAGGTACGTCATGTGCTGCTGCCACGGCAGCGGCATCGCCTCGGCCAGCGAGCGCGGCACCACGACGTAGCCGGCGTCCGCTCCCGGCCGGGGCGACGCGAGGTAGTCACGCACCGGCGCGCTTGACGCCGGTGGACCCGCCGGACGCGAAATGGGGTCGGGAGTGAACACGCTCTGGTCCTCCTGCCGCCGACCTTTTCGGCCATGTGGCCGCATGAGCATCAGACTCCCGGACGAACGGCCTGCTGGACAAGTTGAGGGTTGTTCCAGTTCATCGGCACCTGGCGCACATTCTCACCCGTGAACGGCGCCTCGACGATCTGATTGTCGCCCAGGTACATGAAGACGTGGTGAATCGTGGTGGGGTCGTTGGGGTCGTAGGCGAGGAACATCAAATCACCCGGTTGGGCGTCCCGGACCGGCAGCAGCGCGCCTCCGTGGTACTGGTCGGCCGACACTCTCGGCAGGTTGATCCCGCCCGCCTGGTAGGCCCGCAGCATCAGGCCGGAGCAGTCGAAGGTGGCCGGCCCGGTCGCGCCCCACACGTACGGCTTGCCGATCTGCGCCAGCGCGAACGCGATCGCCGTCGCGGCGGCCGCTGTCGGCGCGGGCAGCAGGTTGCCGGTGCCACCGCCGCAGCCGCTCGGGTCGGCGACCTGGCCGACGTGCTGCACCAGGAAGGCGGCCATCGACTCCCATTTGTTGTACGCCAACGGGAACGCCGAGCGCTCGACCGCCTGTGCCGCGTCCCCCGGCCGCTCGGACTGCCAGTTCGGGATCGCCGTCAGCACGCTGAAGAACTTGTTCACCGCGTAGGTCGGATCGGTCACCTGGGCGAGGGTGCCCCAGCCCTGCGACGGTCTCATCTGGAAGATGCCGGCCGAGTCCCGGTCGCCGCCGGGCAGGTTGGTCAGGTGCGACTCCTGCATACCGGCCTGGATGGCGACCTGCCAGGCCAGCGCGGGCAGGTTGCGCTGTTTGCCGATCGTGATGATCAGGGCCACGTTGGACTGCTGGCCGGTGTTGAGCTGCGCGGCGACCGACGCCCCGTCGGCGACGCCCGCACCGACGAACGGGCCGAGGCCCGCGTCACAGCTCGCGTTCGCGAAGGCCGCGTCGGCCGCCTGCTGCTCGCCGCCGAGCACGACGTTGCTGACCACGCCGGTGATCGCGAGAACGACGACCCCCAGCACCGCGAGGATCGCCACCACGACACCGGCCCTGCGCATGGCTAGGACCCTCCCGTGTAGCTGGAGACCAGCCAGCCCTGCGGCGTGTCGATGGCGGTGACGTCCAACTGGCCGGCGTTCGTGGGCAGCAGCGCCTCGACCGAGTCGGTGAAGGACTGGGTCGCGATCGGCGCTCCGGTGACCTGGGTGGGGTCGATGTTGGCGACGTCGACCGAACTCATCGGTCCCAGCAACAGTTCCGGCGTCGTGTAGGGGGTGAGCTGCGCGAGCCACTGCTGGTTGGTCATGCCGACCGGGTGGTTCACCCAGAGCTTGCCCCAGGTCCGGATCACGTCCAGCGCCGCGGGCGCGGGCGGCGCGGACACCGGGGTCTCCGGTGGGCCGGCTAAGCGTGTGACGGGCGTCGAGCTGGTCGTCGGGCCGGTGCTGGCCGCGGTGCCGCTGCCGGCCGTGCCACTGGTGGCCGTCGAGCCGTTGGTGGTGGTGTCGAGCGCGGCTGAGCCGGTCGCGGCCGGTTTGGCCGGACCGTGCAGGTGTGCCGCGACGATCCCGATCACCACCGCCAGAATCACCACCCCGATCAACGTGACGACCAGGTGCCGCGGGGAACGCAACGGCCAACC
>DATBDL010000033.1:0-17111 GCA_036269975.1 Pseudonocardiaceae bacterium | reverse complement strand
CATGATCCTGGCCGCGGCCTTGGCCAGCGGGATCGCCGTCGCCTTGGACACGAACGGCACCGTGCGGGACGCCCTCGGGTTGGCCTCCAGCACGTAGAGCACGTCGTCCTTGAGCGCGTACTGCACGTTGAGCAGGCCGATCACGCCGATGCCCCGTGCGATCGCCTCGGTGGACACCCGGACCGACTCGAGGTCGGTGCGGCCCAGCGTGATCGGCGGCAGCGTGCAGGACGAGTCGCCGGAGTGCACGCCGGCCTCCTCGATGTGCTCCATCACACCGCCGAGGAACAGTTCCTGGCCGTCGAACAGGGCGTCCACGTCGATCTCGATGGCGTCGTCGAGGAACCGGTCGACCAGCACCGGGTGTTCCGGCGAGACCTCGGTGGCGCGGGCGATGTAGTCGGCCAGCGTGTTGTCGTCGTAGACGATCTCCATGCCACGGCCACCGAGCACGTAAGAAGGGCGAACCAGCACCGGGTAGCCGATCGAGTCCGCGATCCGCTTGGCACCGGCGAACGACGTCGCCGTGCCGTACGCGGGCGCCGGCAGGCCGGCCGACGTCAGCACCTCGCCGAACGCACCCCGATCCTCGGCCAGGTGGATCGCCTCCGGAGACGTGCCCACCACCGGCACTCCGGCGGCGGCCAGCCTGCGGGCCAGGCCCAGCGGCGTCTGGCCGCCGAGTTGCACGATCACGCCGGCCACCGTGCCGGACATCCGCTCGGAGTGCACGACCTCCAGCACGTCCTCGAACGTCAGTGGCTCGAAGTAGAGCCGGTCGGCCGTGTCGTAGTCGGTGGAGACGGTCTCCGGGTTGCAGTTGACCATGACGGTCTCGTAACCGGCCGCCCGCAGCGACATCGCCGCGTGGACGCAGGAGTAGTCGAACTCGATGCCCTGGCCGATCCGGTTCGGACCGGAGCCGAGAATGAGCACCTTCGGCCGGTCCGGCTGCGGGGCCACCTCGGACTCGGCGTCCGGATCGGACTCGTAGGCCGAGTAGTGGTACGGCGTGCGGGCGGCGAACTCGGCGGCGCACGTGTCGACGGTCTTGAACACCGGCCGCACGCCGAGCCGGTGCCGCAGCGTGCGGACACCGTCCTCGCCGGCCAGTTCCGGCCGCAGCGCGGACACCTGCCGGTCGGACAGGCCGGCTCGTTTGGCGCGCCGTAGCAGTCCTTCGTCCAGCACCGGCGCGGCCACCAGCTCACCGCGCAGTTCCACCAGCGCGGCGATCTGGTCCACGAACCACGGGTCGATACCCGACGCCTGGGCCACCTCGGCCACCGTCGCGCCCAGCCGCAGCGCACGGTCCACTGTGTACAGCCGGCCGTCGTGCGGGACGGCGAGTTCCGCGAGCGTCGACTCGACCGTGGCGCCGGCCGGGTCCGGTGTGGTCCAGAAACCGGCCGCCTTCGTCTCCATCGAGCGCAGCGCCTTGCCCATCGCCTCGGCGAAACTGCGGCCGAGCGCCATCGCCTCGCCGACGCTCTTCATGGTCGTCGTCAGGGTCGGGTCGGCGCCGGGGAACTTCTCGAAGGCGAACCGGGGCACCTTGACCACGACGTAGTCCAGCGACGGCTCGAAGCACGCCGGTGTCTCGCCGGTGATGTCGTTGCGGATCTCGTCCAGGGTGTAGCCGATGGCGAGTTTCGCGGCGATCTTGGCGATCGGGAACCCGGTCGCCTTGGACGCCAGCGCCGACGAGCGCGACACCCTGGGGTTCATCTCGATCACGACCAGCCGCCCGGTTTCCGGGTCGACCGCGAACTGGATGTTGCACCCGCCGGTGTCGACGCCGACCTCGCGCAGCACGGCGATGCCGACATCGCGCATGTGCTGGTACTCACGGTCGGTCAGCGTCATCGCGGGGGCGACCGTCACCGAGTCGCCCGTGTGCACGCCCATCGGGTCGATGTTCTCGATCGAGCAGACGACGACGACGTTGTCGTTGCGGTCGCGCATGAGTTCGAGCTCGTATTCCTTCCAGCCCAGCACACTCTGCTCGATCAGCACCTCGTGCACCGGCGACTCGGCCAGCCCGACCGATGCCAGCCGCGCGAGTTCTGCCGGGGTGTGCGCCATGCCGGAACCGAGGCCGCCCATGGTGAACGACGGCCGGATCACCACCGGCAACCCGAGTTCGGCGACGGCGTCGTCCACCTCCGCCATCGACTTGCACACCCGGCTGGCCGGCACCTCGGCGCCGACCGTCCGCACGATGTCCTTGAACCGCTGCCGGTCCTCGCCGCGCTGGATCGCGTCGAAGTCGGCACCGATCAGCTCGACGCCGTACTTCTCCAGTACACCGCGCTCGTGCAGGGCGACCGCCGTGTTCAGCGCGGTCTGCCCGCCGAGCGTGGCCAGCAGCGCGTCCGGCCGCTCGACCGCGATGACCTTCTCGACGAACTCCGGCGTGATCGGCTCGACGTAGGTGGCGTCGGCGAACTCCGGGTCGGTCATGATCGTGGCCGGGTTGGAGTTCACCAGGCTCACCCGAAGGCCCTCGGCCCGCAGCACCCGGCAGGCTTGCGTGCCGGAGTAGTCGAACTCGCATGCCTGCCCGATCACGATCGGCCCAGAACCGATCACCAGGACGTGCTCGATGTCCGTGCGTTTGGGCATCAGGCCCCGCCCCTTCCGGTGTTGTCGGCCATCAGGGCGACGAACTCGTCGAACAACACGGCCGCGTCGTGCGGGCCGGCCGCCGCCTCCGGGTGGTACTGCACCGAGAATGCCGGCACTTCCGTGCACCGCAGCCCTTCCACCGTGCCGTCGTTCGGGCAGTGGTGGCTGACGTGGGCGGCGCCGAACGGCGTCGCGAACTCCTGGCCGACCTCGCCTTCCAGGGCGAAACCGTGGTTCTGTGCCGTGATCGCGACCCGGCCGGTGGCGCTGTCGATCACCGGCACGTTCAGGCCGCGGT
Source organism: Pseudonocardiaceae bacterium (assembly GCA_036269975.1). Lineage (GTDB taxonomy): Bacteria > Actinomycetota > Actinomycetes > Mycobacteriales > Pseudonocardiaceae > DATEPR01. The sequence continues at coordinate 14,185 of DATBDL010000033.1, read as the reverse complement.
GGCCGTAACGCATCTTGTACGTCCCGACTCCCAGCGCGCGGCCGAGGATCTGGTTGCCGAAGCAGATCCCGAACAGCGGAATCCGTCTGGTGAGCATCTCGGTGGTGAGCATCACCGCGTGTGCCTGGGTGGCCGGGTCGCCTGGCCCGTTGGACAGGAAGACGCCGTCCGGTTCGACCGCCAGCACTTCGTCCACCGTGGAGCTCAGCGGCAGCACGTGGGTCTCCACGCCCTGTGCCGCCAGCATTCTCGGCGTGTTGGACTTGATGCCCAGGTCGAGTGCCGCGACCCGGAACCGTCGCTCGCCAGCCGGCGGCACGACGTAGGGCCGCGCGGCCGTGACGTCGCCGGCCAGGTCGGCGCCGACCATCTGCTCGCCGCCGCGCACCCTGGCCACCAGTTCGTCCTGGCCGGCCAGTGCCGAACCGGAGAACACACCGGCCCGCATCGCGCCCCGCTCACGGATGTGCCTGGTCAGCGTCCTCGTGTCGACCTCGGCAACGCCGACGACGCCCTGGCGGGCCAGTTCCTCGTCCAGCGGGCGGCGGGAGCGCCAGTTCGACGGCACCCGAGCCGGGTCGCGCACCACGTAGCCGGCCACCCAGATCCGGGCCGACTCGTCGTCCTCGTCGTTCCAGCCGGTGTTGCCGATCTGCGGCGCGGTCTGGACCACGATCTGGCGATGGTAGGACGGGTCGGTCAGGGTCTCCTGGTAGCCGGTCATGCCGGTGCAGAACACCACCTCGCCCAGCGAACCGCCCAGCGCCCCGTAGCCACGGCCGGGAAACACCCGGCCGTCCTCCAGCACCAGTACGGCACGGTCCGCCGGGGTCGCCCTGCGACTTGTCGTCACGATCGTCCGCCTCTCTGTGCGTGTGTGGCGGCAATCCGTCCGTCGTGCGCGGTCACCCTGCCGCGCGCCACGGTGGTGACCACGGTGGCCGGCAACGTCATGCCCTCGTACGGGGTGTTCGTCGCGATGCTGGCGAGATCCGCACCGCGGACGGTCCATGACCGGTCCGGGTCGATCAGCGCCAGGTTGGCCGGCTCACCGACCGCCACAGGTCTGCCCTGGTCGGGCAGCCGGCCGATCTCGGCCGGCCGTTCGCTCATCACCCTGGCCACCCCCCGCCAGTCCAGCAGTCCCGTGCCGACCATGGCGAGCACCACCACCGACAACGCGGTCTGCAGGCCGAGCATGCCAGGTCGGGCCGCCGCCCACTCACAGTCCTTGTCCTGCGGCGCATGCGGGGCGTGGTCGGTGGCGACGCAGTCGATCACGCCGTCGCACAGTGCCGCACGCAGCGCATCGACGTCGGCCTCGGTGCGCAGCGGCGGGTTGACCTTGTTGGCCGGGTCGTAGGTGAACAGGCGCTCGTCGGTCAGCAGTAGATGGTGGGGCGTCACCTCGGCCGAGATCCCGCCGGTCCCGTTGCCGCGCCGCTTCGCCCAGCGCAGCACGTCCGCCGTGCCGGCCGTGGAGACGTGGCAGACGTGCAGGCGGGCGCCGACCTCGGCGGCCAGCAGGCAGTCCCGCGCCACGATCGCCTCCTCGGCCGTCGCCGGCCAGCCGACCAGTCCCAGCCGCGCGGCCCGCTCGCCGTCGTGCGCCTGCGCGCCGACGGTCAGCCTCGGCTCCTCAGCGTGCTGCGCCACCACGGCGTCCAGCGCCGTCGAGTACTCCAGCGCGCGGCGCATCAGCAGCGGGTCGGCGACACAGTGGCCGTCGTCGGAGAACACCCGCACGCCCGCTACGGATCGCGCCATCGTGGCGAGCTCCGCCAGCCGCTCCCCCGCCAGCCCGACCGTCACCGCGCCGACCGGGTGCACGTCGACCAGCCCGATCTCGCGGCCGCGCCGCCACATGTGCTCGACGACGACGGCGTTGTCAGCGACCGGATCGGTGTTGGCCATGGCGAACACGGCGGTGTAGCCGCCCAGCGCGGCGGCGGCCGATCCGGTCGCGATGGTCTCGGCGTCCTCGCGGCCGGGTTCGCGCAGGTGGGCGTGCAGGTCGACGAAGCCGGGCAGCGCGATCTGGCCGTCCGCCGCGATCACGTCGACGCCGTCACCCGCGGTCAGGCCGGTCCCGATCTCGGTGATCACGCCGTCCGCGATCCGGATGTCGACCGGATCGCCTTCGCCGTAGGGGCGTACGCCCGTCAGCAGCAGTCCTGTCATGTTGATTCGCCCCCGGCCAGCAGGTGGTAGAGCACCGACATCCGCATGTGCACGCCGTTGCGGACCTGGTCGGTGATGGCGGCCCTCGGCGAGTCGGCCACCGCGGCCGAGATCTCCATGCCGCGCAGCATCGGCCCCGGATGCAGCACGACTGCGTGTTCGGGCAGCAGCGCCAGCCTGGCCTCGTTCAGGCCGTAGCTGACCGAGTACTCGCGGGCGGACGGGAAGAAGTTGCCGTGCATCCGCTCGGCCTGCACCCGCAGCAGCATCACCGCGTCGACGGCGGGCAGTTCGGCGTCCAGTTCGTGTGACACGGCCACCCCCCAGTTCCGGACACCGACCGGCACCAGCGTCGGCGGGGCGACCAGCACCACGTCGGCGCCCAGCGTTCGCAACAGGTGGACGTTGGATCGGGCGACCCTGCTGTGCAGGACGTCACCGACGATCGCGATCCGCCGGCCGGCCAGCGTGCCCAGCCGTTCCCGCAGGGTCGCCGCGTCCAGCAGTGCCTGGGTCGGGTGCTCGTGCGTGCCGTCACCGGCGTTGACCACGCTGGTCGAGTTGCCGGCCAGCCAGGTGGCCAGCCGGTCGGCCGAGCCGGACGCGGGGTGCCGGATGATCACGCAGTCCGCCCCGGCGGCGGCCAGTGTCAGCGCGGTGTCCCGCAACGACTCGCCCTTGCCGACCGACGAGCCGCCGGCCGACACGTTGACCACGTCGGCGCTCATCCACTTGCCGGCGATCTCGAACGACACCCTGGTGCGGGTCGAGTTCTCGTAGAACATCGTGATCACGGTCCGGCCGCGCAGCGTCGGCAGCTTGCGCACCTCGCGGCCCAGCAGCGTCGCCTTGAGCTCGTCCGCCGTGTCCAGCAGGGCGGTGGCCGTGTCCCGATCCAGGTCGGCGGCGGACAGGAGGTGCCTCATGACGTACCACCGATCGGCCTGCGCAGGAGCACGCCGTCCGTGCCGTCCACCTCGGCCACCAGCACGGCGACCTCCTCGCTGCGCGACGTCGGCACGTTCTTGCCCACGTAGTCCGCCCGAATGGGCAGTTCCCGGTGCCCCCGGTCGACCAGCACGGCGAGCTGGACGGCGCGCGGCCGACCGTGGTCGTGCAGCGCGTCGAGGGCGGCACCGATGGTGCGGCCCGAATACAGGACGTCGTCGACGAGCACGACGATCCGGTCATCGATACCACCATCGGGCAGCCGGGTCGATTCCAGCGGCCGTGGTGGCTGCCGCCGCAGGTCATCGCGGTAGAGGGTGATGTCGAGGGTGCCGGTCGGCACGTCGACACCGCTGAAGTCGTGGATTCGCGCGGCCAGCCGGCGGGCCAGCGGGGCACCCCTTCGCGGGATGCCCAGTAACACGACCGGCGGTACGCCAGGTGCGTCCAGCGCGATCTTTTCGATGACCTGATGGGCCATTCGGGCGATGGTGCGCGCGACATCGTCTGCCGAGAGCAGCTCGCGCTCCTCGGCAGGCTCCGCCGCGCCACGGGATCGTGGCGCCACGTGTGACTCCTTCCCCGCCTCACCGGACGGGTCCTTAAAGGACGTCGTGCCCGGTTGCTACCGGGCCTGACCTGCACGGTATCAGGTCGATTCGGTCATGCGTCCGGGTGGTGTCGTCGGAGAACTCGAACGACCTGGCCGGATCAGCTTGACCTGGTGACGACAAAGAGTGACCATTACTCTGCGTATCGATCTCAGGCTCCCCGCGGCTCTCCCATACCGGCTGACGGGGCGAACGAACGGAGAACCGTCACATGGGCGACTACGCCAAGGCGCTGGGCGCCAAACTGCGCGGCATCCGGCAGCAACAGGGGCTTTCGCTGCACGGCGTCGAGCAGAAGTCGGGGGGCAGGTGGAAGGCGGTGGTCGTCGGCTCGTACGAGCGTGGCGACCGGGCCGTGACCGTGCAGAAGCTGGCCGAACTGGCCGACTTCTACGGTGTGCCGGTGGCCGAACTTCTGCCAGAGGGCCGTGTGCCGTCCGGGGCAGAACCCGCCACCAAGATCGTGATCAACCTGGAACGGTTGCAGCAGCTACCCGCGGAGAAGGTCGGTCCGCTGGCCCGATACGCGGCGACCATCCAGAGCCAGCGGGGTGACTACAACGGCAAGGTCCTGTCGATTCGTACCGAGGACCTGCGGTCGCTGGCGATCATCTACGACATGACGCCGGGCGAGCTGACCGAGCAGCTCATCGACTGGGGCGTGCTGCCGCCCGAGGCGCGTCCGTCCAAGGAAGAGTGACGGTACAACCAAGTCATCGGGATCGATCATCTCGCCCTGTCCGGCCGTCGTGACGGCCGGACAGGGCGAGGTTGGTTCGACTGAGGCCGGCCGAGTCGACCAGTCATGGCGGGACCAACCCGAGCAAGGCCAACTGCTGTCACGGATCAGGCAGGCTCGTCGCTCGCCAGTTCGTCACGTGACGCGGCCACGGCTGCCACCAAGATCACCGTGCTCGATGCCTGTTCCGCCGCGACAGCCGTCTGGCACGGTCACAGGATCGCGCGCAACTGATCCGCTATCCCGGCTATCCGGCCGAGTACGCCGTTCACGAACCTGGGCGAGTCGTCCGTCGAGAGCGACTTCGCCAGTTCCACCGCTTCGTCGATGACGACCGCGTCTGGCACGTCCGTCGCCCACAGCAGCTCGTACAACCCCATCCGCAGCACCGCGCGGTCGACGGCCGGCATGCGTGGCAGTGACCAGCCTTCCGAGTGCTCGGACAGCACGTCGTCGATGCGTGCCTGATGCGCCGTGACGCCATCCACCAACGTGACCGTGTAGTCGTGCACCGGCGGCAGTTCCGGCGCGCCCACCCGGTCGGCCAGCATGGCTACCGGATCGATGCCCCTGATGTCGGCCTCGTAGAGAATGTCCACCGCGCGTTTGCGGGCCTTGCGTCGTGCGCCGCTGATCGGGCGGTGCGGTGCGTGGCCGTCAGGCGTTGACACGGCCCAGGTACCGCCCGTCGCGGGTGTCCACCTTCACCTTCTCGCCGGTGCTGACGAACAACGGGACCTGGATCTCGGCTCCGGTTTCCAGGGTGGCCGGCTTGGTGCCGCCGGTGGAGCGGTCGCCCTGCAGGCCGGGGTCGGTGTGCTGGACGACCAGCTCGACCGACGCGGGCAGTTCGACGTACAGCGCGACGCCCTCGTGCGTGGCGACCATCGCGGACTGGTTCTCCAGCAGGTAGTTCGCCACGTCGCCGACGGTGTCGCGCGGGATGGTCAACTGGTCGAACGTGTCGGTGTCCATGAACACGAAGTCGCTGCCGTCGAGGTACAGGTACGTCATCTCGCGGCGGTCCACGGTGGCGGTCTCCACCTTGGTGCCGGCGTTGAACGTCCGGTCCACCACCTTGCCGGTCAGCACGTGCTTCAGCGTCGTGCGCACGAACGCGCCGCCCTTGCCCGGCTTGACGTGCTGGAACGAGACGACCGACCACAACTGGCCGTCCAGGTTCAGGACCAGGCCGTTCTTCAGGTCGTTGGTGGTGGCCACGCTGAGCTTCTCCTGTGTATACGTGTGAGTTCTGGTCGCGCTACACGACCACGAGTTCCTTGGTGGTCAGGGTCAACAACTCCGGCGCGGCCGCGCGCACCACGAGCGTGTCCTCGATCCGGACTCCGCCGCGACCCGCGAGGTACACACCGGGTTCGACGGTGACCGTCATGCCAGCGGCGAGTCTACCGGCACCGGTCTTCGACAACGACGGAGCCTCGTGGATCTCCAGGCCGACCCCGTGCCCGAGACCGTGCAGGAACTCCTCGCCGTGGCCCGCGTCCTCGATCACCGACCTGGCGGCCGCGTCCACGTCCCGCACCTCCGTCCCCGGTGCGAGCGCGGCCCGGCCGGCCGCCTGTGACCTGGCGACGAGGTCGTAGACGTCGCGCTGCCAGTCGGCGGGCGGCCCCAAGACGAGGGTACGGGTCATGTCCGAGTGGTAGCCGTCGACGAGGGCGCCGAAGTCCAGCTTCACGAAGTCGCCGACCCGTAGTTCGGCGTCGGTCGGCTCGTGGTGCGGGATGGCCGAGTTCGGGCCGAACGCGACGATCGTCTCGAACGCGATCGCGTCCGCGCCGTTGTCGACCATTCTGCGCTCAAGATCGCGCGCCACCGCCCGCTCGGTCCGGCCGGGCCGCAGGCCACCCGCGGCGAGCAGGTCGGCCAGTGCTCGGTCGGCGGCGCCGCACGCCATCCGCAGCGTGTGGATCTCGGCGTCGTCCTTCACCAGTCGGAGTTCCTCGACCAGGCCGGGTGCGCGGACGAGCTCGATGCCGGGGCCGTACTCGATCAGCAGGTCCAGTTGGTCCACTGTGACGTGCTGGCTCTCGAAGCCGGTCCGCCGGTAGTACGACGCGTCGTTCGCCATCCTGGCGATCAGTGCCCTGTCCGAACCGCGGTCGATGATCCGTTCCAACTCGGGCACCTGCCGCTCGGACTGCGTGAGGTAGCGGCCGTCCGTGCACAGCACGGTCGTCGCATCGCCGTCGGCGGCCACCACCAGGACGGCGTTGGAACCGGTGAAACCGGTGAGGTAGCGGATGTTGCGCAGGTCGGTGAGGAGCAGGGCGTCCAGTTCCGCGGTGCGCAGCAGTTCGCGCAGGGCGGCTCGGCGCGTCACGTGGGTTTCCGGCACGTACCCGAGCCTAACCGCCGAGCCCGTGGCTACTCACCAGTCGATCGTCGGGCCATCGACGGGAGGCGGCGGATGTAATTGCGTACGCTGGGCCGATGCGACCCTGGCTGACGCGCGGCTGTGTCATGGCGGTGATCTACGCGGCCGCCGAGACGATGCTCGCGGCGGTCCAGGTCGACCATCCGGACAGCGGCTCGGTACTGGACCCGATCGTGCTGGCGGTGCTGGTCGGGGTGGCCGGCACGTGGGGCGGCGTGGACGGCTGGTTGCGCAAGCCGCGGCGCGGCATGAGCTGGTTCTACGCCGGACTCGTCGGCGGTGTGCTGGCCGGCTTGTTGACCGTCATCGCGAAGGCGCTGTTCGTCGACCAGACCGGGGTGTGGGCGCTGGGGCCGGCGTTGACGGGCGACGCGGCGTTCATCGCGTTGCTGATCATGCTGCCGGGTGGGCTGGGGATCGCGGTCGGCGGCCGGCTCGAACCGCCGGAGCGGCCGATTTCCTGGCCGTCGACACGGATTCAGGGGCGCAGGGCCGAAAGATCCGCCCCACCGCGCGGGTAGGCGTCCCACCGGGCCGTCAGCACAGTCGTCACCTGCGACGAGTTCGCCCGCGCGATCGCGGGCGAGCCGACCACCCATAGCTTGCCGTCGTCCAGCAGCATGCCCACCGCGCGGTTCGGCGCGGACACGGCCGTCGCCCCCGCTGTCAGGTGCGCAACGACCGGCAGCGCGGTGATCGACGCCGGTGGCCCATCGTCCATGCCCGCGGCCAGCGCCAGCGCCACCGACCTGCGTTCCACCTCGACCAGTTTCCCGTTCACGACGAGGTCGATCGTGCGGTCGGGGGCGGGTATCGCGAAGCCGTCGAGCAGGGTCAGCGCCTGCGCCGGCTGGTCACACGCGTGCAGCCCGGTGACGTCGACGCCGACGTGCGCGAGGTCGTCCGGACCGGCGCCCTTCGTGGTGGGCCGGACCACGTCCAGCGGCACCCGGCCGCACGGATCGGTCGCGGCGACCGGGGCGTGGCCGTCCGGTCGGCGGACCAGGCCGGGACCCTCGGTCTCGGCGCCAGGCAAGAAGATCGCCTGATACGGGTGGTACGTGAAGTCGGCGTCCCAGAACGTGATCGTCGTTCCGTTCGGCGCGCCGGCCGCGACGGCGAAGGCGTTCAGCGCGTCCACCCACATCCAGTCCGACGTGGTCGCGTCCAGCACCGAGCGCAGCCGGGCGGTGGTGGCGCTGGGCACGGCGGCGAAACCGTTCTGCCCCAACGCCTGCACGCCCCGCTGGAACGTCGGGTCCGCCGACCGCAGCACGAACTGCCCGGCGCCGTCCGAGGTCTCCGCACCAGTGGTGTCGGTGAACATCAGGTAGAACCAGCCGTCCAGATAGAGCGCGGAGGGCTGGCCGGCGCCGTAGAGGTGGTCGTGCAGGTCGCCGGCCTCGGACACGATCGGCGCGCCGCCGTCGGCGCGGGTCCAGTGCACGCCGTCGGAGCTGGTGGCGAGGCCGATCGCGTTGCCGTTCCCGGCCGGGTCGGCGGTGCCGGTGTAGTACAGGTAGAACGTGCCGTCGACCTCGATCACGGACGGGTCGCACGTGTGCAGGCCGTCGAAACCGTGGGGGCTGTTGCCGAACACCTCGTCGGCCGGAGCGCCGTCCGGTCCCGTGAACGGGCCGTCCGGTGAGTTCGCCGTCGCGTACAGGATCTGGTCGCCGGGGCGGGGCACGCCGGGCAACTGGCTGCACCACCACATCCGGTACCCGCCGCCGGTCGCCATGATCGACGGCGCGTAGTTGTAGGGCGCTTTCGGACCGCCGGACGCGATCACGCCACGGCTGGCCCGGTCGTGGCCGGTCGCCAGCACGGTCGAACGCCGCGCGGCCGGCTGCTCCGCCGTCACGGGCGGCTTGGTGCCCGGTAACACGCCTTGCGTGCCCTCGGCCAGCGGTTTCACGGTGACGCCCGTGCACGCGGTGAGCAGGCTCAGTCCCACTGCGGCCAACCCGAGGCAGAAGAGGGATCGCCGCCGGTTCCGCATCCGGGTACGCCCTCCAACCCCCACCGTCAGATTTGCCGGCGCCAGTCTACGGACGCGCGTCACTCATTGGGTGAAGCCGGCGAAATCGGCGCTGTTGGCCCGCGCTCCGCCACCAACTCCACCTCGAAGCCGTCCGGATCTTCCAGGTAGGCCGCGTACTGGTGCGTGCCGCCGGCATGCGGATGGCGGTCGGCGAACAACAGCCGCCAGCCACGAGCCAGCGCCGCGTCGGTCAGCTCCGCCACCCGATCGGGTGTACCGGCATGCAGCGCGATGTGGTTCAGGCCAGGCCGCAACCGGTCGTGCTCGGCGGCGCTGCGGTCCGGCGACGCCTCGACCACCAGATAGGTGCTCGCCCGCCGCCAACTGACGCCGTCGCGCCACCGGTTGTCCGGCTGCCAGCCCAGTTCGGTGAGGAGCCAGCCGAGCGACTGCTCGCTCCGGGCCACGTCGGGGACCCACAGCTCGACGTGGTGCAGCGCGCCGGTGGTCACCGGCAGCGACACCAGCACCCGGTGCGGTGCGCCGTGGTACTGGCCCTCGCCGACGTCCAGCAGCCCGAGCCGGCGGGTCACCGCGAGGCTGGCCTTGTTGTCGCGGTGCACGAGCGCCCACACCGCCGGCAGGCCGAGCCGGTAACGACCGTGGTCGAAGATGGCGGTCGCGGCCTCGGTGGCCAGGCCGTGGCCCCAGTGGTCGCGCCGCAGCAGCCAGCCGGCCTCGGGGACGGACGCGGGCAGTTCGCGGGACGGCCAGAGATGCCCGAGCCCGACGACCTCGCCGGCCAGTTCCAGCGCCCAACTGCCCATGCCGTGCAGCAGCGGCCGGGACAGCCGCCGCTCGACGGTCCGCCGGACGGCGTGGCGGTGCGGCACCGGCGCGCGGAAGTACCGCGTGACCTCGGGATCGGTGTAGATCGGCACCAGCGGGTCGATGTCGTCGGCGGTCAACGGACGCAGCCGTAGCCGCTCCGTGCTGATCTCCGGCGGGGTCACGCTTCGCGGTGGTTGGTGGCCAGCCAGCGCAGGGCCAACGGGTAGCCGTCGATGCCGAGGCCGAGCATGACACCGGTGGCAACGGCCGAGATGAAGCTGTGGTGGCGGAACTCCTCGCGCCGGTGCGTGTTGCTGATGTGCACCTCGATCAGCGGCGCGGAGAGCATCGCGCACGCGTCGCGGACCGCGATCGAGTAGTGCGTCCAGGCGCCCGCGTTGAGCACGACGGGGACGCCGTCCGCGGCCGCCCCGTGCAGCCAGCCGAGCATCTCGCCCTCGTGGTCGGTCTGCCGGACCTCGACGTCCAGCCCGAGTTCGGTGCCCGTCTTCTCACACAGCTCGACCAGGTCGGCGTAGGTGGCGTTGCCGTAGACGTGCGGCTCGCGCGTGCCGAGCGTGCCGAGGTTGGGACCGTTGAGTACCAACACCTTCACGGCGTGACCCCCTTGTTCGGATCGGCGGCGACCGTACGGTAGGCGGCGGCCAGCAGGCTCGGATCGGGGCCTTCCAGCCGGCCCGGCTTGGCCAACCCGTCCAGGACGACGAACCGGAGCACGCCCGATCGCGTCTTCTTGTCGGTTTGCATGCCGGCCACCAGATCGGGCAGCGCGTCCGGGTCGTAGCCGGTGGGCAGGCCGAGCAGGGTCAGAATCGCGCGGTGGCGGTCGGCGGTCGCGTCGTCGAGCCGGCCGGCCAGTCGTGCCAGCTCGGCCGCGAAGACGAGGCCGACGCTGACCGCGGCACCGTGCCGCCAGCGGTAGTGTTCCCGCCGTTCGATGGCGTGGCCGAGAGTGTGGCCGTAGTTCAGGATCTCGCGCAGACCGGCTTCCCGCAGATCGGCGGACACGACGTCGGCCTTGACCTGGATCGCCCTGCGGACCAGGTCGCCGAGCGTGTCCCGCGTCGGGTCGGTCGCCAGCTCGGGATCGGCCTCGACGAGCTCAAGGATGACCGGATCGGCGATGAAGCCCGCCTTGATCACCTCGGCCATGCCGGCGACGAGTTCGTTGCGCGGCAGGGTTTCCAGCGTGACGAGGTCGGCGAAGACAGCGGCCGGTTCGTGGAAGACGCCGACCAGGTTCTTGCCGGCGTCGGTGTTCACGCCGGCCTTGCCGCCCACAGCCGCGTCCACCATGCCCAGCAGGGTCGTCGGCACGTGCACGACCCGCACGCCGCGCATCCACGTGCCGGCCACGAACCCGGCGAGATCGGTGACGGCACCGCCACCGAGCCCGACGACGATTCCGTTGCGGTCCATGCCGATCCGGCCGAACACCTGGTAGCAGTAGTCGGCGACGGCCAGCGACTTGCCGTCCTCGGCGTCGGGCACCTCGATCCGGTGCGCGTTCAGGTCGGCGGCGGCGAACTCGGCCCGGATCACCTCGGCGGTCACGCCGAGGCTGGGCTGGTGCACGATGGCGACGGCGGACGCGCCGGCCAGCGCGTCGGTGAGCTCACCGAGCAGCCCACGGCCGACGACCACGTCGTAGGGGTGTTCGCCGGTGACCCGGATGCGGATCGGCTCGGTCATCGCGATTCCTTACCTGGTCGGGGAACCAAGGCGGTCCATGACCGCGGCCACGATCTCGTCCGGCGTCAGGTCGTCGGTGGGCACCTCGACGGTCGCGACCTCCCGGTAGAGCGGCAACCGAGCCTCCAGCAGGGACTTGAACGTGGCACGCGGATTCACGCCGGCCAGCAACGGCCGCGCGGTGGACATCCCCGTGCGGCGCATGCCTTCGGTGAGCCCGACGCTCAGGAACACGACCCGATGCCCGGCCAGCAGCGCCCGCGTCCGAGCGGACAGGATCGCCCCACCACCCAACGCCACGACGCCGGGATGCTCGGCCAGTGCGGTAGCGACCGCTTTTTCTTCCATGGCACGGAAAACCGACTCACCGTCGACCAAGAAGATGTCCGAAATGGACTTGCCCGCCGCCAGCTCGATGTCGTGGTCAACATCCCGGAACGGCACGTCGAGGCGGACCGCGATCAGTTCACCGATGGTGGTCTTGCCGGCACCGGGCGGCCCGACGACGACGGCACGCGGACTGTTCACCACCGCTGCTCCGCCGCCGTCAGGTATGCCTTGACGTTGCGAGACGTCTCACCGACCGAGTCGCCGCCGAACTTCTCCAGCACGGCGTCCGCCACCACGAGTGCCACCATCGCCTCGGCGACCACCCCGGCCGCCGGAACGGCACAGACGTCGGAACGCTGGTTGATGGCCACGGCGGCTTCCCCGGTAGCGACGTCCACAGTAGACAAGGCACGCGGCACGGTGGAGATCGGCTTCATCGCGGCCCGCACCCGCAGCGGTTCCCCATTGGTCATGCCACCTTCGAGCCCACCGGCCCGATTGGACTTCCGGTTGACCCCCTTGGCACCCTCACCACCGGGTTCGATCTCGTCGTGCGCCATGCTGCCACGTGAGCGGGCCACGGCGAACCCGTCGCCGATCTCGACCCCCTTGATGGCCTGGATGCCAAGCATGGCAGCGGCGAGGCGGGAGTCCAACCGCCGATCCCAGTGCACGTGCGACCCGAGCCCAGGCGGCAGCCCGTGCACGACGACCTCGACGATGCCACCGAGCGTGTCACCCTCCCGACGGGCGGCGTCGACCTCGGCAACCATCGCCTCGGTAGTGGCGGGATCGAGCGCGCGAACAGGGCTGCCGTCGATGAGATCGAGATCGTGCGGCCCAGGCAGCACCCCGTCCGGCGCGCTGACGGACCCGAGCGCGACGACATGACTGACCACCTCGACGCCAAGGACCTGGCGGAGAAACGCCCTGGCCACGGTCCCCAAGGCGGTACGGGCGGCGGTCTCCCGAGCGCTGGCGCGCTCCAGCACCGGACGGGCGTCGGTGAAGCCGTACTTGAGCATCCCAGGCAGATCGGCATGCCCAGGCCGAGGCCGAGTCAACGGAGCGTTCCGGCTCAGCCCGTCCAGTTCGGCCGGGTCAACCGGATCGGCCGACATCACCTGCTCCCACTTGGGCCACTCGGTGTTGCCGACCCGGATGGCCACCGGCCCGCCCATGGTCCGCCCGTGCCGGACGCCACCGAGCACGTCCACCTCGTCGGCCTCGAACTTCATCCGAGCACCACGCCCGTAACCAAGCCGCCGCCGAGCGAGTTGGGCGGCGATGTCGGCGGTGGTGATCTCGACGTCAGCAACAAGCCCTTCGAGCACGGCGACAAGGGCAGGCCCGTGCGACTCTCCAGCGGTGATCCAACGCAGCACTGAGCAATCCTCCCACGCAGCCATAAAGCCTCGATAATCAGCGGTGCCCGAACGCGGCAACGAGCCAGGTAGCAGCCAGCAAACCAGGCCCGTGCGGCACGCTCCGCACCCGCCGAGCCAGGCTGACACAGAGCGTGATCACAGCGGCAAGCAAGGCGCCGACAACCAGGGCGGCCCACCCCACAGCCCCCAGAACGGCACCGAGACTGCCGGCGAGCTTGACGTCCCCAGCCCCCAACGCCCGAGGCGAGGCGAGGTAGCAGAGGAGATGCACCCCGCCGAAGACGAGGACACCGGTCACAGCACGTAACCCAAGCCCAGGACTGGAGCCAAGAACGGCGGCGGTCCCCACCGCGAGCCCGAGCAGCGGATAAGCGGGGAGGGTCAAGGAGTCCGGCAGCCGAGAACGAGCGAGGTCGACGGAGGCGAGCGGCACAGCGAGCCAGCCGAGCAGAAGCGGAACCGGCAGCCACCAGACCGGCAGCAGACCAGCGGCAACACGCCACCCAGCCAGGCCGGACAGCAAGCCGGCAACAAGCTCACACCAGGGCGGCCGAAGCACCACGCCACGAGACAACCGCCCAAGCAGAACCCGCCCGACAAGGCCCACGACAACGCCGGCGACAAAGCAGCCGACCACCCAGAAAACAGCCATGAACCACAATGGCGCGGGTAATGGCGAATCCGGCGCAGCCAGCAACGCCCGCCGCGCGTGTCGACCACCCAGACAGTCAACCCAACGAACGGGGCAACGGGTCGGACGCCAGGACCACGCGGCGACTGGTCGCCGAACACGACTGAACCGGGACAGCCCAACCAGACCCCGCTCACCAAGCTGCCGAACAGAATGCGAGAGGGCCAACCCCCCAACCCAGAGCCCCGCCCAAGCAACCAGCCCAGCGCAGAGCCCCAGCACCCACCTGCCCCCAGGGCAGGGCAGGGCAGAGCCCCAGGGCAGAGCCGCCAGGCGCCAAGCCGCCAGCCCAGGGCAACAGGGCCAGCCCAACCGGACCGCCCACCCAACGGACCGAACCCCAAACCCCCGTGGTTATCCCGATCCACCAG